>JAQXAY010000194.1 GCA_029252685.1 Saprospiraceae bacterium | reverse complement strand
CTTTAGGGGTTTGTCTAGTATCTAATAAATTAGTGAAGTGGTGTGCAGTTATACCTAATGTAGAAGGTATGCGATAAGTTAGACTAAGTTAAGATTGAAATTATTCTAAGGTTTAATAAAATCTATAAAATCAACTATTCATACTGTAATTGGCGTATAAATGCCTTTTTTTGGTTTATTAATGCCTTTTTTTGGCAAGCAGCGGACATATATTATTTAATATCCACGCAAGGTTTGAAGCCTTTTTTTTAGTCTTCAAAATTACCTGGATATCAATAATTATTAGTGCGGCACTTTAATTTAGAATAAGCCTTTTAGTGTTTATAAGACCAGAGGAATTAAATTGTATTAGATACATGCCTTTATCCAAATGGCTACAATCTATGACACCTTCTCCCGATTTTAGTTTCATCGATAAGACACCTTGACCTTGTAGGTTAAAAATGTCTATCCTACCTGAAGAGCCCTTTAATTTGTAATTTACTTGATTGGCTGCTGGATTTGGAAATATACTAAGTGGATTTTCCTTACTAAGCGGATTGATCCTCAATATGGTTGAGAATTCATGACTTAGGTCATAATCAATTAGTTTCAATCTTACGTACTTGAGCACATTTGCTGGTCTGCTAATGTATAGTTGTATGTATTGATTTGATTGCCTCCCTTACCGTTTATTCTCGCTTTCACAGTCCAATTTGTTAAATCAGATGAGCTTTGAAGTTCGAAGTGACTAAAGTTTTCCTCATTACTACTTAACCAGAGTAGTTCGGATTCTGTATCCGTCTCTCTTTGTGTAAAGCTAAGTAGTTCAAGCGGCATAGGTGTTTGCACGGCATCAATAGAGCCTATTGTTATTATTGATCCACTAGCTATTAACGAAGGACCTATGTCATAGTATAATTCAGTTCCACCACGCCGTCTGTTGATTGCCATTGTGAAATTTTATTTGCATTGTTCATAGTTATATTTGCATCTGGTTTAAACCAGGAAGATAAGTCAGCACTAATACCTCCTGGTGATTGTGCAAAAGCAATGGAAACAATAAAGAGAAAAGTCCTAGCTAGGGAATTCTTTAATTTCATAATAGTTATTCATAGTTGTGTGAGCGGGATTTTTCGGCAATGAATAATTTATTTAAAATACCTAGGTGCTCTTTGAATAAATCGTAAAATGGGTCTTTGGTCTGTTTTTTGGGCATTACAAATAAAAAAGGCGGATAAAATCCGCCTTTCTTATTATACATCAACATTTGCATATTTAGCATTTGCCTCGATGAACGCTCTTCTCGGAGGCACTTCATCTCCCATGAGCATGGAAAAGATTCGGTCACTCTCAAAGGCATCTTCGATGTGGACTTGTTTGATGATTCTGGTATCTGGATCCATTGTTGTTTCCCAGAGTTGTTCAGCATTCATCTCTCCAAGACCTTTATAGCGTTGTATTTTTACACTGTTGTCTTCTTTGCCGTTTGAATAAGCACTTATAGCTTCTTCTCGTTCTTGATCGTTCCAACAGTAGCGGAATTGCTTTCCTTTTTTCACCATATATAGTGGCGGTTGAGCCACATAGATATATCCTTTTTCGATTAGAGGACGCATATATCTGAAGAAGAAGGTAAGTATTAAAGTGGTAATGTGTGATCCATCGACATCGGCATCACACATGATAATAATCTTATGGTATCTTAGATTGTCTATGTTCAAAACGCGCTCACCTAGATCATTTTCAGCGATTTTTACACCTAAAGCAGTAAACATATTTTTGATCTCTTCATTTTCATAGATCCTATGTTCCATTGCTTTTTCCACGTTAAGGATCTTACCACGCAACGGCAAAATAGCCATTGTGTGACGATCTCTTCCCTGTTTGGCTGTACCACCTGCTGAATCTCCCTCTACTAAGTATATTTCTGATTCTTCTGGATTTTTGGAAGCACAATCAGCAAGCTTCCCGGGCAAACCTGATCCTGTAAGAACATTCTTACGTTGAACCATTTCTCTTGCCTTTCTAGCAGCATGCCTTGCTGTCGCCGCGATGATCACTTTATCGATGATCTTTTTAGCTTTAAGTGGATTTTCTTCCAACCAATGTTTTAGAATATCACCAACTACTCGTGATACGATACCTGTGACTTCAGAGTTTCCTAATTCGCCTTTTGTCTGACCTTTAAATTGTGGCTCTGGTACCTTAACAGATACGATAGCAGTCAAACCTTCTCGGAAATCCTCACCCGCTATTGCGAATTTTAATTTTTTGAATAAGCCTTCTTGTTCGCCGTAAGCTTTAAACAGTCGATTGATGGCACGCTTAAATCCATTTACGTGAGAACCACCTTCTCTAGTATTAATATTGTTAACAAAAGAGTATAGATTTTCAGAATAAGAAGTGTTGTATTGCATAGCAACCTCTACCTCTACATTTTCTTCCTTACCTATTACATGAATTGGTTGTTCAATAAGGTTTGTTCTTGCTGCGTCAAGGAAGTTTACATATTCAGCGAGACCACCTTCTGAATAGAAGGTCTCTTCTTTGAATGCACCTTCTTCATCTTGTTCGCGTTCATCTTCTATAGTAAGTGTAAGCCCTTGGTTTAGATATGACAGCTCACGCATTCTTGTCGCCAGTATATCGAAGTTATATACTAGTGATTCAAAAATCTCAGGATCTGGATAGAACGTTACAAAGGTACCTGTAATATCAGTAGTACCCGTTTCTCTTACATCGTATTGCGGCTTACCTTGCTTGTATTCTTGGTCATAAACCTTTCCATCTCTGTGGACCTCAACTATAAGCTTTGAAGATAGAGCGTTTACACAAGAAACACCTACACCGTGCAGACCACCAGAAACCTTGTAGGTATCTTTATCAAATTTACCACCTGCGTGCAATACAGTCATTACAACTTCAAGAGCGGATTTTTTTAATTTTGGATGCATTCCCACAGGGATACCACGACCGTCATCTTTTACGGTTATGGAATTGTCTTTGTGGACGATCATTTGGATCTTGGAACAATGTCCAGCAAGGTGTTCATCTATCGAGTTATCTATCACCTCCCATACTAGGTGGTGGAGACCTTTTGAATCGGTAGAACCAATGTACATCCCAGGACGTTTTCTCACTGCTTCTAAGCCTTCCAGTGCGGTTATATTACCCGCATCGTAGTTATTCTTTTCCGACATATTCTTTTCTGCGTTATCCATTAAGTAAAATTACAAAATTTTACTGACTTTATATCAATTTTAGGCCTTCGGAATGCTTGATTTTAAAAGAATCTAATCTGAAAAAAATCGAGCGCTCTTACAAATGCTTAAAATGTTTTTTTATACTAAAAAACTCATATAGATAAATAGAAAAAGAGGTGGGTTTAGTTCCACTTAAAATTCTTCGTTGAAATAGACTTTATAAAAGCTCATGCCCTTTTCTGCGTCAAAGCCTCTTTCAATGAATTTTTCTTTCTCTTCGGGGTTCTTCAGGCCGATTTTTATTTCAATTTCTGTATCCAACTGAATTAGGCCTTTAAATGCTTTTTTAGCTTCTCTGAAGCCTGGTTTTGAAATACTGAATTGTTCGACCTCTTCTAGGCCAAAGTCTTCTCTCCAGTCATTGAATTGATCTTTCGCTTGTTGACTGGGCATCATCTCAGTTGCAAATTCATCAACATCAAAATAATCATGGTTATTGAAGTATTCAGAAGATCTTGAGAGGAAGTCAACTTTCTTAGATTGATCTTGCAAAGGTGCTATAACGGATTCTGAAAAGGCAGAGCAAAGGTCAACATACTGTTTGGTGTGGAAGTGATCATCTGCGATTTGAACAACATTTAAAAATCTGTTTGTCCAGTATTGCGTATCGTAGTTGTTGTTGTCGTAGGTATAGATCTTGTATCCATCTTGCTCCTCCGAATTAAGAATGATGCAACCTTTGTCCATTTTTTCTGCAAGGATGCCTTCATAGGCCTCTATGCCTAGAGCATTGTTTTCTTCATTGATTTTGAGGAATTTTGATCGTTTTTCCGTCTTAAATATTCCAATACCGGTCAGCATTTCATCATCCGCTTGAATATCTCGGAAGAATGCTACATATAATTCACCGGTTTTGATATTCGGATGATCGGATTGTTCATAAAGGTGATTGAGGATATGTGCAGATTGTTCAAGTAGGTTGGTCTGATCTTGAAAGATTTTTTTGCAATATTGGTAGAGCTCATTGTGTTCTATCTCAGCATGATGCGTAAATTGATATTTATCATAGGACTTCTTTAAGGGCTTTACAAAGAATCTGAACATGACATCTTCGAGTACGTCATTCATTTGGATTAATTCTTGCGATATGAAGTTTGCTTCCTTTTTACTTTTGTTACCAACTCTGTGAGCTGCCAGGAGTGCTATTCTTGCATCGGCGAAATTGAGCATCTTTAGTTTTTTGTTTTAAAATTACCTAGGCTTGATATTACAAGGATACAAAAAACAACGTAGATTGCAGTCAATAAAGTTGGGAAAGAATTATGCAATATTTTGGATTACTTGGTTTTAGGATAGTTGTTTTCTTGTTTAGAATTATGCCCTTTGCAGTTTTGTTTTTTATTGCTGACGGGGTATCTTTTATTTTATATCGATTGGTTGGATACCGAAAAAAGGTTGTCCATGAAAATCTAAAAAAATCCTTTCCTGACCTTAGTCAAAGTGCGTATTTAAATTTGACAAAAGGCTTTTACAAACACCTTGCCGATATTCTACTAGAAGGCTTAAAAGGCTACTCTATGTCTGAGCGCAGCCTCAAAAAGAGATTTGTTTACAGAAACCCTGAATTATTAGAGCAACATTATAATGCAGGAGAACATATCATGCTTATGCCAGCACATTATGGAAATTGGGAATGGGCTGTTTTGAGTTTGCCACTCCCATTGAAGCATCAGATTATTGGTGTGTACAAACCCCTAAGAGCTGCCTTGATCGAACGATTTGTTGGGAAAAGGAGATCTCGGTTTGGCTTGATCTTAAATCCTATAAGTAAGACTAGGGAAGCAATGAATAATCCTCCAAAAACTCCTACTGCATACATTATGATGTCCGACCAGCATCCTTCAAGTCGGAAAAAAGCACAATGGGTAAAGTTTTTAGGGCGTGACACGGCCTGTCTGCATGGAGCTGACCATTATGCACGTAAGTTTGATTACCCAGTATATTACATGCATATAGAACGCCTTAGACGTGGTTACTACGAGGTGGTTTTTAGCCCATTAGAATTAAATGCAGCGGCAACTTCCCCTTCAGCAATTACCCAAAAATATATGTCAGTCTTAGAAGAAAAGATACAAGAGCAGCCATCAGATTGGTTATGGTCTCATAGACGATGGAAATATACTAAGGAATAAAAAAAGCCAGACTTGAAGCCTGGCTTTTTTTTATTTTTGATTGATAACCCTTTCCCAAAGTGTATCACCTGATTTGTTTTTAATTATAAGCTTAAGCACACGAGCTGTTCGGGTTCCGCTAACTTCTATCAGACCATAATTGCGTTCTGCAACGTGTGTACCTTCAATACGATGCGAATTTGGTTCATCTAAGGCATCATGAGCCCCTGAGGTAAGCGGTGAAACCGTGAAGTCATAAATAATTGGGGCTTTATCATCTTGAAGTGCTGATAATTCAGTGTGGTGCCTGTCTCCATTCAAGAAAACTACATTCTTAATTCCTTCTTTTTGTATGCTTTTTAAGAGATAGTCTCTTTCCTCTGCATGCGTATTAGCATAGTTTTCATAGACCGCTGCATCGTTTACAACTTGTCCCCCAATTACTACGAATTTAAAGCTAGCTTTTGAATAACTAAGTGCATCAAGCAGCCACTCTAATTGTTCTTTTCCTAGAATCGTGTGCTCTGTGTTTTTTCGTCGATTAGGGGATCTAAAGTATCTGTTGTCAAGCAAGAAGAATTCACAATCATTCCATTTAAAACTAGAACAGATACCATCTTTATCTCCCGTAAGTCCATAAGAAGGGTTGGCCCAAAACATCTTAAATGCATCTAAGGCATCATTTTTTAATAAGTAAGAACGATCAGAATCATTGGGTCCAAAATCGTGATCATCCCATATCGCATAATGGTGTGTAGATCTCCAGAGTTTTTGGAGATCTGGTAGTTGCTTCACATGGTTATATCTCTTTATAATTCCACTTCTAGAATCATAATCAACCTCTCTCAGGTAAATATTATCACCCATCCACAAGAAAAAATCTGGATTCTCCTCTGCAATCACATCAAAAATACCATAATCTCCTCCATAAGGCCTGCTTGGTCTATCGTATGCAGCTTCGTTAATAAAAGCACAAGATCCTAAGCCAAAGGTAAAGCTTGGTGGTTCCATTCTATATTGCCACAAGGTCTGACTTTGGAAGTTAAGTGTTTCAAAGTCTTCATAAACTTTATTGTCAAGGATTACTCTATAATCATAGGTTATTCCAGGCTCTGTGTCAAGTTCAAAAAGTGCAGTAAATGCAGTTTCTTTCTTGGTTCTACTTACTGCTGATGTCCACTTTTTTACTGGTTCACTTTGGTTCCAGTATTGTATTTGTACCTCAGCTGCTGCATCTGTTTGAAGCCAAACTTTTACCGTTCGCATAGTCGAATGGCCTGGCATTGGCCCAGAAACTACTTTAGTTGCTTGACCGATGAGGGTCAATTGAAGAAGTAAAGTAGAAAGGAATATTAACAGTGATCTTTTCATCGGAAAAGTATAAGTTGGTTATTGAATGATAAGCTTCTTAGATATAATATCTTTTTGATTAATGGCTTGTATGCTTACGAAATAGATTCCCTTTCTTAAGCCAAAATCAATTGCAGGATAATACTTCTGCTTCAATTGATTATTTGCTTTAAGAGCGATTACTCTATTCCCTAGTATGTCAGTAATGTAAATTAAAAACTCTAAATCTTCCTTGGATTCAATATCTAAAGCTGGATTAGACTGGCCATTATTTACTATTTTAATTGAAACTGCGGGACTAGTTTTTTCAATGTTCTGTATGGATACCGCAGTATTGTCGCAAGGCTCACTGTTAGATTCACAGAATAGTCGTTCTGCCAATGTACAGTCCAAAACGAAAGGATTTGGTTTTCCTTCTTGATAATAAGCGACTCTGTTACTTCTCTGAAATTCTCTTTCGTCCACAGGGTCCGCATGATGCCAATCGCATAATGTGGCTTTTTGTTCTTCGAAAAACTCTTGGTCGATTAAATTATTATACATCGTGTATACATAGAACACAGCTCTAGCAATATCCCCTTTTCGGTTTTCTCTTGGCTCAAAGACCGTATTTGATCTCCACTCACTATATCCGTCAATATTACTTGAAGGAGTTGAAGAACTAGTGGAGCTATTTATATACCAGCGGTTTGTTAAATTATCTTGAGACTCTCCAAAGATTAAGGACCCACGATCTTGGTTCACATCAACTCTACTAGGATATAAATGATGCATGTCATATTCTGCCTGTGTATTATCCACACCTTGACTTCTTGGAAATACGTGTTCTTGGTTGATGTTTTTTGCAAAAGCATCCTGTGAAGGATCTTCTCCTGGACTTAATGTGATGCTGTACCCAGTATAAACACATTCTACTTGTCCATTGAAGTTTTCTACCACGGCATAAAGACTATCTTTTGATCCTGAACTGCTTAAGATAGTTGAAGTTTTGTAGGAGTCTACAAGTGCAGTCATCAGTTCATTTCCCTCAAGGTCTGGAAAAATCTGTGCAGTTGATTGTTGAAAGGTAAACAGCAGCATAATTGCAGCTAATAAAAATCGGATCATACTTTTTATGCAAAGTTATTGAAGAAGTCTAATAAAGTAGCATTAATAATAGGAATATTTTGTGTCTATAAGCAATAGCATCTGTTGTATCGTGAATAGTAGTTACATCTATTTTATAAAATATTTGTTAATTTGATAACTACAAAACTCAGGAATGGTAAATAGTACAAATATTAGCACTCTAAAATCCACCTTCGCAGAGCAAGGTGAAAATATGCTCAATCTTGGTCAAACAAGTGCTAAAGAGCGTATTCAAAAGTTGAGGAAACTTGAATCTTCCATTCTTAACCATCAAGGATTGATATGCGAGGCATTATATAAAGATTTGGGTAAGTCAGAGGCCGAGTCTAAAGTTTCCGAAGTCTTTATTTTACTTTCAGAGCTTAGGCATGTAAGACGAAATTTGAGAACCTGGATGTGCGATAAACAAATTCCATCTCCCATTTTTATGTTGGGCTCTAAAGCTTACATTCGATATGAATCTAAAGGACGGGCATTAATAATTGCACCCTGGAATTATCCATTTTTATTGAGCTTGTCACCTCTAATAGGTGCAATCGCGGCGGGTTGCCCAGCAATCATAAAGCCTTCAGAATATTCAGGACATACAAGTGCATTGATTGCTAAGATCATCAAGGAAGTATTTGATACTAGAGAAGTCGATGTGATTTTGGGCGGGGTCGAATCTTCTCAGGCTTTGTTAGAGCTTCCATTCGATCATATATATTTTACTGGGTCTACAGGAGTAGGAAAGCTTGTTATGCGAGCAGCTGCAGAACACCTCAGCAGTATTACATTAGAGCTTGGAGGTAAATCCCCTGTGGTGGTTGCTTCTAAGGCTTATCTCCCGAAAGCGGCCAAGCGAATTGTCTTCACAAAGTTTTTTAATAATGGTCAAATCTGTGTAGCACCCGATTATGTGCTTGTCGATAGCAATAAAAAGGAGGAGTTTCTGACTCTGTTAAAAGAGGAGGTCTTGCAACTATTTGGAGAAAATGGTAAGTCGGAGGATTATACAAGGATAATAAACAAAAAACATTTTGACCGGCTTAAACATCTTTACCAAAGGAGTATTGAGGCTGGAGCAGAACTAATAATTGGAGGAGATTTTAATGAAGAGGAGCTTCATATAAGCCCAACTATCTTATTCGTTAATAAGGACGATAATCCAATTATGGAACAAGAGATATTTGGGCCAATACTGCCTGTTTTTACCTATAAGGATTTAGATGAAGCAGTTACCTTTATAAATAAAAGAGATCGCTCACTTGCCTCATACATCTATACGTCTAGTAAGTCGGAAGAGCAATATTTTTTGACTAATACC
>JAQXAY010000058.1 GCA_029252685.1 Saprospiraceae bacterium | reverse complement strand
TAACTGAACACAGAATTCCAAATCTAGGGAAAATCATTATCAACCGGAGCACACAGAAGTGTATCCTATTTTAACAAAGTCCTGGGTACTTCCCCCCTAGCCAGTCTGTACTGGTTTTTGTACCCGGGACTTTTCGCCCATATACAAAACAAAACCCTGAAATACAATACTTTACAAATGTAGAAAAATAGCTAAAAGACAATAAGCATCAACTCAAAGTCCCCATTCAGCTATTTTTAGTCGATGCCAACTGACACTTAGACTATCATCCAATGCCTTTAAGGTGCATATTTTGATCAATGAAAATTCCTCTGAAAAAATCAAAACATAGAGACCGACATGCTAGTCGATCACAAAAGAACTGAAGTGTGCCCAAATTAGAGCACCCCGGGTATTAACCAACTATTATCGACCTACAAAACAAAAGATACCTGGGGTCTTTTTCTACACAAAAAGAGCAGCTACTTTACTTGAAAAAAAGACAATCAGGCTACGATAAAATATTCGCTTTTGGTCGGAAGTGCACTGCCATTATTAATACCTATTGTCCCAAGTATATTATCAGAAAATTGGTTTTGGAGCAATATGAACTGCTGCTTGTTGATCTTGTCTGGAAAAGCCTAAGCATTCTAGCTCTATCCACGTTCATAGCTATTCAAAAAGAAAGCGAAACCTGATTAAAAAAGAAACGGATCAATCATCAACTAAAGACTAGAAAGGATCTTTTTGCGCAGTGATGCCTGCATGGTCTCTATAACATGGGCTTTATTGTCCATTAAGGTATCAATGCCGTTTATATTCATTTTAGGCTGAAACTCGAGGACATTATTTCTACTCCATTGGACCAATTCAATAATAACTGGAAGAAGAGCAATACCTTTTTCAGTGAGCCTGTATATATTCACACGCTTGTTCACTTTTGACTTATGTTTAGTTATCACTTTTTTCTCTTCCAGCATCTTCAACCTACTAGAAAGAATATTCGTTGCAATGCCTTCTCCCGATTCAGAAAAGTCCTTAAAGGTCTCTTTACCAAACATCAACATATCACGCATTATCACCAAAGTCCACTTATCCCCTACTAAATCTAATGCACAACTAACAGGACAATTTGATCGAAATTCGTTTTTCATATTAAGAATGTGTTAAATTTACTTGCAAAACAAAAGTAATTAACTTTATACTTGCAAAACAAAAGTAAAACTATTTATATTTGCATGCAATGAAAATGAAAAAAAATTAATCTAAGTAAACATGCAACAAAAAGTATTATTAACTGGTATTACCGGTTTCGTTGGCCAACATTGTGCCGTAGAACTACTAAACAAAGGATATGGGGTCAGAGGTTCACTTCGTAACATGAACCGCAAAGAGGAAGTTCTTAAAGGACTCTCTAAAGTAGTTGACTCTACCGACCAAATAGAATTTGTAACACTAGATCTAATGAAGGATGAAGGTTGGGATGAAGCTATGCAAGATATCGACTTTGTGTTGCATGTAGCCTCCCCCTATGTAGTGCGTGAACCTAAGGATGAAAACGAATTGATCAAGCCTGCTGTAGAAGGAACGCTTCGTGCTCTAAAGGCGGCTCAGAAAGCTGGTGTAAAACGTGTAGTCCTAACCTCTTCAATTGTTTCTATGATGGGTGATGCAAAAGGATATAAGGCCATCAACCAAGACAGTTGGACGGATGTAAACTCGAAAAACATATCAGCCTATATAAAAAGTAAGACCATTGCAGAACGTGAAGCATGGAATTTCATCAATAATCAAACGAGTGAGCACCAAGTAGAACTAGCGGTTGTAAACCCAGGTCCTATCTACGGCCCTACCCTTACCGGAAACCTTGCTGGAGAATCTATGAACATGATGTCAGAAATGATACAAGGAAAAATGCCAGCAGTTCCACAGGCTGCTTGCTCCATGTCCGATGTTCGTGACATAGCAAAAGTCCACGTTTTGGCGATGACAAATGATAAAGCAGCTGGAAAGCGATTTATTACAACTACAGACAAACCATATGCTTTCAAAGACCTTGCAAAGATCATGAAAGATAATGGTTATAAAAAAGTAAGTACTGCTGAAGCTCCTGCATTTATCCTTAAGATTGTTAGTCTTTTCAACAGAGATATGAAAGGTATGCGTGCTTTCTTAGGCAATACAATAGATGCAGATATAAGCCTTACCAAAGAAACATTGGGCTGGGAGCCCATAGCGATTGAAAAAACAATCATAGATACGGCAAAGTCTGTTGAAGCTGCCTTGACAAATTAAGAAATTGAGATGTTAACTTGATTAATTTTAGTTTTAAGTGCTGCCGCTTGGCAGCATTTTTTACTTAATACAAGCGCATACCCAGTTTTAATCCATAATCTAATAGTAAATTGGGATTGGGTAAATCTCTTGTTAAGCGATTCGGATCAACCACTTCATATCCAAGTCGTCCAAATGGCTCTAGATAAAAGCCCATGTTTGAAGCCCGAAAGATTGGAATCTGAAACCCCAAATTGAATTGTGTTCTTAATTTATAGGCTTTTGCCTGAATAGCATCAGATGTCCCATCGTGGGTAAAAAACTGATTTGCAACACCTACCATCCCTGCGCGTACAGCAAAAGGCAATGAAGCATGCTTCCCTATCCTATAAGACACCATAATTGGCAACTCCAGTCTTTTAGTTGAATATCGATGGTAATCTAAGCCCAGTACTGCTATACAATCTCCCCCAAAACAACACCAACAACCAATATAACGTCCGCTATTTCCATTGACCATACTGTTCTTCTCTGCACTCAAAAGCCATCCCGCATAAATAAGTCCAGTACTTACAGATAATCGTTGCCCCAAGGGATGTGTATACTCCAGACTTACGCTATTTCCTAAATAATTGTTTTGCCAATAATTTACGCCAAGTCGCTCCGTATTTTTTCCATAAGTAAAATCAAGTGAGCCCTGTGCGAATGAAGTATTTGCCACAACAAAAAGAAGAACAATAATTCGAATATTTAATCGCATAACCTGTATTTATTTTGATCAATTGAATTCATTTACAAGACGACCATATCAAAAAAAAGGTTGGCCAATTAGCCAACCCTTTTTTTGAATCATTAGAACCTAAAAAATGTTTCCCGACTTCAGAAAAGAGTAAATAATAAAATAAAATAAATATGTAAATTTTTAAATGACAAATAAATAACGTATATTAAAAATACCAACCTAATATAGAACTCCTATAAACACAAAAACGTTTTAAGACACTACCTTCTTGCAAAACACTGTGTTTTCAAACATTCAGCCTAACCCTAGATCATATTCATATATGAAATACTTTTTAGTATTACCCAAAAAAAAGTAGACCAATTCAGCACCTCTCAGACTGAGAGGTGTTTTTCTCGGTCAATCATTTCTATACAAAACTTTACATATTCAAGCTAAAAAAAAAAAAAAAAGC
>JAQXAY010000182.1 GCA_029252685.1 Saprospiraceae bacterium | reverse complement strand
GCTTTGTAAGGACTTGATTTGTATTTGTTTGTAAGGGTTTATACCCCTCGTGTTTTTTTTACAATAATTTCACGTACTTAAGTATTATTATCCATACGTATTTGGCTTGAAAGTACTAGTTTTGTTCAAAGTTTAATGTTGATATGAATAAAATACCATTTTCGCCACCTCGAATAGATCAGGATATCATTGATTCTGTGGTGTCTGCATTGAAGTCTGGTTGGATTACAACAGGGCCGAAAACAAAGGCACTTGAGCAGGAAATTTCAAAAATGACAGGTACGGAGAGATGTCTTTGTGTCAACTCTGCAACGGCAGGGATGGAACTTATGCTTCGCTGGTTTGGTGTTTCTGAAGGTGATGAGGTTATTATTCCAGCATATACCTATTGTTCTACTGCCAATGTGGTGGTGCATCTTGGTGCTAAGCCCATAATGGTGGATGTGCATGCAGATGATTTGTGTATGGATTATGAGCATGTTGCCCAGCATATTAATGAAAAAACTAAAGCAATCATTGGTGTAGATTTAGGTGGTTTGCCTGCAAGGACTGATATACTCATAAAGCTTGCAGAGGCAAATAAAGATAAATTTGTTCCTTCTAGTCCTGCACAGAATACGCTGGGTCGTGTTTTAGTTATGACTGATGCAGCGCATTCGATAGGCGCAAAACTTAATGGAAAACCCGCTGTATTAGCTGGAGATGTTTCTGTTTATTCTTTTCACGCTGTTAAAAATCTGACGACTGCTGAAGGTGGTGCGATCAATCTTAACCTCTCAGAATACTTTGAAGAGGATAAGATTTATAGTTATTTGAACACTATGTCATTACATGGGCAGTCCAAAGATGCACTTGAGAAATTTGGAAAAGGTTCTTGGGAGTATGATGTTATAGACGCTGGTTTTAAATGTAATATGCCTGATGTACTTGCTGCTATAGGGCTTGTGGAGATTAAGCGTTATGAAACGGATACACTGCTTAAGCGAAAGTCCGTGTATAATAGATATTTGGACCGTCTGAATAAGGTCGATTCTATTGTGTTACCATATATGTTAGATGATGACAGAGAGGGCTCATATCATTTGTTTTTATTGCGTTTGAAAGATCCCAACCGTAAAAAGCGTGATCTTATTATAGATGAGATGGCAGATAAGGGTATTTCATTGAATGTGCATTACAAACCATTACCTCTGTTGACTGCATATGCTTCCAGGGGATACAAAATGGAAGATTATCCAAGGTCTTCTGCCTTGTTCGAATCAGTTATTTCTCTGCCTGTTTTTTATGATTTATCTCTTGAACAAATAGATTACCTATGTGATATGCTTGAGGAGGTTCTAAATAAGGTAGTTTAGTATGTCTAGGTTTGCAGATGTTGTTCTGAGTAGCCTTGGGCTTATTCTTTTATTTCCCATATTAGGCATTGTAGGTCTTTGTATAGTACTTGAATCCAAAGGAGGAATGTTCTTTCGCCAAGAAAGAGTTGGAAAGGATAGAAAAAACTTTTTTTTGTTGAAGTTTAGATCGATGCATCAAAATGCAGAATCCAAGGGACAACTAACCGTGGGTTCAAGAGATCAGAGGATTACTCGCATGGGTTATTTTATCCGTAAATATAAAATAGATGAATTACCTCAATTACTTAACGTAGTCTTTGGAGATATGAGTTTGGTAGGTCCTAGACCTGAAGTTCCTAAGTACGTCAATAAATACACAGAGGAACAATTAAGCTTACTTTCAATAAGACCTGGGATTACAGATTTTGCGAGTTTATATTATTTTGAAGAGGCAGATCTTCTTGCTCAGGCGGAAAATCCTGAACGAACCTATATAGAAGAGGTATTACCCCAGAAATTGTCTTTTAGTCTTCTTTATATGGAGCAAAAATCCTTGCTGAAAGATATCAAAGTTATCCTCGTAACGATATTAAGACTGTTTGGTATTAAAATAAACCTAATAAAATAAAAATTGTAAATAATTCAATTTGTATGCAATTGTTTTGTTAAGTCATGTAATCTCTCAATTATATTTTTTTTACTAAGGTAAGTGTGAAATTTATTTGTAAAATTCTTTGCTAAAAATTTGTCGCCTACAAACATTTTTTTAAAATTTACACATACTTACACTTTAACAATATAAAAACTCGATTATGTTAATTCTTTACGTTGCACTTTTTGCATTCGTTGTGGGAGCCGCTATGGTTTTCGTTGTCGATCATGCATCTCAGAGAATAAGCAGAAGGTAATCTGCGACATAATCCCAATTAATTGCATATCAAAAAATTTACCAAAGAAAATAATTTTAAAGCGAGGTTTACCTCGCTTTTTTTATTTTTAGGCATTAAAGTAAATGCCTAATTCCTTAAAATATTGACATATTTTTTGGTTCAAATGGATTTCTAAACCAAATAAATAACAAGCAAGCTTATTGCTGAAAAGTTTTTTTGTTGTTTTGAAGTATAAAACATGTTAAAAATGTTCGGTAATTTAGATTTTATGCAAATATCCATTACATTTGAGAAGAGGGTAAAATAATACACTTTACATTATATTTTTTACTCATGTGTTGTTAGATTTACAGCCAAGCTAGGAGTTGAAATACTCCACCGATTAGAAAAAATACTAGATAAGCATTCAAAAGTTTCCGTATGAGGTTCTCTAAATTATTCCTTTTCGTGATTGTAATGGTAGCTGGAGCTAATTTAAAAGCTCAAGATATTCATTTCTCACAATTCTACTTATCCCCACTAAATCTTAACCCTGCAATGACAGGAGCTATGGATTGTAATATTCGTTTAGTTGCGAATTACAGAAATCAGTGGGCATCAGTAATTCAAAATCCTTACACAACTTATTCAGTTTCCTACGACCAAAAGGTTCCTGTAGGTAGATATGATTTTGTTGGATTTGGTGCGACATTTTGGAATGATGTAGCAGGAGAGGTCAATTTTAGTACTTCAACTGCTAAAGGATCTGCTTCTTACCTAAAACGAATGGGTGGAACAAGAAAAACTGCGCATTATCTTGTAGCTGGTGTAGAGCTAGGTTTTGCTCAAAGAAGTATAGACTTCTTACTAGCAAAATGGGGATCTCAGGGATTGAATGGTATATATGATCCAAATCAACCTTCAAATGAAGGATCTCTGAATTCATCAATCACTTTCGCAGACTTAGGAGCAGGTCTTCTTTGGTACTCTGCTTTAAGAAATGACAACTCCTTTTATATTGGAGGAGCATTTCACCATTTAAACTCTATAAATGTATCTTTTCAGGATGATATAAATGAATTATATTATTCTAGACTTACATTCCATGCGGGTGGTGAGATTAACTTCAATGGAAGAGCAGGTATATCTCCTGGTGTTATTGTAATGTCGCAAGGTCCGCACTTACAGGTAAATTCTGGACTTAGTCTTAAGTTTAGATTGGGGAGTGCACGCGATCAACAAGCATTTCACATAGGATTGTGGAACCGTATATCAAAACAAGATGATGGTTTAGAGGGAACAAACGCTCCTGTACTATTAGATGCTTTGATTTTATCAACTAGATTTGACTATCAAACATTCTCAATTGGCTTTAGCTACGATGTGAATGTTTCTTCATTGGCTGCTGCATCAAATGGTTCTGCTGGGCCAGAATTTGCACTGGTTTATAAAATTTGTCAAAAGGTTAATAGAGGCCCGAATTGTTTCAGGTTCTAATCTTTAAAGGCAAATAAATTAAGGTGCTTCGTGTAATTTTTAAAACACAAGCACCTTTTTTTTGTTTATTGATCAAAAAAAAGGATTTTTGTAATAGAATTATACATATTTGAGGTTTCTGAAAAAGAAATTCATAATCCTACACACATTAGAATATTCTAAAAACCGGAATTGATGTTAAAGAAGAATAAATCTAAAGACAACCAAGGTAATGGCTATAATACGCTTGCGAGTCATTCATTAAACAGCCTTGTAAAAGGAACAACTCTTGTTGGAGATATAACTTCCCAAAGTGATATTCGTATAGATGGAAAAATTACGGGTAATCTTAATTGTAGCGCTAAGTTGATTATTGGCCCTACTGGAGAAGTAGAAGGAACTGTTGATTGCAAATCAGCTGTAGTTGAGGGCACATTCGATGGCGTTTTACATGTAAATGAATTACTGTCAATTGCTGAAACAGCAAGAGTTACTGGCGAAATTAGATATAATAAATTAGTTGTTCAACCTGGCGCAGTTCTTATAGGGGATGTTCGTTTGGTAAACGAGAATTCCGAGAAGCCGGCGCCTTCAGTTAGCGGAAGCTCAGATGGAAAAGGATCCAGAGAAGAAAACAAGTAAGGGTTCAAATGTCTTAAAGTATTCTGGAATGACTTTTCAGATAGCTGCTTATATAGGTGTAGGTGTTTTTATTGGGAATAAGCTGGATGCAAGATTTGATTTTGAGGAAGCTTACATGACAGCTTTGTTCGCCATAGTCTTTTTAGTTGCAGGTTTATTTGTAACCTTAAAGAATGTTTTTAAAAACTGACCTTATGTCTTTCAAGTCTTTCCTTATATACCTTTCTGCAGTCACTTCGCTTTCATTATTTGTAAATTATTTTTTACTTGTAGAGGCAACACTTTTAAAAGATTATTTATCTAGTGGCCTTTTAGGTATATGCACGTTTGCTCCTCTATCTATTATTATCTTCTTAAGGGGAGTCAAATTATATAGACAAGAAGATAAGAGTTCTTTTATCTCTTGGGTTATGGCTGCTACACTAATTAAGTTGTTTGCTTCTCTAGTTATATTGATCATCTTTGCTAGGATTACACAACCAAGCTCTAATTACTTTATCGCACCTTTCTTTATATTTTATCTATTGTTTTTTATTTTCGAGACAGGTATTTTAATGCGATTAACAAAGAAATAAAAGTTGTTTATGTTTAAGGTAAATACAGAAAATCAGTCTTTCGAATTCGCTAATGATCTGCTCTCGGATCTTGAATTTAAGCAAACTGGACCTAATACCTTTTCACGTATTGAAGGGGGGGAGGTTTATACATTAGAGCTACTTGATGTTAAAGGGAAAACTGTTTCAGTGTCTATTAACGGTAGGAAGGAAACATTTCAGATTCAAGATGACCTTGACTTGCTAGTAGATCAATTAGGTTTGGCTGTTGTAAGTAATGAGAAGGTAGATTCTGTAGAAGCTCCGATGCCCGGTTTAGTGCTTAAAATGATGGTTGAAGTTGGTGATGAAGTCGAGGAGACTCAACCCCTATTGATACTGGAGGCCATGAAGATGGAAAACGTTATCAAGTCGCCTGCCTCTGGAGTTATAAAAAGTATTGATGTGAAAATAGGTGACCCTGTAGAGAAGAAAAAGGTCCTAATTACATTTGAATAGTTTTCAAAAGTCACATTTCCAACTAAAGTCTTTTAACCATTTCGTTGATTCAGCATGGGTATCGTCTATGCTTTTTACAATATTCCAAAATGCTGTTGAATGGTTCATTTCTTTGAAATGAGCCAATTCATGTTTAATAACGCTTTTGATAACCCACTCTGGGGTGAATAACAATCGAGAGGAAAAGCTTAGATTTCTATTTGATGAGCACGAACCCCAGTTGCTTTGATTATATTTTAGATTAATCTTGTTTATACTTACTTGTAAGGTTTGGTCGTTCACCTCGTCCACTTGTTTTTCTAATATCGGTAGTAGAT
Organism: Saprospiraceae bacterium; assembly: GCA_029252685.1. GTDB lineage: Bacteria > Bacteroidota > Bacteroidia > Chitinophagales > Saprospiraceae > AM-2324. Next base: position 2,259 of record JAQXAY010000182.1, on the reverse strand, counting down.
CCTTACTGATTAACTTATGAATACAAGTCCTTATAGTATGTAATGATTCGAATTGGTATATGGGGTCATTTGGGATCGATAGATATAGTGTACTATCTTTTAAGCGCCCTTTAATTTTACCTGCAAAATCGGTTCTTATTATAGGGAAGGATTTGTAAGTAGTATTGATAACGTTTCCGTGCTCGTATTTGTCTCCTTGAAAAGTTTGCTCCCAGTGACTGTTTTTTTTCAAGTATTCTTTAGTCCACTCTATACCTTTTTTTATGAAAGCATTCTTTTCGCTTTGCCTAAGAAAGGGTGGCATCGATATGGCACCCCCTCTTGAACTAAATCTAAACCTTATATTCTTTTTTGAATTATAGTTTACTGTTATTGGTACAAAACAATTACCTGTATTCAGAACAATGGTCTCTTTTGATGAAATACTCATGAATGTTTGGATTCAAAAGCTTTCATTACTTCTACAAGTTTATTGATTCCTTGAATATCCATGGCATTATAAATAGAAGCACGGAATCCTCCTACAGATCGATGCCCCTTGATACCAACTACACCAGCATTTGCGCAATCTTCTAAAAATTGTTCCTCTAGATCCTTTTGTTTAATTGTGAATGTTGCGTTCATGTACGAACGGTCCTCTTTAGCTGCAAAGCCATCAAAAAGATTATTTCTTTCTATTTCTTGATATATAGCCTCAGCCTTTTGCTGATTTCTTTTTGCCATCGCTTCCACGCCGCCATTATTCTTTATCCACCTCATCGTAAGAAGACTGACATAGATAGGAAATACAGGTGGCGTATTAAAGCTGGAGTTTTTAGCCGCGTGTATCTTGTAATCGAGCATACTTGTTAGGCCCGAGTTGATTTGTTTCAGAAGACTTTTCTTAATGATGACAAGTGTTGTACCTGCAGGACCAAGGTTCTTTTGTGCTCCAGCATAAATAATGCCATAGTTTTTGCCAGGAAGCGGCCTTGAGAAGATGTCTGATGACATGTCACAAATCAAATCCAATGCACCATGATCTGGTAAACTTTGATATTGTGTCCCAAAAATAGTGTTGTTACTTGTATAGTGTAAGTATCCAGAACTCTTTGAAGAGGCGTATTTTTTTGGAATACTTTTATAGTTATCTTCTTTTGAACTTGCAAGAACCTCGATTTTCCCAAATAGCTTTGCTTCCTTTATTGCCTTTGTTGACCAAGTGCCAGTATCAATATAATATCCATGATAGTTCTCATTTAGTAAGTTCATGGCTGTCATGAAGAATTGAGAACTTGCCCCACCAGTTAAGAAAAGACATTGGTAGTCATCTTCACTTAATCCAAGTAGCTCTAATGGTAAGCGAACTGCTTCGTCTAATATTGCTGTAAATTCTGGTCCTCTGTGCGAGAGTTCCAATAGGGAAAGTCCCGTATTATCGTAATCAGTAACAGCTTGAGCTGCTTCACTAAAAACTTCTTTCGGTAATATAGCTGGGCCTGCGCTAAAATTGTATTTCATGATTGATTAATGATGTATAAAGAAATTGAAATTTGAAAATAATAATTACAGATTGATTTGTCTTATTAATAGACCTACATATTTTAATAAAGTATTGTTCCTATTACAGCACATATCTTAAATCGAGTTTGTATTGATGAATACGGTTGTTATACCATAGATAGTGTGTCGGGATGATTTATGAATACCCTGATTCTATATTAGTCATGCTGCAATAAAACTTTTATTACACTAAAACACCTGATAGTCAAATTGTTGTCTCATATGCATTGTTTTTTCGTAAAAAAGTTAATTGATTTCATTTGGATTCATCCATTATTATCCTACTTTTGCAACCGCTTCGAAAGCGAAGTGTATGAGTAAAAAGCAGCAAAAAGATGCTGTGAAAAAAACTTTTAAAAAAAGTAAAACGGAGTTTGGATAATAGAAACAAAGTTATACTTTTGCAATCCGCTTCCGAAGAGAAGCTAAAGACAGAGAAGCACTTAAATATAAGCGCAGAAAAAACTTCAAAAAACTTAAAAAAAGACTTTGAAGTTTTGGAATAAAAACTCTATCTTTGCACTCGCTCCGCAAGAGGAGCGAAACAAAAAAGACTGAAGAATATCGCAGGATATTACGAAGATAAAGAAGAAGGGAAGACAATGGTTTTCTTGGATTCAAAAAAGTTCATTGACGTATTGGAGAAGCACAACAGAAAATGTTTTTAAGAAAACAGGTAATAGAAAAGTGGAAGTAAGGAATAGATTTGAGAGGACT
>JAQXAY010000181.1 GCA_029252685.1 Saprospiraceae bacterium | reverse complement strand
TCTTTGTAATGTTGCTAAGAAAATTCTTCTTGACAATTTATTAAGATATCATGCAGAACAAGGCAATCGTGAAAAGTTGGCATTCTGGAGAAGACATGTCAGTACTCAACTCTATTCATTTATTTGATGTGAATGTTGCTATTTATGAGCGAGACATGAGTAAGCTTGAGGATGAATTACAATACGTACTTGAGCAAGGCATAGACTTTCGATCGAGCGGATCTGTTTCCGATATTTTAAACGCACTCAAGGTGAAAGTACAATTTAATGGCAATGGTGTTTTGCAAGACATCCGTTTGCTTTTAGAATGTTTTAGAGATCTTTCTAAGCTTGATAGTTTCAGATTGTTTTTTGCGACTGTGCAGTCAGATATGTGCCGTAGATTTCACACGGATATGAATGATTTAAGATTGTTTTGTACGTACTGTGGTCCAGGAACATTGTGGCTCGATGAAGGTAATGTAAACCGGAAAGCGCTCACAGCCTTAGCGCCTAATGAGGAAATAGTAGTAGATGAAAGTAATATCAAACAAGCATCAGCGGGTGATGTTTTAGTTCTCAAAGGTGAAGTATACCCCGGAATGAATGCAAAGGCAGTCGTGCATCGAAGTCCGAGCATAAAAAGTAATTCAACCAAACGTTTAGTACTACGTATTGATACAAATTAAACTTAAAATATGATTCCTCATACATTCGAAGCCTGGAAGAGCTGTATTATTAATGATTGTAAGATCAATTTAACCCAGGAGTTTGCTAAGAAGCGACTTTCCGTATATACGGATAAGAATAATACTGAAACTAAAAAGTTTGCTGCGCTTTATGGAGAGCAGCATCTATATAATGTAATTACTTGGTTGAATATGGTATTGAACCAAGGGCAACGATAAGTTTTTTCAATTAAGTATAATCAACAAATAACGGTGTTAATCCATATACTATATGGTTTAACACCTTTTTTTGTCTTCTAAATTTAGAGTGAAAGTTGTATTGGCTTTGTCCGCTAAGTGAGTGTTTTACATTACCTAAAGTGATTTGATTAAATCCACTAGTAAGATTCTGCTTTTACAAGCAATGATAATTTTCATCATCAAGATTTCTTAGTTCAGGTCGAAAATTACCGTAGAGTCTTCATAAAGTCGCTCAATGATGAGCACGCTTTTGGTGGATCAACGACAGGAGATTGGTCTTGGAATGCAAAGCAGAAATTCTTTCAGTCTCTAGAGGATTTTGATTATCAACCAGTCAAATTTTCTATCGCTGTATCTAATTATTTCAGAGACCTAGGGTGTTTAATCTTATGGGTCGTGCTGGTCGGTTTATTATTAATTTTTGGTACTGGAAAAATGGAAATTCTATGAGGCATTTAAATCTGTTTTTATATGAATGGAAACATTTTATTCGAAGTCCATTCAAAATAGTTGCAATTTTAATCTTTACAGTAGCTGGGGTGTATGGTTTGAACAAAGGATCAGAGCTATATTCTACGCAGACATCTGAGATAGATAAAATTGAAGAAGTTGTTGCTGCAGATCGTGGAAAAATTATTGAAGAGCATTATAAAAAAGGAATTCTAAGTAATGAAGAGCGTCCTTGGATTGATTACAGTGTGCCTTACTGGGCATTAAGATCAGCATCTATCTATCACTTTAAAGCTCCATCCGCTTCAATGGTTTATAGTATTGGTCAGAGTGAACAATTTGGGTTTTACAAGCAGATTAATTTCTGGGCGAGTCCCTATGATGCTGATTTGGCTGAAGAGATCGCCAACCCGGAACGCTTACAAACTGGAACACTGGATTTTTCCTTTACCTTACTCTTTCTAATGCCTTTGGTTCTTTTGATTCTGCTCTACAACATAAAGAGTGCTGAGTCTGAGCAGGGGATTTTACCTTTGATAGAGGTGCAATACCCTTCGAAATATCGCTGGCTACTGAGTAGAATGAGTTTTTATGTATTGCTTTTATTTTTGATAGTACTGGCTTTGTTGGTCTATGGAGTTTTCTTGACCGGTGTATTGGAGGAAAACGCTTATGTAATTGGTCAAATGCTTTTTTATGCTACCATAAACCTGCTTTTCTGGTCTGTTTTATTCTTTTTGGTTCTCTCCAAAAGCGATAGTGTTTTGGGTACTACTTTACGCATGTCTGCAATTTATTTAGTATTTGCTTTTATTATACCTGCTTCGGTGCATCAGGTGCTTAGTATTCGTTATCCTGTAAATATGATGACTGATCTAATTGATGTTCGAGAACAGCGAGATGCTTTATATAATGAGGCGGATACTACGATTCAGGCTAAATTGGATGTACTTTATCCTGGGCTTGTTGATACAAAGGTTTATGTGGAAGGTACTGATGTAGATTATGCACGGGGAAGATCTACTCTTGCTTTGGTCAATGGTCTTCGCAAAAGTAGTATAGAAAAAGTGGAGCAAGAGAATAGAGCTAAAAATCAATTCATAAAAGCTACTTTTTGGTTTAATCCAGTTAGTTTTTTCCAAAATAAATTCAATTCAATTGCTCAAACCCATTATGATGATTATCAACTATACAGAGACGAGATTCAGTTGAAGGTAGATGGTCATTTAAAAATGATGGTAATGGACACTTGGAATGCGGTGAAGGTCGATGAAGGTCGATTTACTGAATATACGCAGCTATAGATAATGAAATGCACTTTCCTCTGCTACTGATATTGAATTATATTGTTGGCAGAGGAAATGTTTCTATCAGATTTGCAGGGTCAATTCGAATAAAGTATTGCTCTTTATTTAGGAATCATGGACAATATCGTCTCTGCTGATCGTTTTAACTCCTCCATATTCTCTTGGACATATTTGTCTTTTACTGCTTTAAAAATATCAGCAATTGGAGATTGGCGAACTATTTTTCCTTCTTTTAAGAAGATGATCTCATCCGCAATATCCATTGCATCATAAATATCATGGGTGATAAATATCATTGATAATCCAAGATCTTTGATTAGTCTTTTAATCTCGTGTCTTAGTTCAGATTTAAGATTTGTGTCCAGATTGGAGAATGGTTCATCCAGTAAAAGAAGATCAGGTTCTCGCACTAAAGATCGAGCAATGGCGACTCTCTGTTCCTGCCCTCCGCTCAACTCGGAGGGAAAACGATCTTCATAACCCTCCAGTCTTACTGCTTTTAGCATTTGCTCTATCTTTGAATGACTACCTGGGGCTAAGCCAAAAGCAATGTTTTCTTTTACTCGAAGGTGTGGGAAGAGTGCAAAATCTTGAAAAACCAGACCTACTGGTCTCTTTTGAGGACTTAGATGAATCTGATCGTTGCATAGGATTTGGTTCCCCATGTTTATTTGGCCGTAATCGGATCTTTCAAGCCCAGCGATGAGCTTTAGAAGGGTTGATTTACCACTTCCACTTTCTCCTACCACTGCACATATTTTGCCACTTTCCAATCTGTATGAAAAGTCCTTTAAGGCAAAAATCTTTTTATCGTAAGACTTGCTTAGTTCTTCAATTTGAAGGATGTAATTATCTGTTCCCATATCAATTAGAATTCATTTTTGTCCTTCGATTTAGAATGATCATCAGTAGTCCAATCATTGCCACAAGTAAAAGCGCAGGCCAAGCTGCCTCAACAAGTCGTTCGTCGTCGGCAAAGGCAAAGGCATTTAATGCAAGTGTGTTTAAATCGTAAGGTTTTAGAATGAGTGTCAGCGGTAGCTCCTTCATAAGATCTATAAATACCAGCAAGAAAGTTGATAGTATCACAGGTTTTATGAGGGGAAAGTCTATTTTAAACATAGTCCTCCATCGATTAGCGCCTAGTAAATAAGAGGACTCTGATAGTCCTTTCCCTAACTTTAAAGAGCTCGCCTCAATCGGATTGTAAGCTACGGCCATAAACCTAAAAATATAGGCGTATACAAGTATGAAGCTACTGCCATAAAATAAATAACCTATCTGAAGACCGAATTGATCTTGGAAGAAATTGATGATTTCTTGTGAACTTCGGATAATCCCAATACCGATTATAGCTCCAGGTAATACATATCCAATGGCAGGAATTCGGCTAAAGAAGTTTAGGCTTTTTATATAATTCCATTGACTTAGATAAAGCAGTATTAATGCAAATAGTAGTATTAAGATAGCTGCAATAGCTGCCAATGTTACACTCTGAAAAGCTACTTCCCAGAGTTCATTGCTATATAAAGCCTCCATATTTAATGATGCCCAATGCATCAATTGGCCCAAGGGTAATATCAATCCGAAAAGAATGGGAATACAAAGAACAAAATAGGCAATATATTTTCTTCTTCCTTCAAGCTTAATTCTTCTATCTCCCTTATCTGAAATCTCTTTCATCTTGAATGCATAAGAACGTCGAGATCGCATCCACCTGCTTAGACGAATTAAGGCAAAAACAAGTACCAGTAATATTGCTGAAAGATAAATAGCTGATGAAAGATCTTCAAGTGCGGTCCAAGTCCTAAATATTCCAGTAGTGAAGGTGTTGATCCCAAAATACTTTGCGGCACCGTAGTCATTTAGTACTTCCATAAAGACTAAAAACAAAGATGCAATAAGTGCTGGAGAGGCCATCGGGAGCGCTATCTTGAAAAAATATTTGTTTTCATTTGCCCCAAGTAGGTAAGCAGCATCTCGAAGTGCGTGTGGGTAGTTTGAAAACATGGCCCTAAGGCTTGCATACACATAAGGATATAGAGAAATACTCAAGACCCAGATGAGTCCAGGCGTATTCATGAATTCAATTTTTTGAAGCTCAAATCCCAATTGCTGTAAAACCAAGATCAGACTTCCTCCATTTCCAAAAAGGCCAACATAGGTATATGCTACTATGTAAGAAGGAATTGCAAGGGGCATATAGAGTAGCCAGCTGATTAGCTTTCTATATTTAAAGTCATATTTACTTACGATCCATGCTGTAGAGACTCCGAGTATACTGCAGATTATGCCCGTTCCAAGCAGTAAATAAACGGAATTGGAAATATACTCTAACAGAAAGTATTCGAGGATGTGGCTCCACATATCTCCAACACCATCGAAGAGATTTATTCCGATTGAAAAGAGTGGAATACCTAAAAGAATACCCATGGTCACCATCAATAGGGACCATGGGCTTATATCTCTTTTTATATGTCTCCAACGAGATCGCATTCTATTATTATTTCCAGTTTACCTCATCAAACTTAATAACAGCTTCTTTATTAAGCTCGCCAAGTTTGTTCAAAGGTAATTTATCTTCCACAAAACTTCCCCAAGATTTAAGTAAATCTGATTGGCCTGCCTCTGGATTGACTGGATATTCATAGTTCGCTTCAGCGAAACGCTCTTGAACATCTTTTGAAAGCAGATATTCCATGAACATAATCGCATTCTCTTTATGTGGAGCGTATTTCGCCAATCCTATTCCGGATACATTGATATGTGCACCACGGTCTTCCTGATTAGGGAAGAAAACACCAACAGCTTGACCTGCTGCAACTTCCATTGAATCTTTGGAATTTAATAGTTTACCTAGGTAGTAGGTGTTTACAATTGCAACTTCACCCTCTCCAGCCAAAATAGCTTTAACCTGATCTCTATCGTTTCCTTTAGGATCTCTAGCAAAATTATTAACCATTCCAGCAGCCCATTCTTTAGCAGTATCTGGACCAAGGTTAGCAATTAATGAAGCCATTAAAGACTGATTATAGATATTGCCAGAAGACCTGATCAATACTTTTTTATTCCACTTTTCATTGGTAAGATCTTCGTATGTAGATAGATCTTCAGTGCTTACTTTTTCTTTATCGTAAACAATTACACGTGCTCTCTTTGTAAGGCCAAACCAATTGTTGTCGCCATCTTTTAGATATGCTGGAACTGTGTTTTGTAAAACCTCTGATTCCGCAGTCTGAAGAATACCTTTTGCCTTAGCTCTTACTAAACGTCCCGCATCAACTGTAATCAAAACATCTGCTGGAGACTGGCTACCTTCTGTTTCCATTTTTTGAATCAATTCGTCAGCACTTGCCTTAACGACATTGATTTTTATTCCAGTTTGTTCTTCGAAAGCAGAAAATATCTCCTTGTCAGTGTCATAATGACGATGCGTGTAAAGGGTTAACTCTTTTGCTTCTTCAGAATCAGATGCTGTATTTGTCTCATTTGACTTATCGTTAGCACAAGAAACAGTAGCTAAGGCAAAAG
>JAQXAY010000261.1 GCA_029252685.1 Saprospiraceae bacterium | reverse complement strand
AAAAAAAAAAAAAGTCCTCCTTTTATTTTTTATAACCGCAATATCTTGGATCAGCAGATCCATCTTTCTTGACAAACTAATCCCAGGAATAGACGATTCTATTATTGCAATTATATCCTGTACCTTATTATTCATAGTACCTAGCTCTGCTCCTGAAGGTGGCAAATTATTAACCTGGGAAGAGGCTGCAAAGTTACCATGGGGGATTTTACTTTTGTTTGGTGGAGGGCTAGCTATTGCAAATGGTTTTAAATCAAGTGGACTTGCAGAATGGATAGGTATTCAATTGAGTGGACTGAAAAGCATAGACCTATTCTTTATACTCCTAATCTTAGTAAGTGCAATAAATTTCCTGACAGAAATCACATCAAATTTAGCAACTACTTCAATGATGTTGCCAATTCTTGCTCCTCTTGGCATATCCGTAGGGCTGCATCCTTTTGTATTAATGGCAGCGTGCACTATAGCTGCATCTTGCGCATTTATGCTGCCTGTTGCTACCCCTCCTAATGCAATTGTATTCGGATCTGGATATCTTAAAATAAGCGACATGGCTAAGACCGGTATTTGGATGAATATCATCGCAATTGTATTGATTAGCATTTATGCATACTTCTTTATGCCTTTGCTATGGAAATTGCCAGATATCTTCTAAAACAAAGTATGTAGTTGTGGTGTATTGGCTAATTCCAGCTGCAATAATCTTTTTTTGCGATCTAAACCACCAGAATACCCCGTGAGCGTTCCATCAGATCCAATAACCCTATGGCAAGGAACTAGAATAGATACAGGATTCTTACCATTGGCATTAGCAACAGCTCTATATGAATTTCTAAGTTCTAACTTATTAGCAAGGTATTTGTAACTGCAGGTAACACCATACACAATTGAGCACAAGGCAGTCCAAACTTCTAATTGAAACTCTGTTCCTTTTAAATCTAATTTTGATTCAAACTCTTGCAAGTTCCCATGAAAGTACTGGTCCAATTCTTGTTCAAGAAATTCTAAATGTTGATTCGCTTCCTTTAAAACAGGCTGTCCTGAAAGCTGTCCATAATATTGATACAAGTCATTCAACTGAACGCTGTCCAAAAAACCAAGATGACACACACCATTGTCACTTGAGACAGCGATCATGGCTCCAAGTGGACTGTTTATGTAAGATGAATAGAATGGATTCATGTGATATAGTTGGTTGTTCTCAATGTTTAATATTCAAAAACATTACTGACTATATCAAGTGCAAATTGATGATAATCAACACAAAACAACAAGACAAACAATAATAATATCAAGAAAATTAAAATTCTGGAATTAAATTATGGGATGAAGTACCTGTTCCGTGATAACTCCTATTTCCCTATTGTACCTATAAAAATCATGCTCACCTCCACTTATTTCTATTCGATTTGCATCCATGGTTTCAAACCATTCGACCGAAGGGCCAAAGGATTCATTAGAGCCAAAGATCAAGGAAACTTGGCAAGATGGTCTTTCGGTTTCAAGCCGAAGACGGGTGGATGAAACACAGGTCAAGTATTCTACATAGGCAGATTTCATAGCTGCTTTCCATGCAATAGCTCCACCAATGCTAAAAGCAAGAATATTAACCGGTTCTTCTAAAGAAAGGACCAATCGCTCTGCAGCTCGATCTATTCCACCATTAATGAATTGTCGATGAAGAGATTCTTTAGTGTATACTCTTTTATCAATGCATGCAAGTTCGAGAGAGTCAATCACACGAATCTCAAAATAAGCTTCAAATTCATCTAGGTAACGGTTCAAATAGGATGCCTTCCTAAGCCCCCAAAGATCAGTTAATATCAGTAATTTTTTCTTCATGATTTCAGTATTCCTTTTCACCATCGAGCTTTCTAGTAATCAAGACTTCATGTTTTGCAATAAGCATTCCCTCTGTAGTTTGTAAAACCTGAAAATGCTTTAACCTACTCAAGCCGACTTGATCAATTAAATTAAAAATAAAAGCGTTGGAAATTAATTGATCCTGACGAAGTAAATCTAGCTCCTTTGTATGATTCTGCTGATAAGTCAAATACAATAATCCATGCGTACGTAATTTCCTGTTGGCCATTGACAAAAGATGAGCAATATCATCTTCGTCTAAATATGGAATACCAAAACCAATGATAACAACATCGAATTCACCCTCCAGTTCTGAGAACTGCTTGATGTGCATTTCTTTAGTTTTATAATCCTGGATATTCCAGTCTACTGAAGAACCCATTTTAGAGGATAGTTCAGCAACTAACAGCCTTGCAGAAGGTAACTTTCCACAAAGGTATTTGGACATGTCGGCAGGTTGACTGCCCAGCTTTAAAATGGAGGGACTCTGATTTTGGCAAGACTGAATCAAAAAATCATAGGAAGCATTAGAAATATCAAGAGTCGAAGAATCTTGATAACGTCCAGCCAATTGATCCCATATTTTCAATGTTTCTCTATACCGCTCATCCATAAATTAAAATTGAATCTTACATATATATGTAAAAAAACTAAAATTAATGGAAATTAAAAATAGATAGGAATAAGATTGGCGGACACAAAAAATGATTATTAAACTTCATAGACTCTGGCTATTCTTCCACAAACTGATTTTAGCCTAAAATATCCTCAATAAGGTCTTTTGTATTGACCTTCAGTTTCTCAATATCATTTATGCGAAGCCAATTCAAAAATTTATCAACTTTGGCAATGTCGATGTAACCCCATGTTTTAGCATCTCCCATAGCTCCGAGCGTCATTTCTATACTCTTTTTAAGGTCAATTGAACGTTCCGATGCAGGCATAAGATCAAGAAGAATCTGTCTTGCTTCCTCTGGATGTTTTTTAGCATATAAAAACCCTTTCCGACTCGCACGAAGAAAATCTTTGTAAAGGTTTCGCTTTTCTCTGAGGCTTCTTTCATTTACTGCTATGATTGGCGAAAATGAATACGGTACACCTGAAGATTCTAAATCTAGATAAACAAGATCTATTCCATCAGCTTCAGCCATCAAGGCTTCCCAATTTAGAAAAACCCAGGTTGCATCTGCCTTTTCATTCAAAATAGTATTCCAAATTCCCAATTTGTCTGGATAGCAAACTTTTAGATCCCCTATTCCCCCGTTTTGCTTTATCATCGCCCGAACAATATCATCTTCATACCTTGCTTTATAAGAAGCATATGTCTTTCCATCTAGATCCTTAGCAGTTTGAATATTACTTGACTGCGAGCAAGCAATAGCACTTAAATCCTTTTGAAATAAACTTGCTATGGCAACCATTTCAAAAGCATTACTTTTTGTCCTGTACGACAAGACAGATTCTAGAGGACAAATAGCGAGATCTACAATACCAAGCTCAACTTTTTTGGCAGGTGTTCTTGCGTAGTTATCATCAAATGGTGACTGTATATCAAGATCTATATTCAATTCTGAATAAAAACCTTTCTCCACAGCTAGTAGAAAAATAATATGATTGGAATTTACAGACCAATCAAGAGCAA
>JAQXAY010000249.1 GCA_029252685.1 Saprospiraceae bacterium | reverse complement strand
TTACGGTACTGGAACTCCTGTACCTAAGGGCTTTGATCCGAAAGAAGCAGAATCTATTATTAGTGAAATACTTAGGTCTGGAAAGACTGTTTGTCTAGAACTTACGGAGGTTAATCCATTATTAGATAATAGAGGTAACAAAATGGCAGAGACAGCGTTTTCTATATTGAAAGCAGTTACTGAGGTATTTGAAAACGAGTAGTGACTTTCTCGAACTTTGTTCTGTTAATTACTTGAATTTCAGTAGTTTGTGCTTCTAATTAAGATGATCAAAAACAAATTATGAGTCCCATTTTTTACTATGCTATTATCGGTTTGATATCCTTCGCCTCTTATGCCGTAAGTAATCGATTAAAAAAGAAATTTAAATACTATTCTGGTGTTACATTAGGTAATGGTCTTTCAGGTAAAGAGATTGCAGAAAAAATGCTGCAAGATCACGGAATATCGGATGTTCAAGTAATTTCTGTTCCGGGTCAACTTACAGATCATTATAATCCAAGGAATAAGACTGTGAATTTGAGTGAGTCTGTTTATGGACAACGTAATACGGCGGCGGCAGCTGTAGCAGCGCATGAGGTTGGACATGCTGTTCAACATGCAGAAGCATATGCTTGGCTTCAAATAAGGTCTCAATTAGTGCCTGTTGTTAGCATATCATCTAGGTTCTCAAGCTTTATTATCATAATTGGACTTGTACTGGGTGCTTCAACTAGCTTGGGTTTTGGTGTTGCAATAATTGGCTTAGTTCTGATAGCAGCTTCAACACTTTTTTCTTTTATTACCCTACCGGTAGAATATGATGCTAGTAATAGAGCTTTGGATTGGTTAAACCGAACACATATGTTGAGCCAGAATGAATTTGATGGCGCTGAGGATGCATTAAAGTGGGCAGCCAGAACATATTTGGTTGCAGCATTAGGTTCTTTAGCTATGTTATTTTATTGGGCATTAACCCTTTTGGGATCAAGGGATTAGGAACTAATAGTAGTGGCGCTATCGTTCATCTTTTATGAATATATTTAAACAAAGATTCTTAGTTCTTTTGGTTTTGCTTTTTTGTGTATGCCAAGGAGGAATCCAAGGCAGGGTAAACGCGGTCTCAGAGCTGCAAATTAAGCAGTTTCAAGATCCTGTTTTTAAATTACCAGTCTTTGACTTACCAAATGGAACAAAATCTGGAAATCTAATTTTTGGGAAGTTAAGTCGTAATTCCGGATCCTTTGATAATATCCAATTTTCATTCACAAATGGAGAGAGTTTTGAGGCTGAAAACATTATATTTTTTCCAAGTTTAAACGGAATAAATACAATTGTTTACAAGCAAGAAAAGGAAGGTTTTTACGAGGTATTATCTGCAGGTAAAAATATGTGGGTTCGGTCAACAGGACTTAATGATTTGAATATTAAATCCATAAGCTTAGAATCATATTTAGAATTATATCTCGAGGAGGAAAATCGCTTATATCTCGGAAAAAAATCAGTTGCTCTAAGAAGTGGATCAGGAAATGGATTTCGAAAAGTTCTTGACCTGGCAGGGTCTTCTTGTGAGTTGATTTGTAAAGGTCAAAAAGTAAATAATTGGATCAAAGTCGAGGCAAGAAAATATTTAAGTACGGACTGTAATAGATCATCTGACAAAATAGAATTCACGATTGAAGGATGGGTAGAATTATTTGATGAAGCTGGTGATTTAAAGATTCAGTTGCTTCCTAGCCTATGTCCATAGGCTATGTTTTGTAAATTCCATTAAGAAGTTTTTCTGATTCCTGAATCTATCTGTAAAATTAAAATACGAGCATCTGCTCCGCTCTTAATTGTTGCCAGCAATCAGATGTTAAAAATGTTTCAAATCCATCTAGACCAGCTTCCGTATAAGATTGTTGAATTGCTTTAAAGGTGCTTAATTCTTTATCTTCTTGAGGGTAAAGTTCTTCAAAGTAAGTATACAGCCATTCTGCTGTGTTTCGATCTGTTTTTATAACTAGATCTTTAGTCTTATTAAAAAATATTAGTTCTGCTGAATCACTCGATTCGTCAATCATTAATTCTGGAAGACTGCCTGTCCAGACAAGTTTAGTACTTGCTCTAAGCTTTTTTCTATCAGATTGATTGATGGAATATGCTATGTATTCTGGAGCTATTAGGGTAGGAGGAATTTCGAAGTCAAACCAATCTTCTAATTCATAATCAAGGCCAATTCCGTGCATGAAGTTGAACAGTGATTTATTTAGTCCAGATTTGAATTTTTCATGATCACAGCCTGTAGGATCATCATGGAATAAATCATTGTTTGCAAATTGATTTGGCTCAGGATGTAAGTTTTTGACATTAAATGATTCAGGATCTAAGCCAACGGGGCTATGCGCTGTCATTGCAAATCTATGCCAAAATCCAGATTGAATTACGCCTTGTTGAAAGAGTTGGCGCACCATCTCAAGAGAATTGATCGTTTCTTGTTCCGTTTGTGTTGGAAATCCATACATAAGATAGGCATGTACCATGATGCCTGCATTTGTAAAGTTGGCAGCTACTTTAGCCACTTGAGCCACCGTAACCCCTTTCTTTATCAGTTCTAATAGTCTATCGGATGCAACCTCCAAACCGCCAGATACAGCAATACAACCCGATGCACTTAGCAATTTGCAAAGATCTTCGGTGAAGCTTTTTTCAAATCGTATGTTCGTCCACCAGGATATGGTGATTCCCCTTCTAAGTATTTCAAGAGCTAGGTCTCGCATCAATGCCGGCGGTGCTGCTTCATCTACAAAGTGAAATCCATTTTCTCCAGTTTGCGCTATCATCGTTTCAATTCTATCGCAAAGAATAGATGCTGTAGTTGCTTGATAATTTGCGATGTAGTCCAAACTTACATCGCAGAAGGTGCATTTTCCCCAATAACAACCATGGGCAATAGTGAGTTTATTCCATCGCCCATCTGACCATAATCGATGCATTGGATTTGCTATTTCAATTACGGATAGGTATTCTTTTAGTCGTAAACCTTCGTAGTCCGGAGTGCCAACATTACTGTGAGAAACATCTCTTTCTAATGCATTATCCGTATAGTTTATCAATCCATTTTTGAAATAGAAGGTGCGTTTGAGCATAGTATGATCCCTTTTACCCTCAAGGTGTTCAATTAAAAGCCTAAGGCTCGCCTCACCTTTATCTAGACACACGAAATCTACAAATTCAAAGAATCGTTCTTCTGCCAAGGATCGTAATTCAGTGTTTGCATAGCCTCCACCAAGTACAATGTGTATATGTGGGTGCTTAGTTTTAAGATACTGGCCGCATTTTAACCCTGCAAAAAGGTTTCCTGGAAAGGGAATAGACATACAAAAAACAGTAGGATCAAATGCTTGGATATATTGTTCCAAGGATTCTAATAGCATCTCAGTGATCAAACTGTTAGGTGCGTGAAGTGCTTCATACAATGGATCAAAAGAAACTGCAGCCAAACTTAGACGTTCAGCATATCGACTAAATCCAAAAAAAGGATCAATTGTTTCTTTTATAAGGTCTGAAATGTCTTCTAGGTATAGCGTAGCAAGATGTCTTGCCTTGTCTCTAATACCCAATGAACCAAAAGCCCAATCCATATCGTCTAATTGCTGGAACCTAGATGCTTCAGGTAAATAGTTTCTTGTACATATTTGATGCGCTAGCGTTGGGTTGTTTCCTTGGAGGAAACTTATTACTTCTTCTATGGTATCTAGATAATAATCTTGCAAGAAAAATATTCGACGGATATTATCTGATAAATCTCCCTCGAACCCTTCTAATTCCTCAAACATTTGCTCCAATCCATTTTTAGAGAACAGTTTGAGTATTACATCGATCCCAAGATCTGCCTGATTTGATTCTATGTCCAGGGTATTGAAATACCCCTTTAGATAGGCTGTTGCTGGATAAGGCGTATTTAACTGCGTAAATGGAGGTGTACAAAGGAATATTTTAGAATCAAATTTCATATTGCAAAGGTCGGACTTTTTTAAAATATTTCTTCAAGAGAATCTGATTCTTTTAGTTTTTGTTGAATTGATCCTCAATTTGACACCTATACCTCTTAGATAAAGCATTTAGAATAGATTGTTTCGAG
>JAQXAY010000241.1 GCA_029252685.1 Saprospiraceae bacterium | reverse complement strand
AAGTGAACAATTTGAAAAAATATACACCTAATGAAAGATGTGTTTATACACTCAAGTGCTCTAGTAGACGAAGGATGTTCGATAGGCGCAGGAACGAAGGTTTGGCATTTTTGCCACCTCATGTCTAAAGCAATAGTTGGAGAAAGATGTAGTTTTGGACAAAACGTTTTTATAGCCAACAATGTGAAGGTTGGTAATAATGTAAAGGTTCAAAACAATGTATCCATCTATGAGGGCGTAGAACTCGAAGACGATGTCTTCTTAGGTCCTTCAATGGTGTTTACCAATGTTATCAACCCTCGTTCAGGTGTAAACAGGCAAGGGCAGTATGCGGTAACTCGTGTAGGAAAAGGAGCGACAATTGGAGCTAATGCTACCATTGTATGTGGAAACGATATTGGGTCCTATGCTTTTATCGGCGCAGGAACAGTTGTTACAAAGGAGGTCAAGCCATTTGCTTTAATGGTAGGAAACCCAGCCCGACAACTTGGTTGGATGAGTGCTTACGGCACCAGACTGGAATTTGACGAAAACGGAGATGCTACTTGTTCTGAAAGTGGTGAAAAATATAAACTAACTGAAAATAGAGTTCTTAAACTCAATGCTTAACGATGATAGATAAATTAAATACAGGCGAGAATAAGATTGCCGTGATTGGATTAGGGTATGTTGGTTTGCCAATTGCACTTGAGTTTGGCAGAAAGTTCAAGACGATAGGTTTTGATATAAATGAACAACGCGTAGAGATGATGAACAACCATCAAGATCCTTCTCAGGAACTTGATGCGTCTGAATTTAAGGGCAGTGACATCGTTTTTTCTGCAAAACCAACTGATCTTGAATCAGCAAACTTTTTTGTTGTTGCGGTTCCTACACCAGTAGATGAGCACAAGGTTCCAAATTTGAGGCCCTTGATTTCTGCTTCGACAACAGTAGGAAAAGCCCTTAAGAAAGGGGATTATGTGGTTTTTGAATCAACTGTATATCCAGGATGTACAGAAGAGGATTGTATTCCAATCCTTGAAGCAGAGTCTGGCTTAAAGGCTGGAGTAGATTTCAAGTATGGATATTCTCCAGAACGAATCAACCCAGGAGATAAGGAACGTACGGTTACGACTATCCTTAAAATTGTATCCGGAAATGATGCGGAGTCATTAGATGTTATCGCAGCAGTTTATGGTGCTATTATTACAGCAGGTGTTTATAAGGCAGCTACTGTGAAGGTTGCTGAAGCCGCTAAGGTGATTGAGAACACGCAGCGTGACTTGAATATTTCATTCGTAAATGAGTTGGCGATCATCTTTGATAAGATGGGCATCAACACAAAGGATGTCTTGGACGCCGCAGGTACTAAGTGGAATTTCTTGAAGTTCTCTCCAGGATTGGTAGGAGGACACTGTATAGGTGTTGATCCATATTACTTATTACACAAGTCTAAGCAGTTGGGAATTGATCCTCAGGTAATCTTGAGTGGTCGTAGAATTAATGACGGAATGCCTGCATTTATTGCGAAGCGTTTGATACAAATGCTTATCCAAAAAGGTAAATCCCCACAGAACGCAAAGGTTCTTGTAAAGGGAATGACCTTCAAGGAGGATGTTTCAGATATTCGAAATTCTAAGGTTGTTGATCTTATCAATGAACTAATGGATTATTCTGTAAATGTGCATGTGATAGATGTAAATGCTTCTCCAAATGAAGTAGCTCACGAGTATAAACTAACCTTGATCGATAAACCGTCAAGAGATTATGATGCTGTAATCGTTGCTGTAGGACATGAGGAATATAAGGGTTTAAGCGAACAGGATTTTGCAGATTTGATGGCTGAAGATGCTGTACTTATGGACCTTAAAAGTCTTTATATAAACCTTAAGGATAGTGCTAAATTCTCATACTGGAGTTTGTAAATCACTCAAATGGCAGGACCTTCACATAAGGATAGTAGATGGTATGCAGTGTACACCCGTTCAAAAGGTGAAAAAGCTGCATACAAAGCCCTAAATCAGGCGGGGGTACACGTGTATTTACCCCTGACAAAGAAGGTTCGTTTGTATAATCGCAAACGAAAAGAGGTAGAACTTCCTTTGATTACTTGTTACGTGTTTGTGAAGATCAACAAAGATGAGTATGTTCGGGTGCTTCAGTGTGCAAACGTGATAAACTTTGTGCGCTTTTCTAAAGAGTTGATCTCAATTCCTGAGCAGGAGATTGATTTGATGAGACGGATACTCGGCGAAGGCTGGGAGGTAGAGGTGCAGGATTGTGATTTTGATGCAGGGGACTTGGTAGAGATCTCTGCGGGTAATCTGACCGGCATGCAGGGATATGTTGTTGGAAACCCTGAAGACCGACAGGTTTTGGTTAATTTAAAACATATAGGAATGGGTTTACAGATCACCGTTGATCGAAACCTATTGATAAAAGCTGTAAAATAAAGATCATGGCAGATCATATTTTTCCGATACACGACCGCTTGGTTAGCTTCAAAGATCGTTGTCAACGACTAAACCAACGTCCAATAAGCCTTTGGTTTTGTGGCTTGTCCGGTTCGGGTAAGAGCACTATTGCTGTTGGGCTGGAGCATTTGTTGTTTCAAAAAGGCTATACCACCCAAGTGCTCGATGGCGATAATATCCGAAGTGGGATTAATAGCAATCTTGGCTTTTCTGTAGAGGATCGATTAGAAAACAATAGAAGGGTTGCAGAGATAGCAAAGCTTTATAATATGTCTGGCCTGATCACGATCAATTCGTTTATAAGTCCGACGCAATCTATCCGCAATAAGGCGAAAGAAATAATAGGAGCTTCTTTTTTTAAAGAGGTGTATATCAAGGCTAGCTTAAAGACTTGTGAAGATCGAGATGTAAAAGGCCTCTATGAAAAAGCACGAAAAGGAGAAATTAAGGGGTTCACAGGGATAGATTCCCCCTTTGAGGCACCTGAAAATCCTTTTTTGGAAATAGATACCGAAAAGCATACTTTGGAAGTATGTATTCAATCTTTATTTAAAGCGATAGAACCGCTTATAAAGATCTAATGATAAATTATGAATAATTCTTATCAAACTAGCCACCTTAAAGAACTTGAAGCGGAGAGTATTTATGTCCTTCGAGAAGTTGCTGCACAATTTGAAAATCCAGTCATTCTGTTTTCTGGGGGTAAAGATTCAATCTTACTGACCTATTTGGCTATGAAGGCTTTTCATCCTGCAAAGATTCCTTTTCAATTATTGCATGTAGACACAGGACACAACTTTGATGAGACGATTCGGTTCAGGGATGAATGGTTGGGCAGTATTGGTGCAAAACTAGTTGTGGGTTCTGTCGAGGAGGCCATTGAAAGTGGTTTGGTAAGGGAAGAAAAAGGGTTCAATGCCAGCAGAAATAGTCTTCAGACAGCCGTTCTACTGAAGGCTTTAGAAGATGGAAAATATGATGCAGCAATGGGAGGCGCAAGGCGCGACGAAGAAAAGGCAAGAGCTAAGGAGCGTTTCTTTTCCCATAGAGATGAATTTGGACAATGGGATCCAAAAAATCAAAGACCTGAGCTTTGGTCAATATTTAATGGTAAGATGCATTTTGGAGAGCACTTTAGAGTGTTTCCAATCTCGAATTGGACAGAATTAGATGTCTGGCAATATATCGCCATGGAGCAAGTGCCACTGCCAAATTTATATTTCTCCCACAAGAGAAAAGTATTCAAAAGAGATGGCGTGCTGCTGGCGGATACGTCACATATAAATAAGCGTCCAGAAGAACTTGTCTTTGAAGCAGAGGTTCGATGTAGAACCATAGGAGATACAACCTGTACAGGGGTTTGGGAATCAAATGCACAATCCGTAGAGGATATCATCCAGGAAATTGCCACCACTAGAATGACAGAGCGGGGTGGTCGTGCAGATGATAAGCGTTCGGACACTGCTATGGAGGATCGCAAAAAACAAGGGTATTTTTAATCAGCAAATAATATGACAGTGATAGAGCACGATAACATGGAACTGCTACGCTTCACTACAGCAGGAAGCGTTGATGATGGTAAAAGTACCCTGATTGGTCGTTTACTGTATGACAGCAAGTCAATTTTTGAGGATCAGTACGAAGCCATAAAGAAGACTTCAGAGAAAAGAGGGGAGGAAGGAGTAAATCTAGCACTTCTTACTGATGGTCTTAAGGCAGAGCGAGAACAAGGGATTACAATAGATGTGGCATATCGTTATTTTTCCACACCTAAAAGAAAGTTTATAATTGCTGATACCCCGGGGCATATCCAGTATACTCGTAATATGGTAACAGGTGCTTCCACAGCTAATGTAGCCTTGATTTTGGTTGATGCAAGAAACGGTGTTGTAGAACAAACCAAACGACATGCAATCATCGCAAGTCTTTTGCAAATTCCACACTTAGTAGTTTGCATCAACAAAATGGATCTAGTTGGCTATGATAAGGATGTTTTTGAGCAGGTAAAATCTGATTTTGAGGAGTTCTCAGCAAGATTGGAGATCAAGGATGTTCAGTTTGTTCCGATCTCTGCCCTTAAAGGTGACAATGTAGTCAATCGATCAGAGCATATGCCTTGGTTTGAGGGTACAACACTGCTTTATTATTTGGAGAACGTACACATTGCTTCTGATCATAATCTTATTGATTGTAGATTTCCTGTTCAATATGTTGTTCGTCCACATTCAGATGATCATCACGATTATCGCGGATATGCGGGACGTGTTGCAGGAGGTGTATTTAAAAAGGGTGACGAAGTCATGCTTTTACCTTCTGGATTTACGACAAAAATAAAAAGTATCAATACCTTCGAG
>JAQXAY010000231.1 GCA_029252685.1 Saprospiraceae bacterium | reverse complement strand
ATTTAACTGAGTTGTGTTATCTAAACAACCAAACTCTACATTAGAGCCAGCAGATACAGTTGGTAGTACTGCTGCTTCAACAGTAGTCTCTGCATTCGATGTACAATCGTTGGCAGGATCTGTTACTGTTAGTGTATAGACACCTAATGCAGTAGCTTCAAAATTGGATGCGCTTCCAACAACTCCACTATTGAAGGACCACTCGAAAGTCACCCCTGGAGTAGAAGAAGAACCTGTTAAAATCGCCGTACTAGGATCGCAATTGAGATTCACAAATTGAGCACCTGCATCAACATCTGGTGTTGAACGAATATCTTCAATTGTAATACTTTCCGATATCACACAACCATTATCTGGATTTTCAATTAAGACCTCAAAATCACATGGCCCAGTAACTGTGCTTGTATTACCATTGTTTATTACAGTAACATCATTACAACCAATCGCGGCCCAATTGTATTCATAGTCTCCAACTGTAGAAATATCTGTTATAACTTCTAAAGTCGCTTCTGTATCACTACAACCCCATTCAACTATGTTAGAAGTAATACCATTTACAATAGGATCTACTTGATCCTCCGTACTTGTGAATGATAAGGTATCAACACAACCATTTTGAATGTTTTCGTAGAAAACAAAAACTGTACCAGGTCCACTAATTAGTGGTTCAAGTTCGTCAACAACACTTATACTAGGTCCAGCCCACACAATTTGGTAATCAGTCGCTGCATCAAGTCCTAACTGAAGTGTGATTGTTTGATCGTCACAAGTAAGAACAGCAGCTGGATTACCATCAATAATACTCAATGCATTCAAACTTGAAACAAGAGTATCCGCTGCAATAGATATAATTTCGGACTCTTGGCAACCCGTATTTGTGTTGACAACAGTTATTGTATAATCTCCAGATGAAGTGACAGTAGGCTCTGCATCATTTATCGCTAAAGGATCTATTCCTGGTCCGTTCCATTCAAAAGAGTAATGACTAATTCCTGAAAGGTCATTCGTAATCAAAGTACTTGTAATATCACAAGAGATGAAACCTGAAGTCAATATAGGTATTTGTGGCAATGCTGTAGAGTCTGCAACAATAATAGCAGACATCTGCGAACAACCATTACCTGTATTTAAAATCTCTAATTCATAAGTATCTGCCTGAGATACTTCAATAAATGTGTTCGAATCCATCAAATCTAATCCATTCTGGAACCATGTATACACAAATTCAGGACCAACAGAAGAACCTACTGATGCATCGATAGATAGTGTAGGATTATCACAATCCAATTGAAGTAGATTAGATCCTAAATCAACTACTGGAAGATCTGTATCTGAAGTTATTGTCACCGTATCTATACCCGCACATCCATTTTCATTATTTAATGCGGTTAAAGTATATATCCCAGGAACAGAAATATTATCTGTTACTATTAAGAATGATGACACAAAATCTCCATTCTCATAATTCCATTCGTAAGTTAAATTTGCTCCCAAATCAGTACCGGAACCATTCAATATAGTGACAGGATTATCACAATCTAATGAGATATCATCACCTGCATTTACTACAGGAACAGTTAGGTCGAGTAAAACTTCAATTGAATCCATGGAGGAACAAGCTGTTTCAGAGTCAAATACCTCAAGGTAGTATGTCCCAGCAACAATAGTGGCAATATTTTGATCATTTACAATAGTAGGATCTATAGGCCCTCCATCTGTTGACCAAGTATACAATATATTAGGATCATCAAAATCACTAGATGTCTCCGTAGAAATCTGAACCGTATCTACTTGACAATTAAGAATAGTATCTTGCTCTGGAAAAGAAAGTAATGCAGCAGGCAATACCTTTGGACATATAGATATTGTATCTGTAACTGTACAGCCTGTCGTGTTATCTGTAACTGAAAGCATAAAGTTTCCAGCCCCACCTACTTGAGGATTAATTATGTTTGTAGGGAATATATTATTTGTAGAACCAAGATCTGTCCATTCATAGCTAAATTCAGGACCCACTGAAGAGCCTGAGCCATCCATTATACCAAATACACTATCACAAGGCATGCAGAAATCATCTCCAGCATCTGCAACTGGAGCAGAATTATCAAGTCCAATTGTAAGCTCAAAACTCGACTCCAAATTCGAATTGTTCGCATCTTGGATAACTAAGACATAATCACCACTCAAGACATTACTAAGAATAAGATCAGTAGAGATTAAATCGCCATTGCTATTATACCAGAAGAAGTTAAAGGCTCCTGAACCTCCAGAAGCTGTAATATTTACAGATGCATCTGCAATACCTTCACAAGACGCTGGAGTTATAAATGAATCCAGGATGGTTACAAATTGCTCTATACAAATCTCCCCCTCATTAAATTCTAAACCAAGATTTTCATCTGCACCAAATGCAGACAATACTTCAATATCATTAAAGGTAGATGTTATTGTAATATCTGCACAATCACCACTTCCCCCGATTGGATTAAAACAAATACTGAATATTTCAGAACCGTTAGACAAAGAGTTACCAAAAACACTTAATGCCTGCCAATCTATTCCTACAACACCAATACTTGAGTTATTATCTGTATAACTGTCAGTAGTGAAATTTGGAAGATTTCCTGGATTTTGGAGCTCAATATAATCAAGCACTGTATTATCCCATTCGATTGAAAAGGATACATCTGAGAGACTTACAAAATTGGATACTGTAAAATCCACACACACCACGTCTCCTGGAAGACCATTAGCATTGGATATATCAATATTTAAGGCAGCAGGGTTAACCATACAAACCTCACCATCCTGAGCATTAACGTCTACACTAAATCCTGCAGACTCCGATGTGAGTACATTTTGTTCACAAGGGAACTGAGGAAAAGTTATTACTGAACAAGAGAATGGCGCACCTATGGCTTCAAAACATACATCAAATAATGTAGTACCATCATTTAAAGTTTCAGCAGTACCTCCTCCATTCCATGTAGCACATAAACTACCGAAATCTTCAAATGCTTCATCAAAAACAATCCCGCCAATAGCGCTATTTTGATTTGAAACATAAGAAAGAACAGAGTTATCCCAAGCTATACTAAATGCAAAGGATTCAACATCAGAAAAATCCTGTACCTCAATAGGAACACAGATCTGATCACCTGGATCAACTTCAAAGTCTCCAGCACTAATAGTAATTCCTGTTGGAATACAAATTTCAACCAAACCATTAGATGCATTAACACCTAAATCATCCGATCCATTACATTGGGTTGTAATATTTATTGGGTCTAGATCACTAGATACATATATACTTGAATTCACACCTCCTGATCCGACAGATGTAAAATCAATACAGAAAAGATCGACGCCGTCAGCAAGGTTTGCTCCACTACAAGTAGGATCAGTCCAACTTACACCTAATAGACCTTGGTTTATCAATGATTGATCTAACTGTGCTATACCAAAACCTGCAAGGCCACTTGTTGATGGATCGATACTAGTGGCAGAAATTGCACTAGAATTCCAATTCAGTGTAAAAGCAACCTCCTCTAAATTTACAAAATTTGAAACCTCCGCACATATAGAAAATGACTCTCCAGGGTTCACACAGGTACTTGGAGCGTTTAAAGCTATGCCAAGTCCATCAGGATTGTTACAATTAATTGTAACAGTACCTAGACCATTAAAGAATCCTATATCTTGACCAGGGTCATCAACATTTGTGATTTCAACTGGCGTCGGCAAACTTTCAATTTGGATAGTGGATACATCTCCACAATCTCCTAAGACATCGAAGCAAATCTGGGTAAAGTTTGTTCCATCAGCAACTGATGCTCCGTTGGTAGAAGGTTCATTCCAAGTAAATATTAATACATCATCACCTGGAAGGTAATTAAAGTTATCACTATTAATACCAGGTAGATTATACCCATCTACCTGAACATAATCCAATACAAGAGGATCCCAAGAAATGGAATACTGCATAGAGATGATATCTTCAAAATCGAGTAGTGAAAAATCCAAACAGATCTGTTCACCTGTATTAGCATTGACATCGGGAATATTGATTGTTACAGGCAAGTTGTCTACTGCAACCTTTGCTGGGTCATCAATAATCAGACCAATATCGTTACAAATACGTTGCACATAATGGTCGTCTGCATCATTTATATCATCTATTATACTTATGTCAGTGTAACCATTTATTGCGGTAAAATTCAAGGTAACTATTAGCTCTCCATCAGGCAATGTTACGTCTGTGGCAGGTGCTTGCGTACAATCTACATCCAATATACATTCGACCGTTAGTCTTGCAGGATCAGACATATTTGAAGTTACGGAACATCCACTGCCGGCTGCATTTAAGGTCGGATTGAAATTCGCTGAATCGTAAGTCATTACACCATCCTCATATTCAAGGGTAAAGCGAATAACTTGGATCGCAGTAAAGTCATTTGTAGTTATATCTATTGAGACATTATCACCCTCATCTACTAGGGCAAAATTAGGGTCTAAAAAAATAGATGGCTGTGCGGCAATCTGATTGATGCCTACAAACATAAAACACAGCACAAAAGCGGTTAATATTTTATTCATCACAAGGAGGAAATTTTTTTTCTTAAGAACATTTTTCGTTGCTAATTACTTAAATGAGATCTATTGCTCGAGCGAATAGACTACATTTATTTCATGTATAGAACCTGCATTAGGACCAAAGTCTGCAAAAGAAGTTCCATAGCCATATCCTATTCTCATAATATTATCATAACCCGGCTCTCCAATAATTATTCCAGCCTCCACATGGAAATTACCAGATAAAGCTGCTCCAGCTCCAATCCAAAAATTCTCCGGAAGCTGATATCTTAAATTAAAATCTACACTAGTAGGAACATTTTCGGCGTATCGAACCCATACCGTTGGCTGGATATAACTATTATCCTTAAGAAATTTGTAAAATCCAAAAGTACCATAGATATGGCGAACACGAGCTATGTTAAAAGTTCCTTCATTTCCTTTAAAAGAAAGATCAAGGCCTAAAACTTGTGGAATGGAAACTCCAGCAAAAATGTATGAGTCATCCAAAAGTCCTCTGTAGTCCAGGCGTTTGTAAGCAAATATCCCGGCACCAACATCTGGAGCCCATTGTGTGTATTCATTTTGACCGATTACATCGCCCTCATCAGCTAATGTAATAAGTGATGGATCAACTCCATATTGAACAAAACCGGCCATAAGACCAATTGAAATACCACCGTAATATGGATCACCACTGATCACACCTCCGATTCTTCCGTATAAACCAGAAAACCCAGTAGGTCCTGTTTTATCAGAAAACAGAGAACCTCCAGTGGTTACATTAAATCCATTTCCGTTAGTACTTGTATAATCTCCTGAAAAAATACTGGTGGTTGGGTTACCATCCAGTCCCGTCCACTGGGAACGATACTTCCCGGAGAATGAGACATTTTGTTCAAAAGCTAAATAATCTGAATTCACTGCTGCAGGATTAATCAGAGTAAGATTATCCTGATATTGAGTGAACATTGGAAGCTGCTGAGCTTTAAGGGATAAACTCATAAAAAAAGCAGCAAGTAAAACATAGTTCCTTACCATGGGACTCCTAATTTAATTGGCTTCAAAATTAACAAAATTAACCTAAAAACCGGTATTCTGGAATTTGGGAAAATTCCTGTAATCGGCTAAAAACGCCATCGGCGGCTTAAGGGTTTTTTATAATTGAACTTCATTGTCATGTAAAATAACACGACGAACAAATATAACAACTTTTAATATTTAAACTGCAATAATTGATAGCATCTTTACCCTTGTACATTTTTTTTAATCAAAGTTTGTGGTAAATAAACCTGAATCCAATGTTCTTTCTTATAGATTTCTGTCATTTAACAAAAAAAAATGGCTGCAAATGCAACCATTCCAAAAGAGAACACACTATGAGAAATACCCTAATTTAATCTTATTGTAACTTGTTCATATCACGAACAAGAATCTTACCTCTGTTAAAGTGAATCAGGTCATGACGCTTAAGGTCATTTAATACCAAAGTCACTGTTTGGCGGCTGGTACAAGTTATATTAGCCATATCTTGGTGCGTAAGAGAATGTCTAAATAACCATTCTACTCCTATTCTACGACCATGATCTTCAATAGACTGCTTGATAAAATCAATAATTCTAGTCCTTGCATCTTTAAATATCAGAGACTCTAACTTATTTTCAGCATTCATCAAACGTGTACCAAAAAGCTGAACCACCTTATCATATAATGCTATATTAGACTTTTTCAAAGCATTGAAATCCTCCAATTTCATAACATAATATTCAACTTCATCTTTTAAAGCTCTTGCAAAATCAACACGCTTATCCTCTCCTACTAAAGAAAGTTCTCCGAACATTCTTCCTGGGTGAACTAAACTTTTGATTACCTCCTTCCCATCTTCGATAGAATGTGTACCAATCTTCACTGTACCCTTAGTTAAGAAATAAAGTGAATCAGATGCATCATCTGGAAAATAAATGAAATCATGACGTCTTTTACGCTTCAATTCCATCATACTAACTGCTCTCTCCTGCTCTTCTTTGGTCAACACACTGAACAAAGGAAAATTTTGCAAATCAATGTTTTTTGCTGTACTCATTTTTGTGTAGTTTGGGTCTTGGGACCTTGTTAAAAAATTCATGGGATTGTAACTTCTGAATGTCAAATGAGTTGCTTTGAACATTTATAAATATTAATTACACTTATAAAGACAACTCAAATACTATTAACCCCTAATTCGTTCAATAAAAATTATCAGTAAATCGAAATATATTCTATAACTGCCTGTAATTCTCAAAATTACAGATAGATAAAATCCAGTAAATTTATTTGTAGATAAGCTAAGAGTTCCTGTAAAGGAAAATAGATAATGTATAAGGTGGAGTGTTTGAAAATCCTTTGTTTTTCTTAGAAGCTTTCCAGGGAGGAACTTCTTTGGGTTTTGTAGTTAACAAAGGATACCAATTGTGTAATTGATAAGACCAAGTTAAGCCAATAATATGTTAGATACAAGTTTTACATATTATTTTTTTTATGCAAGTGTATGAAAAACAAGTTGTTATACGGACAATTTTAACACAATTTGAAGTCATATTTCCGTCTAAACCCTAATAAAACATAGATTTCAACCACTTAGCCAAGTATCTGACATTATTTTTCATGAGTAATAAAAAAGACATATAAAAAAAATATTTAATGTCTTCAGAACGACTTTTTCGAAAGCAAAGTCAAAATTCAAGTATACCTTTTATATCGAAGTTCAACAGATTTCTATCTCCATGAAGCTCAGAAACAGAGTAGTCACAACTAATACCTAGCTTGTAATTCTTGCCTACTTTCCAATCCATACCTAAATCAAAAGATAGAACACGACCGTTACTTAACTCATTTGTAAACCCTTCTTTATAATTAAAGACATTCAGCACTAAGCCAATCTTCTTATTAATCTTATTCCGAATAAGGAATCCATATTTATACTTGAAGTTAATAGCTGACAAGCTATTATCAATATTTATAAAATCCTTGTAGGCATACAATGCAGAGAAATACCATGCTTCATTTAATTGAATAGCACATTTTACAGATATTCCGAGCATCGTATAAAAAGGCAGCATCTTTGGATCAATTTCAGTCATGTTAGAATTTGCATCCGACAGTAAATTTTTTGAAGTCTTTACAAAGTGTCCAAACTCCAAAAACAACTTATTCCTCATTACTAATTTATAGTTGACATTCAACTCATTGCTTACGTAAGGAACAATTTCCAATGAATCTGTTGATAAGGCAGTAACTATGAAAGAATATTCCTTGTATGATTCAAGATCATTACTAAACATACTATACTCCGTTATTAAGTTCCGACCATAATTAACTTCAAAAATATTGGCTTGGTCCAGATCAGGCCTGTACTTAAATATAAACCTAGGTTCGAGTGTATTAAAGCCTTTCAAATTACTCAAGTCTGTTAAACGAAGACCCAACGAGAATGATAGTTTATCGAGGGATCTATTTAATTCAACAAAACCAGACAGACTATTAACGATCTCCCCATCCAAACTTTTAAAAAGTTCAGTATAATCATATATCACAGAGTCCTGAAAAATAGATGAAACTCTATCGGCTGAATAAGAATAAAAGACTAAATCATTGCTAAAACCTCCGACTAATGCTAAATTATTTTTTAATCCAAGCTCTACAGCTCCCTTCAAACTAAGTTCGTCCTGAAGTCCCTTTGGAGCAAAATTTCTTAAAGCATTATTCTGTTCCCTCAAGGCGATACTTTTATTAAAATGCTTGTATGAACCCGATAAATTTAGTTTGATATTTGTAAAGCTTCTGTTATCCCATTTAGCAATTACATTTAATCCGTTATTTTCAATACCAACAAAATTTAAATCACTAATGCAAAGAAGAGGATCAAGGTGCTCTTTAATAACCTCACAACTGTATGCTGTCGTGAAACTAAAGATGTTGTCTCTATTCACATAGGCTGAGAGCTTACCAATTACTTCAGTAAACTCAGTTGGAATAAAAAAAGGTGAATTTAAAACGCTTGGCATCTGGAAGTCCCGATTAAAGTCTGTCAACCTAAGACTAGATCTAAAATTCAAAAAATAAGAAGACGTATTGTTTTCTATAGG
>JAQXAY010000222.1 GCA_029252685.1 Saprospiraceae bacterium | reverse complement strand
AAATAATAATATAAAAAGTAAGCCTAACCTTGTTTTCAATGCGTTCAAATTTATAATTTAGATTAGATTCTGCTTGATTTCATTTAAATGGCCAAATTTATTCACCCCCATCTGCAAATTGACGAGCAATGACACGAGTGCTATTATTTATTCAAACGGCTCTATTCTTTTTTATGCCGCTTGGACTTAACTACTTTAACATTTCTAAAACATTTGAATCTGACCACAAGGTTCAAATAAAAGACTATTCCCAAAAGAGTTTTGGTCTTCGTATTTCATCTAATGGAATTCATAGCAAACAAATCCTCAGTCCTAAAGAAACTGCTCGCAAAATTACACAAACCTACAGTAAAGAAGCACTAAGAACCATAAAAACTATTGTAATTGACGCAGGCCACGGTGGTCATGATCCTGGAACAAGTGGAAAATACGCAAAAGAAAAAAATATAGCGCTTCAAATAGCATTAAAACTATCTGCTTTAATCAATATTAAACATCCGGACGTACAGGTAATTCTTACTCGAGAGAAAGATGTTTTTATTCCCTTACATGAACGCGCAAAGATTGCCAATGATGCAAAAGCCGATCTTTTTATTTCTATACATTGCAATGCTATAAAAGGAAGCACAGCAACTGCAGGTACAGAAACTTACGTGCTCGGTAATCACAGGATGGAAGAAAACCTCAAGACAGCCATGCGCGAAAACTCTTCTATCCTATTCGAACAGAATTATGAGCAAATCTATAATTTCGATCCGAATAGTCCAGAAGGCTATATTATCATGTCTATGTACCAAGATGTGTACCAGGATCAATCTATACGTTTTGCACAAAAAGTCGAAGATCAAATGTCAAAAGTGGGTTCCCAAAAAAGTAGAGGGGTTAAACAAGCTGGCTTCATTGTTCTTAAAGCAACGGCAATGCCATCTGTACTTGTTGAAACAGGTTTTCTTACCAATCGAACAGATGAGAATTATCTACGATCTGCTGATGGCCAAAACCAGATAGCCCAAAAAATAGCGAAGGCTTTTTCGGACTACAATAATGAAATAGATTACCTCACGCGTGGAGAACAACAATTAGAAATAATACCGAATAAAACACCTAGAAACTGGGAACTCTCTGACAATTCAGGACCTACAATCATAAAAAGTAGTCCAACGAATAATACCGAAAAAAGTAAAAAAACCATAGCTGATTTCAACACTCGAAGAAAAGGCAATAATGAGACGTATAATTCTGCCTCAACTGACCTTAGTCCTAAATCGGTTGCACCTACACTAAATATAAAAATACAATTGGCTGCTTCAAGAAAGAGACTTGATATTACAGAAGAACCATGGACTAGTGTTAATGGTCAAATCGAAGTTATTCAAGAATCAGGATTTTATAAATACCTACTAGGGAATTTTAAAACAACTGGCGAGGCAGAGCGAAACCGACTGAATTACCATAAACTTGGCTTCAGCGGAGCATTTACTGTATTCTATAAGGATGGTAAGCGCATTAGTCAAAATGAAGCAAGAACCTTGATTGAGAAGAACCGGACTTAGAAAATTTCTGTTTTAAACATACCATATAGAGTCTATTATTTGTTAATAGAGTATGAATTTGAATTAAAGAATTCATTATATCCTTAATGTATTATAGATTTTGCAAAAAATAATTCAAATTTGTGTGAATCCTGTACTAGGATATGCAAATTGACTTGGGAGTAGCTAACTGCCCCAACATGAAAAACATTTACAATGCGTAGAGAAACCAAAATTGGTCTATTAACAATCGTTTCTATCGGAATCCTAATCTTCGGATTCAAGTTCCTTCAAGGAAAGAATGTATTCAGCAATGATATTGTTGTATTCGCAAAATACGACAATGTATCTGCTATACTGCCATCTAACCCTGTATACCTAGACGGTTATCAAGTAGGAATAGTAGCAGATGTTAAACAAAACCAGGAAACATTACGAGGGTACATAGTAAGTATCAATATTTCCAGCGAAATCAAATTACCTAAAAACACAATAGCCGTAATAAAGTCTGATCTTACAGGTGGTAAATCTATAAGCCTAGAGTATGTTGATAATGAAACGCAATCAAACTTTCTTCAGGATGGAGATGAAATTGAAGGGCGCACGGATGGGGTTCTAGGAACACTAATCCAAAAAGATGACCTTTCGGATTATCTACAGATCGTTAAAGATTCAATCCTTGCTATCACAGAAGGTGCAGGAGCGGCTAGCGATTTTGATCTAAAAAAGATCATGAAAAGTTTTGAGGAGACTATGGCAAATATCAACGCTATTACAGGTTCTGTAAATACCATGTTGAACGTTCAAAGTTCAGCATTGAATCAGGCATTGAATAATACTAAAGATTTGACAGCTGTTGCAACTGAAAAGATTGCAATGTTGACAAATAGTATGGATTCAATGGTCAATAAAATAAATCACCCAGATGGCGTGCTTGATGCGACTACCAATCGTATGAATCAGCTTGAAGGAACCTTAGAAGAATTAAACACGACTGTTTCAAATTTAAATGAGGTGATTGTTAAGTTGAATGAAGGTCAAGGAACCTTAGGCAAATTGATCAATGAGGAAGAAGCTTATGACAACTTGAATGCCTCTCTAAAAGAACTGGAGTTATTACTTGAAGACTTTAGAGTACATCCTAAAAGATATACGCGTGTCCTCAGTAAAAAAGAAATCCCGTACGAAGAAACAAAGGACTAAAAAAAAGCCTCTGAGGAAATCCTCAGAGGCTTTTTTTATAACACATTGACTTCTCTTTCTAGTGCTATTCCATAGATATCAAGCACAGATTGATAAATAGCCTCAGACAGGTCATAGATTTCCTGCCCACTTGCGGCACCTAAGTTAACGATTACCAATGCTTGCTTTTCGTGACATTGAGCATTGCCCATTTTTCTTCCTTTCCATCCAGCCTGATCAATCAGCCATCCAGCTGGTACTTTTACAGATGCATCATCAATCTCGTAAAAAACAATTGCTGGAAATTTATGCTGCAACTTATTGAGCTGAACCTTACTAATAACTGGATTCTTGAAGAAAGAGCCCCCATTACCCAGTTTTTTTGGATCGGGCAACTTTGAAGAACGAATTTCAATAACAGCTTTTGCAACATCACTGATCCCAGGATCATCGATACCATAGCTATCTAAAACAGTTGTAATCGCTCCGTAGGTAGCACTGATAGAATGTTTCTTTGTAAGTTTCAAATACACATTCAAAATGCAGCACCTCCCTTTTAGCTCATTTTTAAATACTGAATCTCTATACCCAAATGCACACGAAGAATGGTCTTTTTCAAAGTACTGCCCATCCCTAAAATCATAGGCATCAAGTTTGTAAAATACGTCCTTCAACTCAACACCATATGCTCCAATATTCTGAACAGGTGCTGCACCAACACAACCCGGTATGAGTGCAAGATTCTCTACACCACCATAATTGTGATCGATTGCCCAGCAAACAAAGTCATGCCAGTTTTCTCCTGCTCCAACCTTTATAATTGCATGCTCATTTGTTTCTTCCTCTACAGAGATTCCTTTTATCAAATTATGTATAACCAGCCCCTCAAAATCATCTCTAAAAAGAATATTACTCCCTCCACCCAAGACTAAAAATGAAGGATAATCATGAATATTAATAGCAGGTAGCTCACTCACATCATGCAGTGGAAGGTAGTGCCTTGCTTTTATATCTATACCAAAAGTATTGAAGCCTTTGAGTGATCTATGTTCTATAATTTCCAATGCTATAATTTTTGTAAACTATTACTATCAAAAAAATGAAAGCCCATTATCCCACCTCTTATTGTTAGCTTGATCACATCTCTTGAATCTAATGATCTGACTACTGTGCTAGGTTGCATCTTTAACTTTACAAAGCCTAAGTCGGATTCTAAAAATAATTCGTATGCATCAGGAGACTCCAAGTCACTTAGACTTATACCCCGCCCTTCAACCAGTGGAACAACCTTTTCTACTATAAATTTTTTATCCATTAGTTTTATTGACCTCAACCTATTTAAACCACCAAAAACCCCTGGACCACAAATAATACCGGCTATGCCCATAAGAGCTAATATCCTAAATCGATCCAGACCAGTCTGTCCTTTCCGCAATAGACTTGTAGAAAAGAGTAGTCCCGTTAGAAAACCAAAGGTCAGTGAAATAGACCAGAACCTATTTGAATCTAGGTATAGGTCAGACAAGATTAGTTCTCGAGCTGTCAAACTCAAAAACAAAAAGAATACACATACTATGCTGAAGATTTTCAGCCTAATGATCGCAGTCATAAACGAAGAAAAATTCTTTTTAAGAATACTAAACAATATACTTAAAAAGAATCGCCTTCCTAAATTGAATTGAACTGAAGACTTGCCAACTGGCTATATAGTCCTTCTTTTTCAACAAGTACATTATGTCTACCAGACTCAACTACTTTTCCATCCTCGATAACATAGATACAGTCAACGTCGCGGATTGTAGCTAATCTATGGGCAATAATTATTGATGTGCGCCCTTCCATAAGAACATCTAATGCATCTTGAACCAACTTTTCTGATTCCGCATCTAGTGCAGAAGTAGCCTCATCTAATAAAAGTATAAGTGGATCTTTTAGAATAGCTCGGGCAATTGCTAAACGTTGCTTTTGTCCACCAGACAATTTCACACCGCGCTCTCCTACTAAAGTATCTAGACCTTCTGGAAATTTAGAAATAAACTCCCAGGCATTGGCTTTCTTGGCAGCCTCAATCAACTCTTCCTCAGTAGCGTCAGGTTTACCATAAAGTATATTCTCTTTTATACTCCCACCAAATAGGATTACTTCTTGCGGAACAATTGCGAAGATGTTTCTAAAGGCCTTTAAATCGTAACTGTTTATGTCCTGTCCATCTAAGAATATCGATCCTGACTCCCAAGAATAAAAGCGCTGAAGCAATTGCATAACAGTAGACTTTCCTGCTCCTGATGGTCCTACTAGTGCAATCTTCTCTCCAGCTTTCAACTCCAAATCAAGCCCTTTAAGGACAGGAACATCCAATCGTGTTGGATATTGAAAATGAACCTGTTCGAAACGTATATTCCCTTCTGCACCAAGTGGTTCTATCCCTTTCTTATCAATCTCTAATTCACCAGTTTCAGAAAGAATATTGCGAATACGTTCAGTAGCACCCATTGCGCCGACCAATTCAGTATAAAAATTCCCTAGACCTGCAATGGCTGTGCCAATAAAAACAGTGTAGGAAAAGAATGCAATTAGATCTCCGTTTGAAATCATGCCATTTTGTAACATGACAGCTGCTCTCCAAATAATGAAAAATAGAGCTCCAAAAAGAATGGTTATGATAAATGCAGCGAACAAAGCTCGAGCACGAGCATATTTCATAGAAATGTTCACAGACTTTTGAATACTTCTGCCATACCTCAAGGACTCAAACAATTCATTAACGTAAGATTTAACAGTCTGAATACCTTGTAAAGACTCGTTTACGATAGTACTTGAAACTGCATGTTCTTCCTGCCTTGCCTTGGATAAGGTTCTTATTTTTCGCCCAAAGAACATAGCAAGTCCAACCACAGGCACAAAAGTCCCCAACATTAGAAGTGCCAACCTTGGTGTACTTACTCCCAAGAGAATAACTCCGGCAACAAGAAT
The DNA here is from genome assembly GCA_029252685.1 of Saprospiraceae bacterium. Lineage (GTDB taxonomy): Bacteria > Bacteroidota > Bacteroidia > Chitinophagales > Saprospiraceae > AM-2324. The sequence goes on along the minus strand of JAQXAY010000222.1, from coordinate 14,681 downwards.
AATAATTTGACGTACAAATTCAGCCAGAGTAATTGAAAAGGTACTGTAGAGTTTTTCAACATCACCAGACAACCTACTAATCAATTCTCCTACATTACTTTTTTCAAAGAATACTACAGGAAGAGTAATCACTTTATCATAGAGCGCTTTACGCACATCTGCTATTCCATACTCACTTACTTTGGCAAATAACATTACTCGGGCATATGAAGAAAATCCCTGTACCGCAATTAGGATCAGCAATACAAAACCCAGTTGCTCTAGGTCAAAACCATACTGACCTTCACCATTTGCAGTATCAACCATATCCCTGAATAACTGGGGAAATGCCATAAAAATCAAACTCCCCACAAATAGCAAAACCATACCGGTTATGAACTGAGCTCTGTAGGGTCTTATGTATTTAAATATCTTTATGGCTTCACTAAACTGCTCCCTGGTGGGACGTTTTTTCTGTTCTTCCTGTTCTTCTGATTGTTGCCTTGCCATCTTCTATTTTCTTGTGTCAAAAATTAAAACAAAGGTAATTTTAAAAAACATTCAGCTATACTTTACAAGATTAATATTGCATGAATATTACATAGGAAACCTTTTAATACAGTGTGGATTCAAATAAAGCGGAATTGATTTGGACAATTAAGGTGCTATATAGATATTTATAAATATTATACACTAGAATATAGATGCAAGACAATTACATTCCTAGAGACATTAGCTGGTTAGATTTTAATGGACGGGTGCTCAATGAAGCATCAAACCCAAATGTACCCCTCTACGAACGAATAAAGTTTCTTGCGATCTTTTCTTCCAATCTTGATGAGTTTTTTCGAGTTCGGGTCTCAGCGCTTCGGCAATTTAAAAAATTGCGAAAAAAGACCAAGGAACAGATGAAGGTCAAGCCCAAGAAAATCCTTCGGGAGGTCTTGGATACAATACACAATCAACAAGAACAATTTGGGCAAATATTCAATGAAGAAATTGTTCCTGCGCTTATGGCAGATGGGATTTTCTTAAAGGATGAGTCCCAACTCTCTAAAAAGGAAATAGAATCTGCTAAAACTTTCTTTGATCATAAAATAAAAGCTCAAATTCACCTTCAAGAATTATCGGATAACTTCCCTATCCCTTTTCTCAGCAATAAAGGCATCTATTTTATCGTGCTCACAGAAAACAGGGAAAACCCGCTACTCTTTGCATTACCAGAAACGGATCGTTTTGTAGTCTTAGAATCTGAAAAGGACTTCACAGTTAGCTTTGTAGATGATATCATACGAGCAAATATAGATCAACTGATACCGGAAGATAAAATTCTAGAAGTGGTCTCGATAAAACTCTCCCGAGATGCTGAGATGTATATTGATGATGAATTCACAGGAGATCTATTAGATAAGATCAAAAAAGGAATCAACGATAGAAATTTTGGACTCCCAACTCGATTTCTATATGATCAAGAAATCTCGGATCAACTGCTCGAGCGAATCAAATTGCTATTCAAACTAAGCAATCAGGACATGATACCTGGTGGAAGATATCACAACTTTCATGATTTGTTTGGATTCCCTAAACCTGCCAATGCCTCCGAAAAGCTTAATTATAAAGAACTTCCAGGTTTACAACATTTAGATTTTGATACGGATACGCCAAAATCTGAGATTATTAAACAAAAAGATATATTCCTGCACTTTCCATACAATGCATTTGATTGTATTCCAAGCCTGATAGAGGAGGCTGCTGCGGACAAAAATGTAAGCTCTATTCGAATTACACTCTATAGAATTGGGAGTAATTCAAGACTAACAGAAGCTTTAAAACTAGCTGCATTAAACGAAAAAGAGGTATTTGTATTTATTGAAGCTAAAGCTCGTTTTGACGAAGCATCCAATATGTATTGGGGAACCCAGCTTACTGAATCAGGAGCTAAGGTAGTATATAGCTTCCCTCAGATAAAAGTACATGCCAAAATCATGCAGATAAGTTATACCGATAATAGTTATGTAAGTTATGTTGGTACTGGTAATTTTAATGAAACGAATGCTCGTATCTATACAGACTTTACCTTACTGACAGGAAGTCAAGCAATAGGAGATGACATCCGCCAGGTATTTCAAATCCTTCAAGGAACACTAATTATTCCGAAACACAAGAAGATTCGAATTGCGCCTTTTGCACTTAGGGATTTCATCGAAGAAGCTATAGATCAAGAAATACAAGAAGCCTGTTCAGGGCAAAAAGCTGAGATCATAGCAAAATTAAATAACCTTGAAGATCAGGGAATTATTGAAAAACTTACAGAAGCAGCCAATAAGGGAGTCAAAATAAAACTCTTGATCAGAGGTATCTGCTGTATGCATCCAGATACGCATCCTAACATTGAAATCAAAAGGCTGGTTGATCGATTCTTAGAACATGCCCGTTTTTACTATTTCCATGCAGCAGATAAGAGGGCTATGTATATTTCTTCAGCTGATTGGATGACTAGAAACCTTGATAGAAGGATTGAAGTAGCTTGTCCAATAGAAAATGAGACCTACAAGGATCAATTACTGCACATTTTTAATACCCAATGGAATGATCATATCAAAGCTGGGCCGCACTTTGAGGAATTTAAAGATTATCAATACAATACAGGAGATACTGCTCAAGAAATAATCTACAAGGAGATTAAAGAACAGTATACAAAAAAGAGGCTACCTCTGAATTAGAAGCACCCTCTTTGATGATGTTTGATCGAATTATCCTATTCTGCTAAATGAATTTTTATTGTTGTTTGATTCAGCAAATTAGCACCTTCCAGAGAAAAGACTATTCGCTGATTAGAAAAGAAAGTTTCTTTGAATACGCTCAGAGAACTTTCAAATCCTTCATTATTTGTTGCTATAAATGATTGAGAATAAAGTGCACGATCCACTTCAGCGCTCGTATAATCTAATATAGAATGTTGCTCATCCACAACTCTTAATAAGTAAGTAGATAAATAATTTGATATCTGATGATCAATAGACCTTGTATCTATTTCGTTAGTTACAATGATCAGGCTAGAGAGTGCTGATTGATCCTCCGAGTCGTTCATTTGATTCGAGCGGCTAAAAAGATTCACCATATCATTTAAACTTCCAGCAACCTGCTCCTCCAGCGTAATAATATTTATATTTTCTTGATTGTCTACAAATGCTTGAAAAGCCTGCCCTTCATCAGAAGCCAAGCTAGCAGTTTTAGTTATTAGATTGATTTTTCCTTCTGCAAGTGAGGCATAATCAGAAACTGCATATTCCAATGTTTTCCAATTTTCACTAGTCAAAGATTGAGTCGTATGAATAATAATGGAAAGATTTTCGTTTAAGTAAGCCTCTACCTCCTGTCCTGCTTCTGTAAGAACTGGCTTTGTATCTGTACAGTCCAAAAGTGGACATTGAGCCAATTCTTGTATGGAAATCTCACTACCGTCTTCAAATTTCAAACCCTCAATACAAAAATCAACCCGATCAGTTGATTGAATCGTTTTTATCCGCAGAGTGCTCAAATCAACATTTGCAGAAGCGTCTAAAAGATCTAGACTAGGCTCAGGACTATAATCATAAGCGAAATGAAGGAAAGACTGATCTAATCGTAATTCATCAGAACAACTGCTAAGCAAAAGAGAAGATAATACTGCCAAAAGAAAAATTCGCGTACTTGTAGTATTCATGTGACTAAAAGTTTCAAGTTTGCTCTAAGAAATGAGCAGACATGTATAATTAGGTTAATTAATTGCATTACATGAAAGGATACGATACTTTTCGGCGTAGGCTATAAATTATTTAAGACGATCTACAAAGTGAATAAGAATGTAGCGAAAAATAATAAAGCTAAAATAATACTTTTAATACATATATGATTATATTATATAAACTTTCTGTAAGGTAAATTGCATTTATTTTTTTCTGCTTGCTCAAAAAACAGAAACCCAAATACACTAAAAATTATAATTGACAAGCATATATATATATATTTTAAAACAAAATATATAAAACACTTCTTGGGACTTTATTATTGCCAATATCTAATTAAAGCGTACTTGTAGTTCTATTTAATTGTATATTTGTGCTTCAAATAGCATATATGAATACACAATTGTCAAGAGCTAAAGAGTCTCGAGCAGCTATTCAAAGAATCAACACAGCCATGCGCCACCTTTTCATAAGAGGTCATTATAAACCACTGGGCGCATCAGGAGACGCAATGATACAAGCACTCCTAACCTTAAGGCCTGAAATATATGGTTCCATAATTGATGACGAGCGCGTTGAACTAGAAGGTTTTCTGTATATCTTCCAAAGACTACCTATCGGGATTGAAGAATGTAATAATATCAAATTGATATCGAGAGAAGGATTTGAAGATTCTAACTTTCCTGCTATTGTTCCTGACAAAAGACGCCGAAATTGCTATAGGGTTGACAAAGATCAGATGTTGATTGAAATGACTAGAGGTCGATCTGATACCTATGATGTACTTACACACCTTACCTTCATGTATATGGAGGCTGAAAAGATCCGTAAGAACAGTATGAACACTAAAGGAGTGATCAAACGAGAATGGATCCGTCTGGAAGAGATCATAGAAATGGAGAAGAAAGGCCAAGAGTTTAACAAAGAAAGGGCCTACAGCTACCTTTCGACAATCTTAGGCAGAACCTTTGAGGAAACACTTGAGGCTAGCAAGAAATTTGATCGAGCTAAACATGTAAACAGCCTTTTCCACATCGTATACTGGTTGGGTAAGAAATCCTTTGAAGAATATAATGGAAGGACTCCAAGAGAAATCTCATTCTCCTCTTCTTTAAGAGAGCGAGTAGGATTCCATACCTACGGTGAACAATGGGCATCTAAAATCAAAAAGAATCTTATTCAGGCAAAACTTCATGATAAGCCTCTACATATAGTTTCGTCGAATCCACATTCACTGATGAATATGCTCTTCGGACAAGTAGCACTGAAAAAGGAGTTTCCTAAGCTTAGTGCAATAGATATTGCCATGGAGCTTTCCAAGTCTGGCAATAGTAAATTAAGAGACAAGGTTTCTGCGTATGCCCGCAAACACGGTATGATTGAAATAGCTGACGATTCTGGTAGTAATATCTATGCTCAGCTATTTGATACTTCGAAAATAGACAATTCCGTTTTAAATAAGGCTTTGGACCTGGATCTTAAGGATCATGAAAAACCTGTAATATTTAATATGGATTATGCTTTTGGAGAACAGGCATTTGAAACAATGGACGAGTTATTAAAACCAATTGAAACGGGTAATGAAAAACTACCTATGAATGTGGCTTCTGTATCCGTAATGGGTAAAGCAGGAATCCTTTTAGGAGGCAAAGGGGATATAATGATTCCAAATGCACACATTTTTGAAGGTTCAGCAGACAACTATCCATTAACCAATGACTTCAACTTGGATGACTTTAATGATCAAGGAAGTCAAGTGTTTGAAGGATCTATGGTTACGGTATTAGGTACATCACTATCCAATAAAGATATCCTGAGGTATTTCCTAAAATCCTCTTGGAAAGCCATTGGGGTGGAAATGGAAGGCGCCCATTATCAAAAAGCGATTCAGGCTGCCTCTATGATACGAAATAACATTTCGGAAAATGTAAAAGTCCGCTATGCCTATTATGCATCGGATAATCCATTAGAATCCGGTCAAACATTAGCATCTGGAAGTCTTGGCATCAGTGGTGTCAGGCCCACATACCTAATAGCAAAGAATATTCTAAGAGCAATTCTTCAATAAAAAAAAACCCGGTCACCTGACCGGGTTTTTTTGTTTGAATACAACAATTGGCAATTGGGAATTGTAACTTGTATACATTGTAAAGTCAAAGAATTTAATCATGCAAAAAGCACTTCTGCCCAAGATCTTATTTATTGGAATTCTCTTATGTTCCTGTAAAGGCAAGGTCCCAAAACAATGGGAAGCACCAGAATCCAATAATCGATTGGACTACTCCAATATAGACCTTTGGGCGGCACATCCTTCAAAACCTGATTCTTCAGACCTAATCCCCAAGCCACTGCAAGCTGAAGACCTGAATGATTTTGCAGATGTTTTTTTTGTATATCCAACCATTTACTGGCAAAAAAGGAGTGATGATCTTTGGAATGCACCAATTGACGATGAAAAGCTGAATGAACGCATTGAATCTGCTTCTATGAAAAATCAGGCCAGCATCTTCAATGCGGTTGGTGACATCTATGCCCCACGGTATAGACAAGCACATATTGGAGCTTATTTTTCTGATAATCCCCCTGCAAGCACAAAAGCATTTGAATTGGCTTACAAAGATGTAAAAGAAGCATTTCTGTATTATATGGAACATCACAACAAAGGAAAGCCTTTTGTAATTGCTTCTCATTCACAGGGTACAACTCATTGTATGCGCTTGATCAGAGAACTAATTGATGGGACTGATTTAGAGGATCAAATGGTAGCCGCATATCTTGTCGGCATTGGAGTACCAGCATTTTACTATAAATCCTTAAAACCCTGCAGCTACCCCACTGAAGTGTCTTGTATTTGTAGCTGGAGGACCTTTGAAGAAGGCCACTACCCAGACAATCATTTCAGCTATCTGACAGAATACATAAATACTAATCCGATAACTTGGACAGATGAAGATGCATCAAAAGATCAACACCTTGGAGCAGTCCTTTTAGACTTTGACTTACTTGAGCCTGGTATTTGTGAAGCTAAAAAACAAGAAGGTCTAATCTGGATGAAAAAGCCAGCCTTCAAAGGTTCTAAATTCTTTTTCAGAAAGAACTATCACGTCGGTGACTACAATCTCTTTTATCTAGATGTTAGAAAAAATGCTGTTAATAGAGCTCGAGCATGGATAGAAAAGCATACAGAAATGCGTTAGACCAAAAAATAACTCTATGAAAGGCAAGTTCTTTTTTCTTTTGCTATTGATTCCAACTTTCGCAACTAGCCAGATCGTTTGGGAAAACAACTATGGCGGTTCCTCCATAGATGAACTCGTTCAGATCAAAGGAGGGATTAATAATAGTTTGCTTCTCTTGGGAAGTACCTTATCTGAAGACCAAGATATTCAGGGCTATATAGGTCAAAAAGATGCCCTTGTGATACTTACTGACCTATTAGGAACCATAGAGTGGTCACTAAATATAGGTGGGTCTGCAAATGATGAATTCAGGTCTGCAGTACAAACAAATACTGGAGATTGGTATCTAGCAGGAAAAAGCAGTTCAACAGATTTTGATATTATCGATGGTAATGGCAGTGAGCAAGGCTTGCTATGTCTAGTCAGTCAAACTGGGGAACTGCAATGGTGCAAAACCTTTGGAGAGGCAGAAGATGATGAATTTTTCACCATAAGCTTAAAGCCAAATGGAAATTTAATAATAAGCGGAGCGGTAGATAATGAGGATCTGTTTAAGCAAAATCCTACTAGACACTCCAACCAAGACGTTTGGCTACTCGAGACTAATGCAGCAGGCGAATTACTCTGGGAAACAAAATTCGGAGGGACAGATGGGGAACAAGCTTTAGATCATACACAAGATCCACTAGAAAATGTCTATCTAACAGGATATGCCTTATCCAATGATATGGATCTCGATCTTAACTATGGCTTAAAAGATATATGGATTATCAAAACAACAGCTGAAGGAGACATGCTATGGCAAAAAAGCTATGGAGGAAATTCTTTTGATGAAGGGAAAAAAATCCTCTATCACAATGACAAACTTTTCATAGCTGGCAGTACATTTTCAAATACAGATACGTTTGATGGTCTACAAATTGGACAAGAAGATGGATTCATATTTGTAGTAGATCCCGAAAACGGTGATCTTTTAAAGCAAATCAATACAGGGGGGATACTCTCCGACCGAATTAATGATTTTTTGATCCTAGACGAACAGATAATAAGTGCAGGATTTACAAAGTCTGCTCTAAATGGAGTTAGTGGTTATGGAGGCACAGATTATTGGATCCGTGCATTTGATCTCGAACTAAACACAAAATGGACTAGAACATTCGGTGGCAGCAATGAAGACGTAGCTCAAAGCTTACTGAATGTCAACAATACTCTTTTCATAGGGGGTAGTTCTTATTCAACAGACATTGATGTAGCAAATAATTATGGCTTGTCCGATATTTGGGTTTTGCAGCATGACTGGATCAACAAGGTAGCTTATCCTTCAAATCAAAATATACACTTCGAACAGTATAAGGATTATCTTTTGGTGAAAGAATTGCCTGAAGGAAATTACCAATACCTAATGTCTGACCTTTTGGGAAGAACCTTAAAAAAAGGAAGCTTTCAAATAAATGGTGGTGATATAAGAATCGATCTCCTCAAAAGCTCACACTTTTTCATTAACATTGTGCACACGGAAGATTGGAATCTTCGTTATTCACTTAAAGGAATCCAGGCAAGATGAGTCTTTTTTCAAAATATAATAAACTTAAGGAAGAGAAACCAAGTGTTGCTATTTCAATAATACTTGGGCTTGGGCTAGGTGCATATCTTTTGCTGCAATTCTTGCAAGCTCAAATTCCTGAAGAAAGAGAAATACTGAAAGAACTAATCAAAAAAACGACTATTATAATTAGTATTATTTGTCTTATAAGCCCTTTCAATATTTTTATATACTCTATTGCTCAACGATTCAGAAAGAGAAGAAACTCTTAATACGAAGAAAAACCATCCTTTAACTCGATAATCTTCTCAAAGCCTTTATCTTCCATAATACGAGCAGCCTTGCTAGATCGAACACCACCTTTGCAATATATATAGACAGTATTACTTTTATCCAAACCATCAACTGACTCTCCAAATCCATCAGCTAAATAATCAATATTGATAGAATTTGGGATTGCACCAGAATTAAACTCTTTGGCTGTTCGCACATCGAGAATTATTTTTTCTGAATCATCCGCCTGTAAAGCAGTCTTAAATGCAGTAGCTTCAAGTTTTTCAACAACAGATGCCTTCTGACCACTTGATGATTGATCCGATTTGGATTGACAAGCAAAGATCAGCGATACTAACAGTATGATTCCGAACCAAATTCTCATATCAGGATTATTTATTGACTTGTTTTAAATGTATAATATTGACAGGGCCTGTACAGCTTCCCATGACCCAGCAGGGGCCATCAACTCTACTCTTCTTTCCTTACTTTTTACCGTACAAAAATACAGAAGCTCTAGCAAATAAACAGATTTGCTCTAACTATTTTTTAAAAATGTAATTGCATAAAGGAAAAAAGGAAGATAATCTAAAGTGCTTTGGTAATGAATGCTTTAAGTCTTGAAGCATCCCACTCAAATTTTTGACCCAAACTTACAAGTAGTTTCAGGTTCTTATCAGAAATCACTTGGTCCGTACGAGTAATTATGAGTGCTGCCTCAATTAGAAGTTCTTGCTGCTTTTGGGAAAGGTGATCTTTAAAATCATTTAATATTCCATCAAGATCAAAATTACTATTTTGATGAAGTATAATTCTTTTCAGCAACCAGTCCTTATTTAGATTTTCCATGGAAAGCTCATTAAGCACTGTATTCATCAATTTTACATCTACAATCTCGAAGGAATCTTTATTAAAAGAAGCCAAAATCATAACATCATAAAGAATACGAACGAATTCTTGCCTAAGACGGCCCGTGTTATTCAATATAGATTTATCAGAAAGGTCTTTATCAGAAGGCCCTCTAAACATGGTAGTGATTAGTTTTTTCAAACTATAATTTGTTTTGTGTTATTACAAGATTTGGATTACCAAGTATTTAGAGTATTGTGTTGTGTTTTGTGAATATAAACAAAAACATTGCAATAAAAAAAAATTAATACGTCGTTCACTTTACCACAACTCAACTAAGAGATCCACCCTTCGATCTTTTTCATTCCCTGATTTCAACTGCTCTTCTGTCAGAATACCTGCCCTACTTTTACCAAAATAATAAAGTTCAGTATCAAAATCAGCAGCTATGTTTTTTGTTAAGAAAAGACGAACGCTTTCAGCTCGATCTTTAGATACCCGATCACATTGTTCATTAGTCCCTAACTGATCCGAGAATCCACTTATGTGTATTTTTCGAATAGACTTATCTGCTAAGAGCGCATCAAGGTTCTGTAGCTGTATCTCTGAAAGCCAGCTAGATCCAAGTTCAAAGTAAAGTGTGTGATGAATAAAGTCTTTTTCCTCAGAACCTGTATACTCTAAAAGATCAAAACTTCCAGCCACAAACTCAGGTATACCTACCAAAAAACTGTGCACATAGTTTGAGCCTCCTTGTATGGACACATCTGCCCACTCTAGGACTAAAGCAGCATCTAAGTAGTCCTTCTTTTTTAAATCCCAATTCCATATTGCGCCCTCCAAATCTCTGAAATCCCCTAAATAAATTCGCTCGGGTGCCTTAACATTGATCTTATCAGAACGAAATTGAAGTTCCCCCGCAAATCCATCTCGATCATAGTCAGCATTAAACAGTCGAATACGACTGTCTTCAGAACGAGGCAGAATAACAGAACTTTTAGAAATTCTTTCATTGCCCAGTTCCGCTCGACATGCATCATTATCATCTATCTTAAAATCTAAGAATTGAGCAAAACCCATTTTATAGGGCTGTTCTGTTCGATTTTCAATACGATATAATACCTGAAATTGCTTTACCAACTCTCCAAATAGTGCAGGCTGCTGCATATTATTCAAAGGAATTATCTCTTGAACAATATCGAATACTGAAAACTGAAATTTATTTTGCTGAATCTTTACCCCGTCTCTAAACAGGGAGATCGCAGTCGATTTCAATAGTGTAGCTTTTTGATTTGTTTGCTGCTTGTTCGTAGCATACATATAACCTCCTGAAGGTTTCTCTAAACGAATCATAAAAAAGGAGGTAGGCTGAGAGCTAGGATAACCAAAAAGTATTTGTTTACCCTCTAAGCCAAGCGCAAATCGACCGTCAAATCCGTCGGAATTAACTTCTTGAGCAGGCACAATTTTCATTAGAAATAAGACGAGAAATAGCGTATTAAATAACTTCATAAACCATACATATAATTGACTTACAAGAAGTGAATTTCTTGATAAAGGCAACAAGAATTTCGACGGACTAATAGTATATTCGGTTCAATATCAATCGGCAGTCTTAGAGGAAAACTCAACAGACTTCTTTAGTTTTTGCAGTTCACCATCTGTCAAATATCGCCAATGTCCAATTGGAAGATCATCAAGATTCAAATGCATGATTCGAGTTCTTTTCAAGCGACTGATTTTATAATCAAAATACTCACACATCCTTCTAATCTGACGGTTCATTCCTTCCGTTAGGATAATAGAGAAGTTATTTTTATTTATCTGCTTGATGCTACACTTTTTAGTCATGGAGTCAAGGATAGGAACTCCACCGGCCATTCCATTCAAAAAAGCCCTTGTAATTGGAGTTGTCACGGTGACCAAGTATTCCTTTTCGTGTGCGTTACCGGCTCTGAGAATCTTATTTACAATATCTCCATCATTTGTCAGGATAATTAATCCTTGTGAAGGCTTATCTAGACGACCTACAGGAAAAATACGCCCTGGAAAATCTAAGAAATCTATGATATTATCTTTGTCCTTAAGATCTGTCGTGCAAGTAATACCTACAGGTTTGTTTAAAACAATGTAAACAGGTTCTTCTTTTTGCTTCAGGTCTTTACCATCGATAAGTACTTTATCTCCATCTACTACCCTATTCCCTTTTTTAGCGAGCACTCCATTGATCTGAACGCGTCCCTCATCCAACAGCTTATCCGCTGCTCTTCGGGAGCAAAATCCTGTGCTACTAATAAACTTATTTATACTTATTGATTCCATATTCTTAGAAAATTGCTAAAGATACTACTTTAATCCAAACGAACAGCCTTGAGCTTAGCTATCCATATCAAAGCGTTTCGCCTCTCGATTTACATAATAATCAAACTTATTTGGCGTATTGATTCCTATATCTAAATCCTGCGCACTAATCGGGTGCTTAAACTGCAGTCTACTAGCACAAAGAAAAAGTCCTTTAGCATGAAGTATATTACCAGAAACCCCATATAACTTGTCTCCAAGAATTGGATGTCCCAACTTACTCATATGTATTCTCAATTGGTGAGTTCGACCAGTCTTAGGCTTTAGATCGACAATACTTAAATACTCAAATCGCTTTGATTTTGAACGCCTTACACAGTCAAAACACGAAACAGATTCTTTCCCTTCAATAGAAAAATTTAATACCCCAGTATCCTGTTCCAATTTACCATGGACGACTGCCCGGTATGTTTTTTCTATTTCCTTTTCTTCGAACATCTGACCCAATTTAAGTTGAGCTCGTTTTGTCTTAGCAATCATGACAAGACCACAGGTTGGAGCATCAATCCGATGGACTGGATAAAAGATTGGCAGGCGATCTTCTTCAGCAGATTCTTTAAGATTAAAGGGAAGCGCATGCACCAAGGTTTGAAACGAATTTCCACTTACCACTAAGCCACCCGGCTTATTTATAATAGCAAGATGTTCATCTTCATATACTACTGGAACTGACTTCTCCAGCACTTTTAGGGATCGTTTAGATGTACTTTGTAGTGAAATCTCCTCACCTGGTTTTACCCAATGCCCAGTAACAGCCACTGTGCCATCTATAAAAATATCACCTCGAAGTATTGCCTTTTTAAATCCTTTCCGAGAAGGCAATAATTTGAAAACATCACGCCCATAATCGGATAGTCGGACCTTTTCAACACCCTCTGGCACTATATGTGATTCAATTATATCCAAAATAAATGATTGTTTTAATTGTCAAGAACAGATAACTAACCTCTTAGCTCAAGCATAAGATCTTGAATTTCAGCTAATCTAAATTGAGTTTTCTCTGCACTATTAAGATGCTCTTCCAAATAAGTTAATTGCTCCAATCGAACATCTGCAGGCAAATTCTTGCTTAACCAAAACCTATTCAATGTTTTTCCAGCATGAGATCGAATAGAGCCTTCCTGTAAATAAGTAAGAATAGATCGCCCAATCGCGTGAATCAAAAGAGGTTGCTGATATTTCTCTTGTAAATCTTCCAGATAAGCATCCATCTGCTCTTGGGACAAGTCGATCAATCGATCAGGACCAAGTAAAGGTCTTTGATTTGCCTGCATAAACTGCATAAAAAACACAGCTTCTTCTTTTGGAAGCGCCATATTTATTAAGGTCTTTTTTTGATCTTCCTCCTTATCATCTAATGCAGATAGGTGCCTAAAAAGCTTTGACCATGCCCGTGGACTCAAGGTACTCTGCGCAAATTGTTCAGGAAATAACAAGGGGAAGAACAGCAAGTGCTGATCAAAACCTTGATCTTCTGCCCAAGAAATCCATGCCTCCAGATCAAATCGCATATGTATATGCATAATCCGATCCATAACGGCTTGATCGACTTTTTGAACATAATATTGACTGCTCATTGGATTCGCAGTAAGGATGATAAACCAATCTTTGGGAAGCGACCAACTACTTGTCCTGTAAAACTGAAAAACCTCCATAAAAGCATTCAATATTCTCGTATCCGCCCGATTAAAATCATCAATCAATAATACGCCTGGACCTGGAGTATCCGGCACCCATTCTGGTTTCGCAAAAGCTGTTTTCTTGCCCGACTCCGTGTCTTTTAAGTAAGGTAAGCCAAGAATATCACCAGATTCTTCAATCTGTGCTAAAGACAAATGCACAAACGACCAACCTGAAGCTCGTACAATGTCTCTTACAAGCTCTGTTTTCCCAATACCAGCCTCACCCCATAAACAAATTGGAGTATGCGTATCACTAGAAAAATCACCATTTGAAAAAACATAGTTTAGATGCTTCTTTAAAAAAGAAGACACCTGTATAGAATTCATATACTGATCTTTTTCCATCATTCAGTTATACCTTTAAATGTACTTTAGATGCTCCAAGATCAAAGGGCAAGGCCTTTTGATCTTCCAGTATCCACATATGCTTCATATTTATAACTTGGGGTTTAAATTGTAACAGACCATCGGTGCACAAGAGCAGCCCATCATAACTGTTCCCTTCTTCAATATACTGAATTGCTGAATTAAAATTGGTACCTCCACCCCTACCGCTTGCTATTGACATTCCATATCTATAAGGCTCAATACTGCGAATACGATCATCCACTTGGAATAAGATCAGTTCAAAACCCTTATGTACTAGATTATCCATTTCTGCTAAGAAATACCCTAAGAGCACTTTATCCATACTTGCAGAAATATCTAAAATAAGTGCCAATCGAGATTTCCTTTTCCACAATCTTCCAGGAACTGTACCATAGCGCTTAGAAAGTCTTCGATTGGAATAAGCCAAAGTACTATCCCCAAATTGAGTAGTAAATTCATATAGTAAGGATTTCCAATCTAATACATTGTCAGCTGACTTATGCTCAGCAATTAGCTCGTTCCACAGCACTGGAATTTCTAAGTCAAACAAATCTATACTACCAAAATAATTGATCAGAAATGAACGTATAGACTCAAGATCCTCAGCGCTCCAAAATGAAGTCTTTTCATCTACCTCATCAATAGAACGTACAAGATCATGAAGGGCCAAAAGTGCCTGCTCTTTTTCAATACTAATGCTAGGCAAAACCAATACTGG
>JAQXAY010000217.1 GCA_029252685.1 Saprospiraceae bacterium | reverse complement strand
CTTCTTGAAGATGATCCAAGTCTAACTCTGGGTACAAAAGACCAAGCTCGTCAAGCTCTAAGTCTAACTCTGGGTACAAAAGACCAAGCTCGTCAAGCTCTAAGTCTAGCCCAAGGTCTAGCTCAGGATCATCTTCAAGAAGCTCTTCGTCAAGAAGAGGAGGAAACTAATACACACCCTTGACACAAAAAAAGTAGTTGCTGAATCATTCTTCAACTACTTTTTTTTCAAAATTTGCATTATGAAAAATATACGTTTTCTATGCCTGATCTTAATGACCATGGCAAGCACTTCATATGCCCAATTGGCAACAGATATTCTGAACTACAGTCAGACAAACTACAATGCATCAGCACGCTCTTTGGCTACAGGGAATAGCATGAGTGTATTGGGTACAGATTTTACAGCAGCTGCCCAAAACCCTGCAAGTCTTGGATTTTATAAATTTTCTGAATTCTCATTTGGAATGGGTACAAATCCAGTTAGTACACGTGCGGTATTGCTAAACACAGGTAATGAGACTTCTTACGAAAGTAACGTCGCACCTTTCTCTTTAAATCATATACACTTTGTTGCCACAAGTTATCAGAGAGATAAAAGCAGGTGGAGAGGTGTTTCATTCGGTGTAGGCTATAACCGAATAGCGAACTACAATAGAGAATTTTATTACAATGGAACATCTCCAGGTAGTATTACTGACCGTTGGGCCAATCAGGCAGATGGACTATTTACCGAAGAGTTAAATGGCTTTGAAGACGGTCTAGCATACGAAGTTGGTGCAATCTATCCAAGTTCAGAGGATGAAACAATATACCTAAATGACTTCTATGACGGTGAACCTGTTTCTAGGAACCAACTGGTAAGAACCAGAGGGTCCATGAATGAATTGACCGTTAACCTTGCGGGAAACTATGAAGACAAACTCTTTATTGGTGGTGCCTTGAATTTCCCAACAGTGAATTACTCGGAGACAAAAACTTATACAGAAACAGATCAAACAACAAACACCAATGCAGTTTTCGATAATTTAGTGTACGAAGAGGAGCTGGACATTAGCGGTAGTGGCTTCAATGCAAAAATTGGATTCATATATCGCCCTAGCTTCAATTTCCGCTTGGGAGGGTCTATTCAAAGCCCAACATCTATAGAACTTGATGAGTCCTACACGACTACTCTAGACTATAGTTATACCTTTGATAATACATTTCAAAACTTTGTAGCTTATTCACCAGAAGGTTTTTTCAACTATAAAGTAAGAACACCTTGGAGAGCTAACTTTGGTGGAGCATTAATCATCAAAAAAATTGGTTTTATTAGTGCAACTGCTGAGTATGTAGATTATCGTAACTCTAGATATAGATTTACAAATACAATCAACCAAGCAGATATTGAATACGAGCAAGATCTAAACAATACTATTGCAACTGACTTTGCAAGCGCCTGGAATTTTAATCTAGGTGGAGAGTTTAGAATCAATAATTTCATGCTTAGGTATGGAGCAGGCCAACAAGGCTCACCTTTTGGTAGGAATAATGTTAGTGTAAAACACTTTAATGGTGGATTTGGCTTTTTCGCTAATGCGATCTTCCTAAATATAGGTGCTCAATACAGTGTCTTTAGTGAAGGGTATAGTCCCTATCTGGTCGCTGGCAATTATCCCCAGAGTGTGGATATAGATGGAAACAACCTCATTATTTCCATGACCTTCGGGGTAAAAATGAAATAGTTTCAAAGAAAAACAGCTTGCGTGAAAACCAAGCTGTTTTTCTTTTGTCTATCTTTGTGACAAATTGATTGAAACGAATGGATTCACTGACACAGATCGTATTAGGAGCAGCCTGCGGAGAAGTAGTTGCAGGAAAAAAAATTGGAAACAGAGCTATGATTTGGGGAGGTATTGCCGGTACTATTCCAGATCTTGATGTCCTGTCACAATTTGTCACTGATGAGATCTCTGCCTTAGCTTTTCACAGGGGAATAAGCCATTCACTTCTTTTCGCTTTTTTAGCCCCTGCTCTGTTCGCTTACCTTACGAAGATACTATATGATAGTGGTCTTTATCAACAAAAAGCATGGCGGATAAGCATAACTGGATTCTGGATTGCGCTGCTAGCGATTCCAATCATATCTATTACTGCGAGTAATGGTGTATCAGGTTTAAGTGTGGTTTCCCTTCTTGCACTTGCACTCATCGTATATGCACTTAGCCGAAATTATTGGAAAAAAGAACTTCAGCCTGTTCAGATGGAATGGAAACATTGGTACTTGCTCTTCTTTGTGAGTATCCTAACCCATCCTCTCTTAGATTGTTGCACCTCCTATGGCACACAAATCTTCCAGCCATTTTCGGATGCAAGGATTGCCTGGGACAATATTTCTGTTGCTGATCCCGCTTACACAGTTCCATTTATGATCCCATTGATTGTAGCGGCTTTCTTCAGAAAAAACATCAAAGTCAGAACTATACTTAATTGGACTGGAATAAGCCTATCCTGTCTGTATATGACTTGGACTATATTCAATAAAATACATGCAGATCGAGTTTTTGAAGCTTCTTTAGAAAAAGAAAACATTGAATACAAGCGCTATAGAGTAAGTCCTACTATTCTGAACAACATACTTTGGTCCGGTGTGGCTGAGACTGACAGCGCCTATTATATAGGCCAATATTCCCTGTATGATGAAGCAGAAATCTTTGCTCCACTATCGAGGGTTGAAAAAAACCACCACCTCATAGCTGGACATGAAGAAGATCCAGATATTCAAACTTTGACCTGGTTTTCTGACGACTATTATGCCTTATTCCGAAACAGTCAGGGCATCATCCAATACAATGATATGCGATTTGGCACATTTGATGGAGACGCAAGTTCTGAGGATAAGTTTATATTTTACTTTTATCTAAGAGAAGAAAATGGTGAACTTAAAGCCAGCCAAGATGACATGGAAAGGCCAGATTTAAACCAAGAAATGTTTGAAGACTTTTATAACCGGATAAAAGGAATTAAAGCTCCTTCACCCCAGGAATAACCTCCAAAATACCACTGCTCTGAACTTGTTCAAATAAATCTTTGTCAAGTTGATCACTTGCAGCAACAAGTGGCAAACGAGTTTCTTTGGAACAAAGCCCCATCTGATGAAGCAAAGATTTGATACCCGTAGGATTTCCTTCGCTGTAAAGATATGGATGGATATCCATCATCTGCTCATTCAGTAACTTAGCTAATGCATAGTTGTTAGAACGAGCGGCTTTAATCATTTCTGAGAAGGCATACGGAAAGGCATTCGCGATAACAGATATACCGCCAGAAGCTCCCATCATGCAAAAGGACATTGTAGTAGGATCATCACCAGATAAAACATCTAGATGGTCCGGTTTCTCCTTCAGGAGTTTTAAACCATAATTCATATTGCCTGAAGCCTCTTTTACTGCCATGAATCGAGGATGATTATCCGCTAATCGGATAATGGTATCCACTTCAACAGTTGAAGCCGTTCGACTTGGCACATTGTAAATGATTACAGGCAGAGGAGAAACATCAGCCATTTTCATATAGTGCCTATAGATACCTTCTTGAGTTGGTTTCACATATGATGGTGAACTACTCATAATACCATCAAAGGCTGAAAGGTCCATTTGCTTGATCCGACTTACCAAGGCTTGCGTATTGTTTCCGCCTAAGTTTCCTACCACTATCGGCACACGGTTATCAACAACCGTTAGCACATGGTTAAGAACTTTTTCAGTTTCATATGTAATCAATAATGCTGACTCTCCAGTAGTACCAAGTACTACAATAAAGTCTACTCCACCGATGATAACATGATTTATCAAGGAAGTCAAAGATTTGAAATCTATCTCACCGTCTTTGAATGGAGTTATTATGGCTACACCACAGCCTCTGGCTTGAAACATACGTTATGAAGGATTCATTAATTTAATATACTTATGTGCTTCGCTAATGAAATGGGCTTTCGTTTTTTTGGCACTCATATCAAGCATTAATTCAAAACTATGATCATGCATCCCTGAGTATCCAACTCTAAAATGAGCATTAGATTGTGCTAAGAAGTTAATCAAAACCGCTGAGGGTTTCTCATCTAAGCACAAAATTAACTCATTTTTCTGATTATTGAAGCTATCAAGAGCAATAGGTTTTGCTTGGTAGAAGAAAGAATAACTCTTCTTATCTACTAGTACAAGTGCCGGTCCTTCCACTAGCTTGGTCTCTTTTTCTGTAGAATACCATAGCCAGTTAATCTTTGCTTGAGTACCGAAAACCTTCTGTGTCATCTTAGTCCATTGTTCATACTCTGCATCTTTTCCAGATGCTACCAAACCGATACTTTTTAATGCATCAAGTGCAACTGTTTTTCTTGAAATTGCACTTTTTTGTAGCTTCCGCTTGAGTATAGACTGCCCCACGGCAGTTCTCCAATTTTCTAAAAATGTCATACTTGATTTTTTGAAAGGGACTATTAGACAGTATCGTAATGACCAATGGACGCATATTTTTCAATACGTTGATTGATCAGAGTATCTGAATCAAGGACATCCAATTCTGCAAGTGCCTTTTTGATATGACGCTTAACCAATTTAGCTGCTTCTTCCGGATTGGAATGCGCACCACCTGAAGGTTCTTTGATAATACCATCCACAATTCCAAAATCATGCATATGATCAGCTGTAAGCTTGAGCTGTTCGGCAGCTTGTTCTTTATAATCCCAAGAACGCCAAAGAATAGAAGAACATGATTCTGGTGAAATCACAGAATACCAAGTGTTTTCCATCATGTAAACCCGATCTCCAAGACCGATACCGATAGCACCACCAGATGCTCCTTCACCAATCACAACACAAACTATAGGAACAGTCAATTGCGCCATTTCAAGGAGATTCCTTGCAATCGCTTCGGCCTGACCTCTTTCCTCTGCTTCAATACCAGGATATGCTCCAGGCGTATCAATCAATGTAACTATAGGCATATTAAAACGCTCTGCCATCTTCATAAGACGAAGGGCTTTGCGATAACCTTCTGGATTTGCCATACCGAAGTTGCGATACTGACGCATCTTGGTGTTCACACCTTTTTGGTGACCAAGAATAACAACAGCACGTCCATCGATTTCACCAATACCTCCAACGATTGCTTTGTCATCTTTACAATAGCGGTCGCCATGAAGCTCAATGAATTCTTTACAGATTTGATTAATATAATATAGTGTGTATGGACGCTCTGGGTGACGGGAAAGCTGAACTTTCTGCCAACCGGTAAGGTTTCCATAAATTTCTTTTTTCTTAAGGTCGATCTTTTCTTCTAGCTCGAGGACCATCTTGTCTACATCAATATCTCCACCCTGACCAACTTCCTTGATTTTATCTAATTGCTCATACAAGGTCTCCAAAGGTTTTTCGAATTCAAGAAATACCATAATGATGATTTTTGTAATAAAATTATATCACTTTTTTAAAAAGGTTTTGCAAAACTAACAAAGCAAGTGTTTTAGATTACCTAATCGCAAAATTTTTTTTAATTTCTTTACACAAAGTTGCGAAAATAACTTTCAGGTTATATATTTGCATCGCTTTAATAGATAAGCACGGTCTGGTAGTTCAGTTGGTTAGAATACCTGCCTGTCACGCAGGGGGTCGCGGGTTCGAGTCCCGTCCAGACCGCAATTAAAATGTTGTGTTGCTAA
>JAQXAY010000201.1 GCA_029252685.1 Saprospiraceae bacterium | reverse complement strand
TATAAGAGTATTTAGTGTTGTGTGTTTACAGTTGGCTTGTTATTTATCATTCTGAATTATAGTGTGTTAGCTTTTTATTTGCAAGTATAATTATTATATTAATTGCGCAGTTTAATTTTAATCAATTAAAAATTGAATCGGAACAAGTTTCTGATAGATTCAAACCGCCCTAATATCATTTTTAAGTTAAGAAAACACCTAATCTATGGAAATTACAATACTGCCCGATGTATTGAATTTGAATGTATCTCAGCACGTTCAACTATACAGATACAAAACCACTGAAGATATTCAGAAAACAAAAATTATCCTTTCAAAAAATACCATTAGCTTTCTTAAGCATGGAGTAAAAGCAGTCTTTGGAGATGATAAGAATATCAATATAAACGAAGAGCGCTTTGTAATGATGAAAGCTGGGAATTGTTTAATGACTGAGACTGTGTCTAGTTCTTTAAGAAATTATGAGAGCATTCTGCTCTTTTTCACAGACGAGGAGATTCTACGTTTCTTAGAAAAGTATAAACATTTTAAATCCGATGTAAGCGAAAATCGTGCTATTTATATTTTTGACTATGACGATTACATTCGGAAGTTTGTGGATAGCCTTGAGCAAATATTGAATATGTCTAAGGATGTTCAATCTAATATTCTGCAAAGTAAGTTTGAAGAGATTATGCTTTACCTTGTTCATAGGCATTCTGCCGGTTTTTTAAAATCACTAGTTCGAGATATTGATAGTAAGACGAGTAGATTGATTAATGTGGTGGAGAACAACAAACACAATAAATTGAGTTTGGATGAACTTGCTTTCTTGTGCAATATGAGTGCATCAACATTTAAGCGATCTTTTTTCAAACATTATCAAACGACTCCAATGAAGTGGTTTAACGAACAGCGCTTAAATTACACTGCTTTTATGCTTCAAACAAAAAGGAATAGACCAGTTGATATTTATGAAGACGCTGGGTATGAGAATTTATCAAATTTTGTGCAAGCATTTAAAAAGAAGTTTGGTGTAACACCTAAACAATATCAAATAGATAATTGAATCTTTTTCAATACTTTTTGAATTTTTGGCAGTAATAATGACAATTTCCTATCCCTAAATTTACATTATTAATATAAGAAAAGTACAAACTATTTTTGGTGCAAAGATATCAACTCCAATTGATTACGCGTCTAGATTACTCCCTATTATCTTATGCGTATGCGCTTCATGCGGCCTATTAGCCAGATTCTTTAAAGTGTCTGGGTTTTAGGTCGCGAAGTGTTGAAACAAATGCTCTGAATCTTCTCTAGTTTTGAGAAGTCAGAAGCCTAAAGAAAAATTATCTCTTATCTTTTATGATTAGCAAACACTATTTTCAAGAACTAAAGAGCAGCTAAACGATAGCTGCTCTTTGAGTTTGAATAGACTCGTCTTTTATATATTCATCAAATTCCTTCAAGCTATCTACGAATCCACTAGGTCCGATTTCAATGATTCGGTTGGCAATAGATTGTGTGAATGTGTGGTCATTAGATGCGAAAAGGATGTTTCCTTTGAAGTTTATCAATGAATTGTTCAATGCAGTAATGGTCTCCAAATCCAAGTGATTTGTAGGATCATTCAGCATAAGAACATTTCCTTCTGTCAGCATCATGCGGCTTAGCATACAACGCACTTTTTCTCCTCCAGAAAGTACATTTGATTTTTTGAAAACTTCTTCTCCAGAAAACAACATTTTACCCAAGAATCCTCGGATGTATTTTTCATCCTTTTCTGTAGAGTACTGTCTCAGCCAATCCATCAAATCTAGTTCTGCTGAAAAGAAATCTGAATTGTCAAGAGGTAGGTAAGAGGTTGTAACGGTTTGACCAAATTCAACTTTTCCTGAATCCGGTTCTAGATTACCAGATAAGATTTCAAAAAGTGCATGAATAGCTAAGCTATTATCGCAAAGAAATGTAACTTTTTCATCTTTGTTGATGTCAAAATTTAATCCCTTGAAATATTGCTCACCATTAGCTGAATAGCTCAAATCTCTGACACTAAGGATTACATCGCCAACCTCACGTTCTTTGGAGAAAATGATACCTGGGTATTTTCTACTCGACGGCTGAATATCAGCAACATTTATCTTTTCAAGCATCTTCTTTCTAGATGTAGCTTGTTTTGATTTGGATGCATTGGCACTAAATCGATCGATAAATGTTTGGAGTTCTTTTCGTTTATCTTCTGCTTTTTTGTTTTGAGCTAATTTTTGCTTCAATGCAAGCTGGCTACTTTCGTACCAGAACGTATAGTTACCGGTAAACATCTGTATTTTACTGAAGTCAATATCTACAATATGTGTACATACGGTATCCAGGAAGTGTCTATCGTGTGATACGACGATAACCGTATTTTTGAAATCTAGTAAAAAGTCTTCGAGCCAAGATACTGTTTGAATATCTAGATCATTGGTAGGCTCATCTAGGATTAGAATATCTGGAGCACCAAAAAGTGCCTGCGCTAAAAGAACACGTACTTTTTGATTTCCATCAAGCTCTTTGAGATGTTTATGGTGAAAATCTTCATGGATACGCATACCACTGAGCAGTGCTGCTGCGTCTGGTTCAGCATTCCATCCATCCATCTCAGCAAATTCGCCCTCCAACTCACTCGCAAGAATACCGTCTGCTTCGCTAAATTCTGGCTTGGCATAAATGGCATCTTTCTTCTGCATGATGTCCCAAAGTTTTTCATGGCCCATCAATACTGTGTTGAGCACTGTAACCTCATCGTATTCATGGTGATTCTGTTTTAGAACAGCCATACGTTTTCCGGATTCAATACTAACATCTCCAAGGTTAGGGAATATTTCTCCTGAAAGAATTTTCAAAAAAGTTGATTTTCCGGCACCATTAGCACCAATTACTCCGTAGCAATTGTCACCTTTAAAGGTAATGTTTACCTCGTCGAATAGTACTCTTTTCCCGTATTGCAGGGTTACGTTATTTGCTGATATCATCTTTGTTCTGCATTTGAAGCCACAAAGGTATGATTTTTAAGTTTTAATTAATAAGGATTTTTGTTAAGGATTTATTACCGTTTGATTATTTATTAAAATGTCGATTTGTCTCGTAGGCAGAATATTAAGTGCTTGATTCTCTTTATTTTGCTCAAAATAGAGGGGGGATTTAATTGGTATTGGCATGTATTTAAATTCAATTGCTTAGCAATTCAAGTATTTAAAAAGTTTTTGCAATGATTTCATGCTTTTATAAAGTGGCTATTAGTATTATTTTGATGTTGTTTTGTTGTGGCCTATTTGCACAGCAAGATTCAACAAAGATGCTGTTGTCCTATGAAATGGATTTTAGGTTTAGAATCGAACATGATTGGAATTCTATGAAGTCGAATGGAAGCCTTCGAACGGATAGAAGTAGGTTGCGCTATCGTTTTAGGACTGGAATCAAATTCGAAAAATCCTGGTATTCCTTCGGTTGCAGGATACGTACTGGAGATCTGAGAAAGCAACAGGATCCTCAGTTGACACTTGGTAAGGGATTGGAGGAGTTTGGGAGCTTACCCTTAGGCTTTGAGAAGATCTATTTTAAAGGGCAGTTTGATAAGTTTAAATTTTCCTTTGGTAAGTTTGATTATCCTTTTACAAAGAGCAATGAATTGTTTTGGAGTGACAATGTGTTTCCTGAAGGAATAGCTTTGGAGCATAGTTTTGATCTTGGATCTACCAACTTAGCACCTTTGAAACTAACAGCGGGTCATTTTGTACTTTCATCAAATGGACAGTCTTTTTTTAACGATGCCTACATACAAGGTGCTCAACTTACCTTACAAACTCAGAATAAATTATTTTCCTTTTTTCCAGGATTGTTTACCTTCCGCAATATTCCCAATATCCCGGATGGTGCTCATACCTTCCATTTGGATTATTCCATTTTAAATCTTGGGACTAACATTCGACTACCTTTTGAAACGCCTTTAAGTCTTGAGTTTGATTTTTATCAAAATATGGAAGATTATACGAATAATCCTGATGTTGAATCTCGATTTGCTGACGAAAGATCTGGTTATGCTATTGGCATAAAATGGGGTACATTAAAACAAGCTGATTCATGGCTTTTTAAGCTTACTTATAGCAATATAGAACGCTATGCGATACTGGATTATATGGCTCAAAATGATTGGGGGCGATGGGATTACTCAGCCTTTAATTCACCAGACGGTCGCCTCTCAAATTATGAAGGTATAGAGTTAGTAGCTGCTTATGCGATCTCTGAAAAGTTGAATGTAGTAGCTAAATATTATATGATAGAACAGTTAGTCCCTATTGGTTTGTTCAGTGAAAATGGTCAGCGTTTACGATTAGATCTCAATGTTAGCCTATAGGTATTAATCATATAACAGTCTGTTTATTCTTATGGAATGCGTATATTAATCTTTAGAGTTCTGCTGATTGATATGTAGGATTCTTTATTTACACGCAAACGGATCAACTATGAATAAGTCGTTAACATACTTGGTACTTTTCTTTTTTTTAGCTCATTCTTTATTCGCTCAATCCATCAAGGTACAGCCCTATCTTCAGGATGCAAATCCAACTTCTATTAGTATTCTTTGGGAGACGGATGGACTTGGAGAAACAGTTGTTGAATGGGGATTAACAGAAGAGTTGGGAAATGTAACATTTGGAACTGTAGAAAATTCAGCGGGTAATGGAATGATCCATACAGTTACGCTGGAGGGATTGACTAGGTTTACGAAGTATTATTACAGTGTAGGTATTGGCCCTGCGGGATCAGCAGTATATAGCTTCAAAACACCTCCGTTTGCATCAGATCAGGAGTCTTTTCGAATTATTGCAATGAGTGATATGCAAAGAGATGGTTCTTTCCCAAACAAGTTTAACGAGATAGTGCATGATGGGATCATCAAATATCTTGATGATGAATTTGAAGGAGATTTAATTGATAATCTAGCATTGGTAATGATACCTGGAGACTTAGTGGTAACGGGTTCTAATTATAGCCAATGGGAGAATCATTTTTTTGATCCATCCCATGATCTATTTAATCGAGTACCCGTGTATCCTGTATTAGGAAATCACGAACAAAACTCGACCTATTATTTCCAGTATTTTAAGTTGCCAGATAATGGAACGGAAGGATACGAGGAACATTGGTGGTATAAGGATTATGGTAATGTTCGGATGATTGGATTGAATTCCAATAGTCCTTATACCAATCAAGATCAATTGGATTGGTTAGATGAAGTTTTAGAAAGTACTTGTAGTTCAGACTCTATAGACTTTGTTTTTGCACAATTGCATCATCCACATAAGTCAGAGTTGTGGACACCAGGAGAATCTGGTTACACTGGACAGGTGATAGATTTTTTAGAGACTTTTACTACAGATTGTGGCAAACCGAGTATTCATTTTTTTGGGCATACCCACGGATATTCTAGAGGACAGTCTAGAGATCACAAGCATCTTTGGATTAATGCAGCCACAGCTGGTGGGGCTATTGATAACTGGGGAGAGTTTCCGAATTATGATTATGACGAATTTTCTGTTTCCCAGGATGAATATGGCTTTGTTTCAGTCGAGATAACAGCTGGCGCTGAGCCTAAGTTGGAGGTAAGGAGAATTAGTCAGGGCGATCAGGATGGGAGCGCGGATAATGTAGTCACAGATAGCCTGATAGTTCGGCTCAATGCTTCTATAGTAAATACTCCAGTTCCGGTTTTTCCAATAGATGTAGAGCTCGCACCGGAGTGTGTAGAGCTTGATGCAGGTTCTTTTTCAGATCCATCTGGACTAGCAGAACACGGACAAAGTCATTGGCAAGTATCAATGCAGGCAAATGATTTTTCTAGTCCTGTTGCAGAAAGTTGGAAGAATTTTGAGAATTGGTACTTCGATGAAGACACACAGGCGGAGGATGATCTGACGGATGAGAAGATCCTTAATCTGGCTGCAAATACAGACTATTGGTGGCGTGTTCGATATAGGGATAAGGAACTGAATTGGAGTGCATGGACAGAAGGTACGCCATTTAGCACTGGGGCTTCAATAGCAGCGCCAAACCTTATCCTGAATGCAGGTTCTGAAGATAGTTTAGAGTATTGGACAATTACAGAAGGCATAGTGGAGTCACTTACAGCTGGGATTTGTGATGGTGTTTCACCGAATACTGGAGATCGGTACTTTGCAGTGGGTGGACTTTGTGAGGAAAGCCCACTGGGTATATGTGTGCAAGGTGTCAACGTGAGTATGTATTCTGACTCTATAGATACAGGGACTTATTATGCTAATTTTGGAGCTTACCTTTCTAATTATAGTGGAACTGACCTTCCAGAGATGCGATTGATATTTTTGGATCAGAATAGTGTGGAAATTGGGTCTGGATCAAGTATTTCCTCATTGAATAGTTCATGGACCTTGTTTAATACTTGGGAGCTTATCCCTCCACTGACAAGAACAATACAAGTCGAACTTAAAGGAACCCGTAATGGTGGTGAGGATAATGATTCTTACTTCGATGATTTGTTTTTAAGCTTGGGTTCTGGTAATGACTGTGATCAAACTGTTTCTATTAGTAATAGACCATTAGAATTTCCTAGGTTGAAAGTTGTGCCTAATCCAACCCTTAATGAAGGTGTTATTTTGTTGCCAGCTACTGATTATGAGGATCTAAAGTTGTATATGGTTGATGTAAATGGTATAAAAGTTGACTGTCCAATGCAGGTAGATCTTGACAGGGTCTATTTTGATAGGGGGGGGCTGTCAACGGGGACCTATGTTTTTTGGCTTCGATCAAAAGGTACGGTTGTTGGAACTGGAAAAATTATAATTCAATAATTTATGGCTCTTTTGTACTGTAGTATTGGATGTAAATAGGAAGAGCTGTTGAATGAAAAAGGATTCAATGGATAATTATAGGTTTTATTTGATATTCTGTTGCTTGAGTTTGCTTTTTTGTAAGCTTAGCGGTCAGGATTATACTCCTGGTGGCATTTACTATGATTCAACTGGATATGTGGAGTATAGAGCTGGCAATCTTCCGATTATTCTTTCCGCTCCCCATGGAGGTAACTTAGAACCGATTTCGATACCAGATCGTGACTGTCCTGACTGTGTTACTATAAATGATGCTTATACAAAATCAATAACAGAGGGATTGTATGAAGAATTGTATGAACGGACAGGCTGTTATCCCCATGTGATTATAAATCTTTTACATCGCAAGAAGTTTGATGCAAATCGAGATATAGGTGATGCTGCAGACGGGAATCCTGTGGTTGAAGAGGCTTGGTATGCATATCATGATTTTATTGATGCTGCAAAAAATCAAGTAACTGAAGACTATGGCCGGGGCTTCTTTTTAGATTTACATGGTCATGCGCATACAATTCAGCGCATTGAACTTGGATATTTAATGAGTAGGGATGAGTTACAGGAGCCTGATGCGGTATTGAATACTGATGCTTACCTATCAGAAAGCAGCGTGCATTCCCTGGTCAATGATAATATTCAGGGAATTGATCATGCAGATTTGTTGCGGGGTCCATACAGTCTTGGTACGTTGTTAGACGAGAAGGGATTTCCGTCCGTGCCAAGTTTAGCTGACCCGTTTCCACAGGATGATGAACCCTTCTTTCAGGGAGGTTATAATACGCAGAGGCATGGTTCAAGAGATGATTTAGGTCCAATAGATGCTATTCAGATTGAAATGAATCAGGATATCAGATTTAATACAAACAGACGCTTAGAGTTAATTGACTCTTTAGCTTATACAAGCTTGGAATATTATGATCGACATTATAAGGATCAATTTTTAGGTAATTATTGTAATTTGATCGCTTCAGTTAAAGGTATAAGCTCTAATGAAATGTCTTGGTCTTTATACCCCAATCCTGCGCTGGAATATGTAACAGTGAGAGGCCTGCTTAGCCCTATTGACCTGCAGATATTTAATGGATTGGGTCAATTGATTTATTCCAATTCGATACAAATTGATGAACCTATCTACTTAAATAAATTACAGGCTGGTATTTATTTTGTCCATGTGATTCAAGAAGGCGTGTCCTTGGGTGAAAATCGCCTGGTTTTAATTAAAGATTGAGGTTTTATCACGCAGAAAAGGGGACTTGATTTATGGCCCGTTCTGCGTGATTTTATGTATGAAGTATAATTGATTGTATCATTTTCTCTCGCTGATATTTTATATTCAGAACGTAAATACGCAACGTTAAAAAAAATTGATTAAAATACATTTCATGTAGACAATAGCACTTGCTTGTATTTGAGTTAAACTCCTCTATCTTTAAGGTCTATGGGATTAAACTAATTTGAAATGAAGCTTACACAGCTTAAACTATGCGTTCCTTTTGTTGCTTACCTATTTTTCTGTGCTTTTACCTTGCAGGGACAATCCAGTGAGGGAGAAAGTTTTTGGTTTAGCTTTATGGAGCATAGGGATATTGGAGTCAACAATAAGGTTGTGATGATTACCTCTGAAACCAACACCAGTGGTGTTATTGAAATTCCTTTTTATAATTGGTCTGTAAATTTTACTGTGCAACCCAACCAGGCGACTCTCGTTCAACTTCCCTCCTTCACAGAGAATTTAGGATCTGCACAAATCAGTGATAAGGGTATTCACTTGATTTCTAATGATCCAGTTTCAGTGTATATACATCAGTATTATTCTGCTAGGTCTGAGGCTACTTTGGTTTTGCCAGAACCTGCTTTGGGATCGGAGTATTATGTGATGAGTTACGAAGGCGTTATTATAAATGGGAAGTCTTATCGGTCTGAACTTTTATTAGTTGCTACAGCAGATGAAACTACTATTGAGATTACACCAGCTACAGATCCTTTAGGAGTTGGTTCTTCTGGTACTCCATTTACTGTTTTTTTGAATAAGGGAGAAACCTACCAGCTACAGGCAGAGACTTATTATGGAGACCTTACTGGAACGCATATCAAAGGCGATAATGATTTTGCAGTATTTGCTGGTAATAGCTGGACAGAGGTTGCTTGTGGGGTTCGAGACAATCTTTTGGAGCAGATGTATCCTGTCAGTACTTGGGGTAAGCAAGTGGTAACGGTTCCAACTTTAAACACTGATTATGATGTATTTAGGATACAAGCCTCTGAAGATAATACGCAGATAAGTGTTTTTGATCAAGGAGCAATGAGCAGTCAAGATTTTTTGCTAGATGCTGGAGAATTTGTGGAATATCAAAAATCAGTGCCGAGCTATATCTTGGCAGATAGAGCTATTCAGGTAGCCCAATATCTTGTAGGTTCCAACTGTAATGGGCACTATTATGGAGACCCTTCTATGGTGCTTTTGAACAGTGTAGAGCAAACCCGTGAATCGGTAACTTTATACAATTCTTCCTATCAAAATATATCCGAGAATTATATCAATGTTATAGTAGCTACGAATGATCTAGAGTTTGTAGAATTGGACGGAGCTGAATTGCCTGCAAGTGCTAGTATAAGCAGTGTAGGATTGAATAATGAGTTTTCGGTTGTACAATTGAAGGTGTCGGCAGGGTCACATACTATTAGATCATCTGCCTGTGGTGTAATTGCTACAGCTTACGGGTATGGTGAAGTAGAATCCTATGCCTACAGTGGTGGTGCAAGTTTCAGTCCTATAAATGCAGATCCTATTCCGGACGGAGCCTGCTTGAATGATAGTATTTATTTTGATGTAGGTCTTTCTGAAAATAGATATAGCTTTCTTTGGGACTTAGGGGACGGAGGCATGTCAACAGAAAGTACGTTCGCACATTTTTATCCGGATTTAGGTGCTTATCCTGTTCAGGTAATCATTACAGATGAATGTTTGGACATCTCAGATACCATCAATAAAGATGTGCTCATTACTTTGCGACAGGCGGCGGAAGCAGTAGGTGATACAATAGTTTGTGAAGGGGGCGATATTCTGCTTGGCGCTACTGATCTGAGCAGTGCAAGTTTTGAATGGACTGGGCCAAATGATTTTTTTGCCGAAGAACAATTCCCTGTTTTACAAGAAGTTTCACCTGGAATGGCAGGGACTTACGAAGTTATAGGAATTATTTCTGGTTGTGCAACTTATCCTGTTGAGGTGGAGGTTGAAATAAATGAAAATCCCACTCCTGATCTTGGAGAAGACCGAGTGTTTTGTGCTAAGGATGGTTCTATTTCTATTTCTGGAGGTGACTATACTTATTATAATTGGCAGAATGGCTATGTTGGTCAGTCTTTGCGTATTTATGATGAAGGAAGCTACTGGGTGGAAGTAGTTGATTCCTTCGGTTGTGCAGGAAGAGATAGCGTGTTTGTTCAGGATATCTGCCCTACAGAAATATACCTTCCCAATGTATTTAGTCCAAATTTTGACGGCATCAATGACGAATTCAAGGTTTATGGTAATGATATTATTGAGTTGCACCTGCAAGTTATCGATAGATGGGGTGGTTTAGCCTTTGAAACTAAGAACCCAGAGCAGGCTTGGGATGGAAAGATTGGTGGGATTTCTGCGGAACCAGGTGTTTATGTATGGAAGTTGGAAATTACTGGTTATCTAGAAGATGGTACTATCTATGAGAAAGTACTTTCAGGGGTTATTACTTTAGTTTTTTGACCCTATATGACTTGAGATTAGCAAAAAATAATATTATATAATTTGTTTTCAATACTTTTCCTTTTCTTTTTCATAGATTTATAGGCAGGTCATTCAGCCTTAGTTTTAGTTGTAAGCTATTGATTTTTATAGTTTTAAACTTGTCTACTCCGGTTTGGTCTTGGCCATTGTATCAATCTTATTAATTTATGGGTCAACTTTGGCCAAAAATCATTTCCCGTGCAAAGACTTTTCCAATTATTTTTAATCCTAGTACTTACTTCCGGACTTCAAGGGCAAACAAAAAAAGTCCTTTTTATAGGCAACAGTTACACCGGTTATAATAACCTGCCCCAGATGGTAGCAGATGCAGCCCTGTCTGTGGGCGATACCCTTATAAAGGATAAGCATACACCTGGTGGAGCGAGATTTAGTGACCATGCTTCTAATGCAACAGCCATGAATAAGATTAATTCGAATGACTGGGATCATGTTGTGTTACAGGAGCAAAGTCAGTTGCCTTCCTTCGGTATAGGACAGGTAGCTAACGAAGTGTTTCCGTTTGCAAAAACCCTATGTGATTCTATTCGAGCTAATAATACCTGTACCCGTCCAATGTTTTATATGACTTGGGGCAGAGAGAACGGTGATCAGAGCAATTGTGCAAATTTACCTTGGCTCTGTACCTATGAAGGGATGGATAGTATGTTGAATTTGAGGTATAGCATGATGGGTGAAGATAATGAAGCCTATGTATCGCCAGTTGGAGCTGTTTGGCATTATATAAGAGATAATCATCCGGATATTGATCTGTATACTGGTGACGGGTCTCATCCTTCAATAAGAGGTTCTTACGTGGCTGCAATTACTTTTTATACAACTATATTTAAAAAGGATCCGACTTTAATAACATTCAATAGTTCTTTAGATGAGTCTAAGGCCAATGCTATCAAAGCGGCTGCGAAACTTATTGTTTTTGATGATCTGCAAGAGTGGAATGTAGGGACCTATGATCCAGTTGCGAATTACTCTGTTGAGGAAGAAAATAACACACTTAGCTTTAGTGGTAATTCTGTCTACGCTTCCGAGTATTACTGGGATTTTGGCGATGGAAATAATTCAGATGAAATGAACCCTGTCCATGTGTATACTGAGCAAGGTACATATACAGTTAGTTTAAGTGTTTCGGATTGTAGTAAAGAAGATACGTATAGTCAGACATTTACGGTCTATACTGATTTTGATAATGATGGTTTCTCATCTGAGACCGATTGCGATGATTTGAACGCAGCTATAAATCCTGATGCTGAGGAAGTTCCAAATAATGGAATTGATGAAGATTGTGATGGAGCTGATTTGATGACAAGTACAAAGGAGCTTCAGGGCGTTGAAATCAAGGTGTTTCCTAATCCTACATCTGATTGGGTTTATATTCAGCATGCTGGTTCTATTGATCTAGGACTTCAATTATTCGATATGAACGGTAGGCTTTTAATTGATTTAGAAGTTGTCGATGGGCCGATTGATATGCGGGAAATGCAAGCAGGTATTTTCTTTATAAAAGTTATGGATAAGAATTCTAAACAATATTTTGTAGAGCGGATTATCAAGAAATAAGATAATACTTGAGAAAGGTAAATAGAAGAGTCAGCCCATGTAAACACAGGGACTGACTCTTTTATTTTTGCTATAGTTTAGGTTAAGATTTCTTTTTCTTTTATCAATAGATTATTTTCAATCATTATTGGTACCCTAAAACTATATGATGATAAAACGCAACGAAACTATTGCAATAGGCATTACACTGATTGTTGCACTTGTTCTTGGAACGATTTCTATTCGTTTTCTAGACGAATACGGTTTGGCTCTTTTCTTTTTAACGCCCTTATTGATAGGTTTTTTACCGGCGTACATAATTAGTTTAAAAGATGAAATTAGCAATAGACAAATCTATCGATTGGGATTTTTGACCTTAGCTCTCGCTAATTTAGGTTTGTTGATCTTCGCAATGGAAGGCTTGATTTGTATTATTATGGCTCTTCCAATCAATATTCTAACAACCTTTGTCGGAGGTGTTTTTGCAGGTGCTTTGATAAAAAGAAGAAAGTTAAATATGCCAAGTATATTGTTGCTTATCGTATTGTCCTCTATCGGTTTTATGAGTTTTGATGAGATTTCGGGTGAACCTGTTTTAAGGCCTGTAGAGACCTATGTTGTTGTAGATGCTGATATAGAAACGGTTTGGAAGCATGTGGTTACTTTTGATGCTATTCCTGAACCAACAGATTGGCTATTCAGTACAGGTATTGCTTATCCTACACATGCTACTATAGAAGGAGAAGGGGAAGGAGCTGTGCGGTATTGTAATTTTACTACAGGTACCTTCGTAGAGCCCATAACTATTTGGGATGAACCTAATGTATTAGCCTTTGATGTAGAATCACATCCTATTCCAATGAATGAGTTTAATCCATTTTGGGACATACAGCCTAAGCATTTGAATGGATATTTTAAATCATACAAGGGACAGTTTGAACTTACGGATCTTGGAGGCGATAAAACAGGACTGAGAGGAACAACTTGGTATACGGTAGATATTAAGCCAGGCTTTTATTGGTATTTGTGGTCAGATATGATCATCCACAGAATCCATAAGAGGGTATTAAATCACATTCAGGTTGAGGCAAAAAAATAAGCTATGAAATTGAGTCATATTATTTATAGAGGAAAATCATTGAAAGCTGCTGTTGATAAATTTACAGCATTAGGTTTTAAGGTTGAGTATGGGTCTAAAGCGCATCCGCATAATGCCTTGGTCTATTTTTCGGAAGGCCCTTATATTGAGTTACTTGCTGATGCTCCGGTGTCTTTCTTTAAGTTGTTCTTACTTCGTCTGATTGGAATGGGTAAGATAGCAGATCGGTTTGTGAACTGGGGTAGAGGAGGAGAAGGATTTTTCGAGATTTGTCTGGAGAATTATGAAGAGGATTTTAGTGGAGAAGAAAAGATCATGCAGTCTTTTAATCAATCGTACTTTATTACGAAGAGTAGCAGGTTGGACCCCATGAATCGATTGTTGAAATGGAAGATGCTGTTTCCTATGGAAAAGAGGCTGCCATTTTTGATGACCTATTTTAATGTAGATCCAAAACCTAAGGACTTTGTTCACCCTAATGGATATAAGAAAATAAAGGAAGTCTCTTATCCAGTAGGGCAAAAGGAATGGATTCCTCTTTTACAGGCCTTATGCAGTACTAGGGATTTGAAATTGGTAGAGGATGACAGGGAAATAGAAATTGTTTACGAGTAAGTCAAATGTAAAGTGCCTCCAAGAAATGAATATAAGACTAAGACCTCTTCAAGAAACAGACAATAATGCAATAGCTGCATTGATAAACAATAAAAAGATACTGGATAATCTAATGGATCGGATTCCTTTTCCCTACACCTTAGCGGATGCAGATTTTTTTATAGATCTTAAACAGCAGGAGTCTCCTCAGTCCACTTTTGCTATCACAGATGATTCTGATACTGTTTTGGGGGTGATTAGTTTGGAGTTAAAAAGTGATATATATCGTTACCAGGCAGAGATAGGGTACTGGATTGGCGAAGTCTATTGGGGTAAAGGTATTGCAAGCAATGCAATTCGTTTGATGACCGCATATGGATTTGATAAATTGAATCTAATGCGAATAGTTGCCGGTGTTTTTGATGGCAATACAGCATCTATGCATGTACTTCGTAAAAATGGTTATAGTCAAGAGGCTAAATTAAACAAGAGTGTGTTTAAGCATGGTAAATTCTTAGATGAATATCTTTTTGCCAAAACAAAGGAGGCTTAGATGGGGTTGATTGTCCGTACTTGTACCAAGCTAAATTATTCTTTTGTTAATGAAGTATTCAATTGAACTGTAATTATATAATTTGGTTTAAATCAATTGCTAATTGCTCTTAATACTCAAATTTTAAATTACAAGGAATATGGAGGCTCTTATACTTACAGGTAGTTCTAGAAATGATGGAGACA
>JAQXAY010000190.1 GCA_029252685.1 Saprospiraceae bacterium | reverse complement strand
CAATAGACCCTACATCTATGGTTGCATTTGAAAGTTGAACAGAAGTATTATTACCATTCGGAACATTACTATTGTAAAGATTAAGATCCTCAAGATTCAATCTTCTAATATCTAAGGCGAGGGGTTTTGATGATTTAGATTCCAAGGAATCTTTCAATTCTTGTCTCAAAGACCTTGATTCCAACAAGAGCTGCAAGTTGTTTTTTATTCCTCCACTAGCTCTTTTAAGATTTAGATCTATACCCTTAAGATCTATACTTTTTACTATCACCTCTTTACGAAGTAAACCTAGAAAACCACTTTCTATATCAAGCTGCACCTTTTCCGCAAAGACAAGAGTATCTTGATTGAGATCTTCTAAATAAAAATCATCGATAATTATTGCACCTGGTAGTTCTACGTGTACTTTTTCTACTTCAACAGGTACATTTAAATTTTTGGATAAGACATTTGTTAGATAGGTAGCTAAAAAATTCTGTATAGGTGGCAATTTTAGCAATAAAAAAAGAGCAACAAAAAGACCTAAGCTACCAAGGAATAACCATTTAATCAAAGCTACCCACCTTGATTTTTTATCTCTATCATTTGTTTCCTGATTGCTCATTAACCCATGTAAGCTTGCCTAAATAAAGTAAAGATATATCTCTTTTTAAATAAAAGAGAACAGATTAAGAATATTGCTAATTTAAGAACTAAAACCAAATAATCCGTCGCATATTGCAAGGCATGAAACAATTTTAAATATTCCTTAATATTTAATAAGCTACAAACTAAGCAAAGAGACCAATGAAAATCTTTTTTCTTTAGGTTTCAAAACATGATTTTCGTTGTGATTCATTCTATTCAGTAGCTGTTCTGCAGATCGGGCATCTTTTGTTGGCTTTCCAACATAAACATAGTAATGGGATACTTCGGAGTCAAAACAATATGCAGGAAGAATCCCTACACCATCATATTCTCTACTAACAAATAATTGCTGATCTAAAGCCGCTCTTTCACTGAAATAAATCCCTTTAATAATAATAAAATAGCCCTTACCTAAGCCTTTCCATTTATTACAGCTATCTATCCCTTTTTTAATCTCAGAAACAAAGGCTTTATTTATTTTCAGTGAATCCTTTTCGGCTTCTAACTTAGATGCCTGCCAATTCCTGTAAGCATTTTTAAGCGTATCATCTTTTATTGTAGAATAATCAATCTGCTTCCCAAACTGATTCATTGCTGCTTCATTGACTAGGTATGCTTCAGGTTCTGGAATCTGATTACTGTTTCGGTCGTACACCTCATTGACAATCTCTTCCGCATCTGAACTTTGATGCCTAAACCTTTCGTATTTGTCCACCATCAATACACACAAAAAGCAAATACTAAAAGCTATAATAGTCTGCTGAATATAAAACTTGGGAGCAAATCTTTGCATAGAAAGATCTGTTTTCATCCCTACTTTGCTACTCATTGTTTTGACCCAAGCATCCAGATCGATGAATCTAGTTCTAGCATCATTATTTCCACGATCACTTTTAGCAGCTGTTGCTATTGGTGTGATCTGTAAGTTTTGATTGATAACTAGTAATCCAACACCATTAGCAATACATCTTTTCTTGAGTTGTTTAAAGTATCTATCTGAGCCACTAGGAAAAACATCTGAACCAATACAGATCCATTTTTCGTCTACATTATATTTTGCGAATTGCTCAATTGCATAGATATATCTGTATCTATCAAGAAACTGCAGTCCAGTGCGAAACAGTAAAAAATAAATTACAATAAGTACCCAACTAAGCAATAATCCAACAGACAATTTTAATTCATCATAACTGAATAATTCAAAGCGCTGGAAAACTATCAAAGAAATGACTGAGAAAAGTATAGCTAAACTTCCACTATCCCAGGAAAGTAACTTTTTTTGGAGTTGGAAAATAACCTCGCTCCGCTTAGATTCAGAAGTTGCCTCCAAGGTCGCAGCAAATGTCTCACCATCAAGGTCTTTAAACTCCAAATAGCCATCTGCAATCAAGCCACCATCAGCACGCATATCAAATTTGACTATTGTATTGCCTTCACCCCTAGGCTTATACTTATAATATCCTTTGAGAAAGGACATCGCTTCCTTTTTTATTATATTTTCAGTAAGTATAACCTTAGGGGGCTCCATACATTTGTATTTTTACATAATGTACTAATATTCCTGAACCGATGTATAAGCCTTATACAATTTTCTAACCTCGACGGCTTCTTTAACATCATGAACTCTTAGAATATCCGCTCCATTTTGTAAGGCTAGCATATGAAGCGCAGTAGTACCATTGAGCGCTTCCTCAGAACTACTTCCAGTCACCTTGCTAATCATTGACTTCCTCGAGATACCAACCATAATTGGACATTCCAAGATTTTAAACAAACCTAGATTCTTCAACAACTCATAGTTGTGTTCTACCGTTTTCCCAAAACCAAATCCAGGATCAATGATAACATCGGTCGGATTATAGGCCTTTAGCTTACCAAGCTCTTCAATTAAAAAATCTAAAACCTCTTTGGTTACATTGGAATAATTTGGATTTTGCTGCATATTGTTTGGCAAACCTTGCATATGCATTAAAACATAAGGCACTTTTAATTGACCTAAGATATCATACATGCCAGAATCTACCTTTGAGGCAGAAATATCATTAATTATACCCACGCCACAAGCATAAGCTTCCTTCGCAATTTCGGAACGTACGGTATCTATACTTAGAATAGCTTCAGGGAATGCTTTTAAGATCGAGCGAATCACGGGAATAACTCGTTTGCGTTCATCCTCTAGAGATACAAGTTCTGCACCTGGCCTAGAAGACATTCCGCCAATATCAATTATATCAGCTCCTTCACCAAGCATATTTTCAACTTGCCTCAGTGCTGTTTCCCCTTCATAACGTCCTCCATCATAAAAAGAATCAGGAGTCAAGTTAAGAATACCCATTATTTGAGCTTGACTCAAATCTACTATCCTTCCATTGCAATTAAGTGTCTTGGCGGTATATAACATATTTATTTTTAAAGGTTTGGATCTGCATTTCCATTTATATCTCCAACTTTTATTCCAATCAAATCTTGATTGACTTCATCAGCACTGAGATTAAAATAATCAAATCCTTCAGGAAAATCTGATGCAAAAGGATTTGTAGGATCATCAAAAATATAATCTGCCGGTACAAACCTCCAACTTTCATTATTAGGAAAAGCAGCATCAATTCCCAAAATCACTTTTTGCATGAATACAATATCTAAAGTTGATACAGAACCATTATTATTGATGTCTCCTGCAATCAGTAAATAAGGATCATTTATTGGACTTATACCCAAAATATGCTTTTGAATCAAAACAGCGTCAAAAGTTGACACTCCATTAGTAAGGTCATTATTCTTTGAAAAGTTTAATGAGTAATCCAAACCAGAAGGAAGATCTTCGAATATATATTCTCCCGCATTATCTGTACTCTCAGATGCATCAAGTCCACCTGTCAATATAGCATCTGCATTTGATACAGGATCTCCCATAAAAATTAAATTGCCAGAAATTGAATGCCCAGTGGAAGGAACAGGTATCAACATATCCAAGGTAACTGGATTCAAGCCCAAAGGATCAAGCCATTCTTTTAATCGAGCAGCTGAATTGGCTCCATCGTTCCAAGAACGACTAAACATACCGTAATACGTAATAACCGAATTGCAGGCATCTGCAAAACCACCTGTAAGCTGACCTACTAGGCGAGCATCTTCATTGAGCATTGGACCACCAGAAGACCCACCTTCAAAAATTCCTAGATCAAATTCTAATTCGAAAAAATGATTTGCTGGTGCTAAAAAAACACCAAAATCTAAATCCGTAGGATGAATTTCAGCAGGGTCATAGTCAATAGAAATCTTTTTTATATCCCCCACAGGGTGCCCAATCATAGCACTTGTATCTGAAAGATTAGAACCTCGATCCCAACCTGCATAGACTACATCATAAGAATCTGGAACAGAATTATCTAACTCTACAAGTAAAAAATCAGAATCTGTTCGTTCAGCAACTATCTCGGCACCAAATATTGAATTAAATCCAGGTGCTGAAGCTGGATTGGCACAGTCAACAGATTCATAGGCGAAATCGAAAACCCACATGTCATATTGAGGGTCTTCGTTGAAATAACAGTGTTTGGCTGTTAAAACATAAGGATGCTTGTCTTCACTCGTATTATTGATTAGCGATCCTGAACACCAATATGTCGCTTGGTCTGTAACTACTGTTATCCTGCAAACACTCTTGCGTACCTCCTGCCAATAAATATTATCGGGGCAATTTACATTTACCTCGCAAGATAAGGCTTCTCCAAAACCAAGGATTGATTTACCCTCTTCGATCAAATTCATATCGAAACCATAATCCAAAGCATTTATATCGATCTTAAGATTTGAAATTGCATTCAAAGGACAGCTAACTTCCATGACTATATGTGCCCCAGAGACAAAACCTGAAAACATGGATTTACCAGCTGCAATATCTTTATTGGTAAAAGGTCCTAAAAACTCGTTACTGACTGGATTTAAAAAATACAGTTCTGTTTGATCTGGAAGAATAATATTCTTAAGCCTTAATGCAAGTGACTTTGCATTTTTGGAATGAAAACCCAAATAATAAAATCCCCTTTCCTTGCCCTCAACATATCTTGAAGTGGACTTAAAATCAGCTAAGTCTATAGCTTGTCGGATTGCAATCGCATAATTATAAGGATCTTCCTGAATCCTGGTCAGATTTTCTTCTGTAGGTTGGTTGATATTAACATATCCTAGATCTCCCTTCCATTCAGCACTTTTATTGAGGAAGCTTGGGATTTGACTATACAAGGGGTTGACAGCTATGAGTGCAAACACAAGTAGCTTAGCCAGATTGTTAAATTTCATAGTTAAATAAATTTATATACTGGTTTTTGGGGAATATGCTTAAAATGCAGCATAAATTATATAGCTAAATATAAGGAATTAAGGCCAAAAGCTTGGAGAATGACAAAAGAAGCATCCACTTTGTACTAAAAAAGCAAAGATTTAATATAGATGAAATAAAATGAAAATAAAAAAGAAGTGTTGTAGCCCGTAGGGGAATCGAACCCCTGTTTCCAGGATGAAAACCTGGCGTCCTAACCCCTAGACGAACGGGCCATAAAAGTAGTATATATACCACGATATGGTGTAAGAGAGTAGCCCGTAGGGGAATCGAACCCCTGTTTCCAGGATGAAAACCTGGCGTCCTAA
>JAQXAY010000184.1 GCA_029252685.1 Saprospiraceae bacterium | reverse complement strand
CCATCAACACTGATCCAGTTATACGCAAAGTTAGCTCCAGTACTTGATCCAAGCCCATTTAAGTTTAGAGCTGCTGAATAACAATCTAGAGTATCTGTAATGCCGGCCTCAACGTCCGGATCAACAATATCCTGAGAAATAGTAATGTCAGAAGTATTTGAACATTCATTTATAGCATTGAACACTGTAACTGTGTATGTTCCAGGTTCATCAATAACCGGATTAATAACATTTGAAGGTCCTACAATAGAACCGTCTGTAGTACTCCAAGTATACTCGTAAATAGATCCTGTAGATGAGTCAGAAGCATCGAGCTGTTGATCAAGCACGATACAATTTAAGATTTGAGCAGCTCCTGCATCTGCATTAGGAATCACAATGTCCTGGATAACTTGCGTATTAATAAATGTTGAACAGCCATTGTACGTATCCAATACTTCGAAAGTATAGGATCCAGGTAAACTAGCTGAAATGTTTTGTGCACTTGCAGATGATGTTATATTTCCACCTGTTGTATTCCATGCATATACATAAGTCCCTAATGAATCTATTCCCGCATCTCCAAATATATCAATTTCGAGAACCCCACATGTCAGCGTGTCCGGCAGGGCAATTGCCAAGGGAGGTTCTGTAAGGTTTTGAGTAACCTCAACATCTACATCTGATTTACAGTTGTTGTCCGTATTCTCTACGATCAGAGTATATATACCCGGTTCATCAACCATTGGGGTCAAACCATTACTTCCTGAAAGAATATTACCATTCAATGTAGTCCAAAGGTATAGATAGTTTGATCCGGCAGAACTTGAAGTTCCGTCGATTTGAAGGTCTAGGCTATCACAGCTTAAGAATGCACTCACTTGAGCTAATGCATCCGGGAATTCAACATTTTGTCCTACGGATATATCAATTGATTCAGCACAGCCATTGATGTCATTCTGAACGTAGAGTGTATAAATAGATGCGCCACTTACTATCGGAGATAAGGTGAATATATTGTTGTCTAATGAGCCTGAAGAATCTGTGGTCCAATTGAATGTATATGGATCGCCTTGTGTATCTACAGTGGCCTCAAGCAGAATATTAGGATTATCACAGGTGATTGTATCTGGGAATGCTCCGGATAGTTGAGGGAAATCTAAATCCTCTGTAACCCCAATACTTGCATCAGTTAGACAACCGTTTATTGTATTAGTGATAGTAAAATCAAAGGTTCCCTGAGCAGAAACGTCAATAATTAAATCTGATTGTCCACTGTTAAATACACCACCATCAGGACTAGTCCAGTTTATTGTATAGTCTGAACCTACGGCACCAATAGAAGCTTCAACTGGCACAGTTGCATTATTACAATTTATCACCCCAGGGCTAAGTAAACTTACCGAAGGATGAATAGTATCTGGTTCAATGCTTAAAACTGAATTCGTCACACAATTATTGACTGTATCGCTTAGAATCAACTCATAAGATCCAGGACTACTAATGACAGGAGTAAGTGTTGTAGCACCAGATTCAATCTCCCCATCTACGGTAGACCATTCAAAAACAATGTCACCACCCTGCGAAGAAGCAGAAGCGTCAATTGTTAAAGAGCTAGTTACACAATCAAGTGTATCCAATGCAGACATGTCTATAGAGGGAACATTATCATCTTTAGTAACCAGAATAGAATCTATGGCAGCACAACCATTTATTGTGTCCTGCGCGTATAGGTAATACAAATCTGGCTGAATAGCTACGGCATTTAAAGTCCCCTGTCCAGTAGAAATTGAACCTGTTCCGTAGAATTGCCACTCATACACCAAATTTAGTGTATCTCCGCTTGCAGTCCCATCAAGTGGAATAGATAAATCAGTACAATTTATTTCTCCACCAGGTCCTGTTCCAATCTCTGGAGCAACAAAATCTTCAAGAACGAAAACTTCATCTATATCTTTACAGCCATTGAGTGTATCAGTAACAGTTAGGGTAAAGTTACCTCCTGCAGAGATTTCAATAATACTATTATTTGTAGCTCCCACTATAGTACCATCATCAGTAACCCACTCGAAAACTATAGAATGACCTGAGCTTGATTCTGAACCGTCAATTATAATTGTTGGTGACCAACAACCCAAAAGATCGTCTGGACCGGCAATTGCAATCGGGTCAAATTGATTAACTGTTATCTGAATCGATGAAGTATCTTTACATTGATTGTCGGTGTTTGTAATAATCAAGGTATATAAACCCCCTTCATCAACGACAGGCTCCAAAGTGCCATTCCCAGAAACAATATTACCATCAGCAGTAGCCCAATCATAATCAAAATTAGGGCCACCAGATGAACTTGTTGCATCAATAGTGTATTG
The DNA here is from genome assembly GCA_029252685.1 of Saprospiraceae bacterium. GTDB lineage: Bacteria > Bacteroidota > Bacteroidia > Chitinophagales > Saprospiraceae > AM-2324. The sequence goes on along the minus strand of JAQXAY010000184.1, from coordinate 37,954 downwards.
AGGATCATAACAATTCAATTCCCCAGGAGGTCCCATATCCACAATCGGATAATCATAATCTTCAATAACTGGTATGGTCAAAGAAGAAGAACAACCATTTACATTATTGATCACAGATAATTCATAGAATCCTTCAGTATCGACAATTGGAGATAGTGTAAATGTATCAGCTACATAATTTCCATTTGGAGTAGTCCATTCAAAGTCAAAGTTACTAGCATCCGATACTGTAGCTATGATTTCGACAAGTGAGTCTACGCAATTAATACTTCCAGGATCAGGTATGTTAATCGTCGGATCTACTAAAAAATCAAATACATCCACCTCCACATCTGTAGCACAGTTATTAACTGTATTAAGAACTGTCAGTGTATACTCTCCCGCTGATCCTACCACCGGAAACAAAGTCGTTTCATCAGAAACAATGGTCCCGTTATTGGTTGTCCATAAATACGTATAACTTGAACCTGTACTAGATCCTGTTCCGTCAAGCATCACTGTTGGTGTTACACAGTCAATAAGATCCGTAGCTACACCGTCAGCGTCTGGGAAAATGGAAAGATCAGTAACTATCACTGAGAATACATCAATACATTCACTCAAGTCATTAAATACAGTCAAAATATATGTCCCATCTTCATCCACCGATGGTGAATCTGTCGTTTGCCCAGAAACAATATTTCCACCAATAGTTGACCAAAAATAGCTAATATCCGGACCTTGAGAAGAAGCACTTCCATCCAATTGAATAATAGGATTATCACAATCAATAGTTGGAGGAGGAGTAATTGCCGCAGTTGGTTGGTCAAAGTTAGCATCTACCAATACAGACGAATTCGCCTCACAACCATTTGAGATATTCATTATCGTCAAGAAATATGATCCACCAGCATTTACGGTTGGTGTAAGTGTATTTGCTCCATTAATAATATTTCCATTGCTTGTCGTCCATTCATAGAACATATTTGATCCTCCAGAGGATCCTGTTCCGTCAAGTTCAACTGTAGGGTTATCACAATTAATCGTTTGTGGAGGTCCTGCATTTGCAACAGGAGTATTCGCATCCTCGGTTACGATTACATCATCTGTTTCTGTACAACCGTTAGTTGAATTTGTTACCGTAATAGTGTAGGTGCCAGGTTCATCAACGACTGGTGTCAATGTTGTACCACCACTTACAATATTTCCATCCGTGGTTGACCAAGAATAGGTGTAATCAGGTCCCGTATCAGAGTTTGTACCTAATAATACAACTTGTGTTACGTCACAGGTAAGTTCATCACCAGTACCTGCATCTGCCGTAGGTAGATCTGTTTCTTCTACAACAGTAACACTTATCATATCTTCACAACCATTATTAGTATTGGTTACGGTAAGGGTGTAAGTTCCTCCTGAACTCACAACAGGGTTAAGCGTTATTTCTCCACTATCGATATTGCCATCATTAGTTGTCCATAGATAAGTGAATTCTATTCCTGTACTTGATCCTGATCCTGATAGGCTTATGCTTGTATTAATACAATCGATTGCACCATTGGTGGTTGCCACAGCTGTTGGAGCTACAAGATCCTCATTGATAGTCACCGTTGCATCATCTGTACAACCATTTGTATCTGTAACAGTTACGGTGTATGTGCCACTTATATTCGTTGAGATAGTTGCGCCAGTATTGCCGTTACTCCAGCTATAAGAATAGGAAGCAGTACCTCCAGAAACGGATACTGTAGCACTACCACTTGCATTATTACAATCTATTAGTGTCGGACTTCCCATAGAAGCCACTAGAACCGAAGGTTCATCTATTGTGATTGAGGTTTCATCCTCACAACCATTTGAGTCTGCAACAGTGACATCATAGGTTCCTGCACTTAAATTTGTTAATACATTGCCTGAGAGAGCCGGGTCAGACCAAGTATAGGTATATGGTGATAAGCCACCAGTACCGTTCACTGTTATGCTACCATTTGTATCTCCATTACATAAAAGATCTGATTCAGTCACATCAATAGAAACAATTGAAGTCGTAATATCTGCAGAACCGTTTACATTACCCACACATCCACTTTCCTCCACATCGACTAAAACATATGTACCCGGTTCGTCTACTGTTATTGTATATGGATTGTCACTTGTTGTTATAGTTACTGGAGTTGTTCCATCTGTGTAAGTAAATGTCCAAGGACCTGTTCCTACAAAAGTTACAGTTATATCAACAGTTGTTCCAGTTCCGGGACATATAATTCCTGAGCCTGCTATTGTTGCATCTGGTGGAGGCAAAGAATTGTCGACTATGGTTACATCTGTTTCATCTGTACAACCATTTGTGTCTGTTACCGTAACAGTATATGTTCCTGCTATTGTAGTATTTAATGTAGATCCTGTATCCCCGTTACTCCAACTATAGGAGTATGAAGGAGATCCACCGGATCCTGTTGCATCCACTGAAGATGTTGTGTTAATGCAATCAATTGGAGTCGGTGTGCCAACACTTACTGATATAGCAGGTGGATCAACTAAAGTTATTGAACTTATTTCTTCACAGCCGTTATCATCTAAGACAGTTACATCATATGTTCCTGCGGGAAGATCCGTTAATACATTTCCTGACAATGCAGGATCTGACCAGCTATAGGTATAAGGCGCTGTACCTCCTTCCCCAGTAACTGTTATTGAACCACTACTTTCCCCATTACACAAAGGGTCCGCTGTAGTATCTGATATTGTAATCGTTGTTATTGTCACATCTGATGATCCACTAACTGTTCCCAGACATCCACTAGACTCAATATCAACAAGTGTATATGTTCCTGCCTCTGTTACAGTTATTATGTATGGATTTGTACTCGTTGTAATAGTAACAGGAGTAGTACCATCTGTATAGGTAAATGTCCATGGTGCGGTTCCCGTAAAATTAACTGTCAAATCCACATCAGATCCACCTTCATCACAAACTGTTCCTGTTCCGCTAATTGTTGCACCTGGAAGATCTAGTATTGTTAGTGTCATTGAATCGGAAGAAGTTCCTCCACATAATTCAGTAGCAACAAGAGTATATGTTGTTGTAAGATTTGGTGTAGCTATAGGGTTAGCAATGTTTGGGTTATTAAGCCCCGTCGAAGGTGTCCATAAATAGGTCTCAAATCCAGTTGGTGCATTTAATTGATAACTATCACCTGCACATATGGTAGCATCTGCCAAGGTAATCGGTGGAGGAGGAGGGACATCAAAACAAATAGACTGGATATTGGTTGCTCCACCGGTTGTTGCGATAAAACCCCAATAAACAATCGGGTTACCACCAAAAATAGTATTTGTAATATCTATTGTATGGGAAAAACGAAGTACACAGTCATAGTAAACGCTATAAACTTGCGTAGTAGCATTCCAGTCTATAGTGACTGGATAATCATTACAATCCTCAACGTTTCCTGATGTGGCACTGATTTGTATAGGTCCTACAAGGTCTGCATTGTGATTTCCGTTTCCATCAACCATTAATCCTAAATGGTCATATGTGGGGTCGTTTCTATCCCCGTTTTGATAGGTGTCAAATTCAATAACTAAAGAAGGATTTAAGGTATTATATCCTATTGACCCCCCAGTGTTTCCAATTGCATTAGGTGTGTTATGTAATGCAAAAACTATACCGTCAGCTCCACCATTACTACAACCAAGATTCATAGTTAAATCAAATGAAAAAGATTGAGTTAGGTCAATTGGGGTTTGTTCCCATACTGCACCTGCACTATTACCAACATTTTGTGTTAACGTAAAACACGTATTAGTTGCATCAGCCGTTGCAGTTCCCATTGTTTGCAGCTGTGCAAACGAATTTAAGCTAAACAAAATGCAAATAGCACTTGATATTAGTTTTCTAGACCCCATAATAATTAAATTCTTAGGTATACTTTTTTATAGAATTTTGTACTATGAAGTTAATAATTAGTTTGCTATTTATTCTGAATTAAAGTGATTGAGCCCGTTTTTACCTTTTTTTGGTTGTTTTGAAATAGAATTTCTGCCGACCATGCGTAAGTTCCTGGTGCACAGTTATTTTTGCTGTGGGTGCCGTTCCAGCCTAATAATTCTTCGGATGCTTTGAAGTTTTTACGTTCAAAAACCTTGTTACCCCAGCGGTCAAAAATAGATAGTGAAATGATCTCTTCAATTACCGTACTGTAGAGTGTGAATACGTCATTAATTCCATCATTGTTTGGCGAGAATACATTTGGAGCATAGTAAATAGAACAATCTATCTCAGCTATAGAGAAATCAAGGGTGCTTGTGCCGCATACATTACTTATACTTAGGCTTTGAGATCCCCCGGTATTTATTGAAGCTTGGGCATCGGTAGAGCCGTTGCTCCATAAATATTCAACAGCTGGAGTAGGGCTGGTACCATCAATTTCCAAGTCTGTACCCATACATTTGTCCTCAAAGTTTCCAATACTTGGTAGTTGAGGCGTTTCTTTAAATTCCAAAGCGACCTCATCCCAATCGAAGCAGTCCTCATTGATCTCTACAGTGACACTATATAGGCCACTGCCCAATGCTTCTTGAGTAGGTTCTGAACTTCCAGTATTCCAAAAATAGGTAGCATTAGGTGTTGTTGCGTCTAGTGTAATGCTAGCTTGATCACAAATTGTCAAGTCTGGCCCAAGGTCAACGAAACTGCTATCTTCTCCCACACTGATTGTAATTGTATCATTAAAAATATACCCACAATCATCTGTAAGGCTAAGAATGTATGTTGTTGTTTCTGTTGGAGTAGCAATAGGATTTGGTATATCAGTTTCACTTAAGCCTTCAGCAGGAGACCATTCGTAGCTGTAATTTCCTATTGGTCCTTCGATAGGGTAGGCACCATTTGGGCAAAGTGTAAAATTTTCTAGTTGTTGATTGAATTCAATCAGCTCGAAACACAATAAATGCTTGTTTGCAAAGCCGCCAGTAGCAGAAGAAAAACCCCAGAATACGGATGGGTCACCATTGAATATATCATTTATTAGGTCGATCTCAACGCTTAATCTAAGTTGACAATCAAAATAGACACTCAGCATTTGTGTATTTACATCCCAGCTTATACGTACAGAATGATCATTACAATCCTCAATGTTTAGGGAGTTTATAGATGCCTGAATTGGTCCGGAAAGGCTATTGTTATGGTTCGGTATCCCATTCTTTAATATTCCGATGTGATCAAAGCTTGGATCATTATTTGAGCCATTTTGCCAAGTGTCGAATTCTATTCCAATAGATGGATTAATACCTTCATATCCTATTCCACTTCCTGTACTACCGATAGAAGTACTTATGGGTTGTAGGATGAAGACCATACCATCAGCACCATTATCATCTTTACAGCCAAAATTAAGACTCATACGAACATCAAAGGACTGGTTGAGATTGATTTTGTCTTCAAACCATGCAGATCCACTTTGGTTCAAGGCATCTTGCGTCAATTCGAAGCAATCTTCATCTATTTTTAGCGCACTCCCATTTAGAATGAACTGTGCATTTAATGTTGCTATGGAAAAGATTGAGTAAAAGGATAGTAATAAGTAATTTTTCATATTGAAAGAACATTTACCTCACAATATATTTACTCTTTGATTTACAGGCGATTTTTTTAACCTTAAAAAGGTTTACGAAAGTAAAAAAGGAGCAATATTGCTCCTTTTTTTACTTTTTATTTTCAAAATATAGTCCTGCTCCGAGTCCACCGATTATAAGTATTGAGAAAATCATGGCGATTGTTTCTCCCAGGTAGAATGCTTTGGGTTTAAAGACCATCTTAAGTTCTCTGTTTTGACCTTTTGGTAGTTTAACGCCTCTTAGCGTGAAGTTAACTTGCCTAAAATCATCATATGGGGCACCGTCTAGGTACAATTTCCAACCTTTTGAAGGAGGATAGTACATTTCAGAGAATACCACAAATTGATCGGAGTTTGAAGTATAGTTATATACCATTTCATCTGGATGATAACTTGTTAAGTTTATCGTAGCAGATGGATCTGCTTGTGGTTGCCAATTTTCAAGGCCAGCAGCATTTTTACTCTGAATAATTACTTCCGATGCAGGTTCAAAATCGGCTAATGCAGCCAGCTCCTCGTCAGCGGTGTTAACTGATCTGATTTGATTCACAAACCAAGCATTACCAAGTGCATATCGGTTTGGACTTGCTTGTTCGTTATCCTGAATAATATACTTCGTATTGAACATCCCATAAATATGAAGGTTTGACTGTATATCATTAAGGTATGTTTCAATCATTTCTTGATATTTCATCATTTTGGCAGCATGGTATCCTCCCATAGAATGATGGAAATAGGATGCCGAGGCATTTGAGAATGGATTAGACCTAAGGTCTAAAACTCTGAAATGCGGATCACTGTCTGAAAGAATTTTTTGATCTACCGGTTTTGGGTTGGAGAATTGAGCACTTAGAAGTGATTGAGCTTGGAAGTCGCCCTCGTCTATTGCTCTTGATCCCACACTGATAAGATCTCCTCCTGCAAGAACTGCAACGAGTATCCCTAGGTATAATTGATTTGTATTTTTTGCTTTGAGGCCATAAAATAAAACTCCAAAACTCAAACCTATAAGCAGAAAGCTTCTTAGTGCATCTCCAGTAATAAGTGCTTTTCGATCAGCAATCAATGCACGGTCAATAGAGCTGGTAGAAGCTTCTCCGATGGCTGCGGCAATGCGACCTCTAAGGTCAGTACTTAGTCCTGTTGGATCACTGAGAATTACAGCGCCAAGTAGGAGACACAGCATGATTCCGCCAGAAATATAAAGTGCTTTTTGTTTTTCTTGCGTACTAAATTTATCTGAAAAGAAATCCTTTAAAGTCATTGCTGCTAACACTAGAAATAGGAAAGCAGTAATATTCAGTGCCATTGAAACAGCTCTGAACTTATTCATCAATGGGACATTGTCGAAGAGGAAGTAGTTGAAACCTTCAAAGTTAGATCCCCAACTCATTATCATTGTAAGTATAGCAGCTCCAAAGAGCCAGTATTTATTTTTGTCTTTTAATAAGGCCATTCCTAGTAAAGCCAAAAACAGTATAATTGCGCCCATGTATATAGGGCCACCAACAAAGCGTTGCTTGCCCCAGTATTGAGAAGTAACCCCCTTTAACTGTTCGATCAATTGAGCATTCCTTAGACCGCGAAGTACTTTGAAACTCTCGGATTCTTTATTGTTGTAAAACAAGGCTCCTGAACTACTACCGATATAATCTGGGATCAAAAAGGTCATAGATTCGTTTATGCCCATACTAAAATCAAAAGCATAACTTTTTGATAGTCCATCTGTGGAGGAGGAAGAACCACTATCTTTACTAGCGCTGGTAAGCTCAGATTTTCCTCTTATACTTTCTTCAGCATATTCCTGCGTTGTCCAGATCTTTCCAAGGTTTGCTCCAAGGGCCATAACTCCAGCAAGTATCAATACACCCGTTTGCTTTCCAAAAGAAGGAAGTTCCTTGTTTTTTAGAGCATCTATGAAGTATACTATTCCAATGAATAAGCAAACGATAAAGAAGTAAAAACTTATTTGAAAGTGATTGGCGAAAAGCTGAAGACCCATGAAAAGTGCGGTCATACTTCCCCCTAAAAGAATTTTTCCTCTGTAGGTTAGCAGTATTCCGGCAAGTGCTGGAGCCATATAGGCAATAGCTATCAATTTGGTAGAGTGGCCGGCTTGATATAGGTCCATATAGTTCGACGTAAACCCAAAACCTGCCGCCAAACAAATGCTTAACCTCCAATCTAGGCCAATTAGTATAAGCAAGAGATACATTCCAGACATGAGTAATAACAAGGAAGTGACAGGTGGCCTTGCACCGTTTCCAAATAGAAATGCTTTGTATACTGTGCTCAAAAGGTTTTTTGCCTTGTAATTGATTTGGTAACTAGGCATTCCTCCGAAGACACCATTGGTCCATAAAGGCCAATCTCCAGTTTCTTTATCGTATTTTTTGATCTCTGCTGAATTTCCTTCAGCTTGGATATTATCTGATTGAAACAATTCTTTGGGAGGGCTTTCAAGTGTTGGCTTGAATGTAAGAATTGCTATTATGGCGAATATTCCTATTGCAACTGCATGAGGAATGACTTTCTTAATTATGGTATTCATAAGTTCTTTGCGCTTGAATCTCTTAAATTAGGAGCAAAATATACTTATTACACGAATGACAAAGCACAAAATCAGCTATATATTTTTAAAAAAATTACTTTAGTTTAGAGGCTATGCAATCGAATTCAATAAAACTCAGCATAATCACAGTTACTTACAATGCACTGCCTTTGCTTAAGGGAACAGCTTCATCTGTTGAAAGGCAAAAATGCGCAGGTGTAGAGTATTTGGTTATTGATGGTAACTCTTCCGATGGAACAAGAGCGTTCTTAGAAGGCTCTAATACTGTGGACAGATATATTTCTGAGCCTGATAAAGGTTTGTATGATGCAATGAATAAGGCTATTGATTTTGCAGAGGGACAAATGATATGGTTTGTAAATGAAGGGGATCATATATATGGTGATGATACGCTAAACAAGCTTGTTGATGCAATAGATAGTGATACAGATGTTGTGTATGGAGAGGTAATGCTTGTAAACGAGGATAGGCTTGAAATGGGTATTCGATCGAAACTTACCACTCAGCAACTACCAGCAAAGCTAAGTTGGAGATCAATGCGTTTTGGAATGGTTGTTTGTCATCAAGGCTTTGTTGTAAATAAATCGATAGCTCCAAAGTATAAATCTGATTTTGGACTAACTGCAGATATTGACTGGGTGATTGAATGCCTGAAGTCAGCGCAATCAGTCAAGTGTTTAGATTCTATACTAGCTTCTTATTTGCAAGGTGGTTTATCTAAACAGCAATTTAAGCAATCCATGGGTAGCAGGTTCAAGGTATTGCGTCATCACTTTGGATTACTAAATACGCTGTTTGCACATATTTTTATCTTATGGAGAGCAATTGCTTTTAAAGTCTCTAGGATAGGAAAACCAAGCTATTAGATAAAGTCAACATCCGTATAGTTCGGAAATTTCATCAAGAATTTTAAAGCTGCTTCAATCTCGTATCCGTTGTATAGTACTTTGTATATGGTGCTGAAGATTGGAAGGCTGATTCCAAGAGATTTTGCAAGACCTTCTACTATCCAGGCTGTTCTATAGCCTTCAGCAAGCTCAGGACTACTCTTCTTTGCATCTTCAATAGATTTGCCACTTCCAAGCTCATAGCCAAATTTAAAGTTTCGGCTATTCTTCGAGGTTGCTGTACATATCAGGTCTCCCATTCCCGCAGTACCAAGAAATGCTTTGGGGGAACATCCCAAGGCTTGACCTAGGGCGATCATGTCCACCATACCTCTATTGATAAGAACGGCTTGAATGTTTTTACCCAAGTCTTTTCCTTTTAGTATTCCTGCTCCAATTGCAATTACATTCTTTAGTGCTCCGGCTATTTCTGCACCGAGTAGTTCGTAGGATCCAAAGATTGAAAAATAATCAGAGGATAAGGCTTTAATTCCAGCAGCTATAACTTCATCAAAATCAGAGAAAACTACAGAGGCCGTTGGTTTACCGTCCATGATTTCTTTTGCTAGATTAGGACCAGAGAGTACGCCAATTCTAATGACCACACTTTCTTGTCGGATGACCTCACTCATGACATGAAAGTTCTCCTTGGTTATATTTAATTCATCACCTTTAGAAATATCGAAGTTGGTATCAAATCCTTTGGTACAGTGAATTAAAAAGTGTTCTGGTGTTAGATAAGGCGAAAAGTCTTTCATCATTTGTCTAAACTGCGAAGAGGGCACTGCAAGAAAAATTAATTTGCATGCTTCTGCCAGTTCTTTCATTGATGTGATAGCAGTAATATTCTCTGCTAGGTCATACCCCAAATGTCTATGATTATCGTTTATGGCAGCTATTGTTTCTGTATTTCTGCTTAAAAGCAATACATTAGAATTATGGGCTGCCAAAGAAGCAACTGCAGTTCCAAAACTACCTGATCCGAGTACACCTATTTTTTGCAAAATGAAATTATTTTTATTGAAAGTCGTTAGGAGAGTATATAATTCTCTTAATAACTTGATTAAATCTTTAATATAAAGTAAACTACTTTAAATTAAGTTTTAATAATTGCAAAATAAATAAATGATTCAATTAGTTCGAGCTTCCTTAATTGTTTGCATGTTGTGTTTTGTTTTTTATTCTTCTGAGGGCCAAGAGCCTGAATACCCTTTTATCACAATTGACGAACTATCAGACATAAGCTATCCTTATTCTTCTGAAATCATAGAGGTGAATCAAGCTGAATTAGCAACAGGTTATTGGATTTATTATAGTGTAGATGCAGAGCTGAAAGATGCGCCTCTAGTCATTTTTATGCATGGATACGGAGGATATAATCCATTGATTTATGGTGCATGGATAAGACATATTGCTCGTCAGGGGAATATTGTGATATATCCACGCTATCAGAGGAATATAATATTTCCAAAAGCTAATAAATTCGCAGCAAAAGCTTCTCAAGGGATTCAAGATGCCTTGGAATACTTGAAAACTAATTTCGAATATCAAGTTCCAGAGTCTGCCAAATATGTAGGCCATTCTTACGGAGGTACAATAATTAGTGAATTACTTATTCGACATGCAGATTATGATGTGCCTAAGCCAAGTATTGCTATGTTATGTGCCCCTGGGACCTCTGCTTTACAGGGTGGAAGACTAGACTCTTACGAGGCTATCGATCCATCTATTAAACTATTGATTGTTGAAGAAAATAATGATCGAGTAGTGGGTAACGAATTTTCGAGAAAGGTATTCAAGGAAGCCTCAGAGAAGATGGATAAAGCATTGATCATAAATTATTCTCAGGCACTATATTCACGCTATTATGATGCCCATCATAATGTCTGTTATGCTTTGGACAATGCCTTTGATTCAGATCTCCGCAATTATACTACGAATAGGGCACTTGAAGTAGGGCAAACGGATGAGTTGGATTACAACCTGTATTGGAGGTTGTTTGACCTATTGAGTATAGGCAATGAAAAAGCCTTCTCTCTCATATATGACAAGACGGATTTTCCTATAAGCACAGATGATAAAGAAGGCCTTGACGATTTGTTTATAATACATTCCGATAGCCTAGTTACGGCTCCGGAGTAAAATTGTTTTCTAACCAATCGCAAAACTCATTTACACCATAAGCATTATCGACATGGTAATCACCAATCATAGTTCTCCTTAAGGCTGTTAAGTGTCCCCCGGAGTTTAGGTCTTTGCCTATATCATTAGCAATTGAGCGGATATATGTTCCTTTGCTACAACTTATCTCGAAATTCATTTCAGGAAGCTCTAATCCAGTATTCTCAAATTTAAAGATTTCTACAGTTCGTGGTTTTATCTCAACAACTTCGCCTTTTCTAGCTTTCTTGTAGAGTGGCTGTCCATCAACTTTTATTGCAGAAAACATCGGTGGAATCTGTTGTATCTTTCCCATATACTTATCCTCGATCACCTTACTTATTTGTGCTTCATCGATATGTTCAAAGGGATAGGTTTGATCTACTTCTGTCTCTTTATCATAGGAAGCTGTCGTTCCTCCAAAGCATATAGATCCGGTATAGGTTTTTTTCTGAGCCTGATAGGATTCTATAGTCTTGGTTGCTCGACCTGTGCAAATTATCAAAAGTCCAGTGGCCATGGGATCTAGTGTGCCAGCATGTCCAACTTTTATTTTTTTTATGCCAAGTGCTCTTTTTAGTCTAGAGCGAATTTTATTGACAACATCGAATGAGGTCCAATCGAATGGCTTGTCTATTAGAAGGACTTCCCCTTCAAGGAAGTTGAATTTTTTTTCTGACAAGGAAGGCAGAGGATCGTCGGTATTCATTAGGTGATATGTTAATCTAAATAATTTTATTACAGTAAATTATAAAATATTAATCGCTATTGCAAGTGCTCCTATTAGCATGCAATAAATTGCAAAATAAATCAATTTGCTTTGTTTGACCAGTTTAATCATCCAACTGCATGCCAATAAACCGGTAAGAAAAGAGGCTATAAAACCAGTGCCTAAATAAGTCAATGATTGTCCTTGTTCAAAGAAAGTAGGGTCCATCAAATCCTTAGCCATCTTTCCGAAAATCAATGGTACTACCATTAGAAATGAAAAACGTGCAGCTTTTGTTCGATCAATTTTTAGTAATACAGAGGTAGAAATGGTAGCACCAGATCTAGAGATTCCAGGAAGTATGGCAATCGCTTGCGCAAGACCTATGAGCACAGAATCTTTCCAGCCCACCTCTTTACCTGTAGATTTTGCTTTGTCTGCCAGGTATAGCAGCGCTCCTGTTAGGATTAGCATCATACCAACAAAAAGGGTGTTCCCCGTAAATAATTGTTCCAGTTGATCTTCAAATAGTAATCCTACGGTTGCTGCAGGAATCATTGAAAGGATGATCTTAAGTGAAAAATATTGGTGGGATCGATCCTTATTATCGAAAAGACCCTTGATGATATCCAAAATATCTTTACGAAAGATAACAATAGTGCTTAGAGCAGTAGCGAAGTGCAGCACGACAGTCATTTGCATATTTTCTCCGCCAACTTGTTGTTTGCCCAAAATTGCATTTGCAAGTTCTAGATGGCCACTACTACTAACGGGTAGAAATTCGGTAAGTCCTTGAATGATACCAAGGATTATTGCTTCAAGAAAAGCAGACATAGTTTAGTGCTTATTTTTTAAAAATGGCAAATATTTCTAAACCAAGCCCAGCAAGTATAACGATAGGCGCTAATACGGTTCTTCTAGTAGAATATATTTCGTCCGCATTCCATTCATTTGCTTCCTGTGCTCCTCCTGACATCAAAAGTATTCCAAGAAGTACTAAAATAGCTCCTGCTGCCATCAGCGTATAGTTCTTTTTGTTAAAAAGCATTTCCTTAGAAACTGCTGCTTTTTTGGAGTCGACCTTTTTCTTTACAATTTTCTTCTTACTCATGAATTGTTTAATTTTTATAAAGCTCATCTACTTCAGCGTTCAGATACTTTTGAACTGCAGAATAGCTAGATACAAAGCTAATAAACGGACCTACAAAAAACACAATAAGCAATAATAAATTATTGTTGCTGCAAAATTGAGCCTGATCCAGTTGGTTGGAAATAATACCTTGAACTGCCAATATTCCAAGTATTGCTATTCCGCTGCTTATAAGACCAGATGTGAAAGCTCTGATTAGATATGGTTTTTGAATAAAATTCCGCTTTGCTCCAACCAGTTCCATATTTCTAATCAGGAATCGATCATTATACATCATAATTCGAGTGGTATTGCCAATTGTGAAAAAGGCAACGGCAAGAAATAAGATGCAAAAGCCAAGGGCTATAAGGTTTAGAGAGCGAAAGTTAGCGCCTAGGTTAACCCACATGTTTTCCTGAAAAAGTACAGCTTCAATTTTAGAGTCTGTCAAAAGGCCATCTTTGAATATGTTGATACTATCAATGGATAGGTATTCAGACTTGAGGTTGAATACTACAACATTGGGTAATGGGTTATCTATACCAAGCTTTACGAAATCTTCTCCGAGTTCTTCTTCAAACTCCTTTATGGCTTCTTCTTTGGGTAGATACCGAACAGAGTTTGATATTACAAAGGGATGTTCCATAAGTAATTCAATGGCCGCCTGATTTTCATTTTCTGAGTTCTCGATAGCGAGTTCGGCAAAAAGGTCAATATTTTCTTTGGTATTACTTAATAAGCACCTCGTTTCAAACATAAGCCACAGAAATATTCCGGTGACCAAAAGGATCAGACTACCTAATATTGTAGTCCGAAGGAGGCCTGAATTTTTCTTAACTGCTCTATCGCTTTTATTGCTCATCATTCAATTTTCTTTGGTCGCTTGAAATAAAAAAGATGCCGTAGCATCAAGCTACGACATCTAATTTATATAATTTAATCCAATATGGTGCTATTCTACATCTCCGAAGCAGATTTGAATATTCTATCGAAGTTTATCCCATTACCAAATAGTGATCCTTCTTTGGTTGAGAAGAAAATGAATAAAGGCTTTCCAACAATATGATCCTCTGGAACAAAACCCCAAATTCTGGAATCTTCAGAATTGTGTCTATTGTCTCCCATCATAAAGTAATAGTTCAATTTGAAGGTATAAGAATCAGTAATTTCACCGTTGATTCGGAAAGTACCATCGTTCTCCTTAACCACTTCGTTTTCTTCATAAACGCTTATAACTCGCTCAAAGAAAGCCCAGTTATCCTTGGTCAGTTTTATAGTAGCCCCTTTTTGAGGAATATAAATGGGTCCAAAATTATCATTGTCCCATTGCTTGGATAGTTTGCCATCATGAGGATAAGTTTCTTGCCCTGGCCAATTTATTGACTCTTGGATATCCTTTGTGAAGTGATCAACCTGTATACCAGGAAAAGCACGTTCTAAATAAGTTTTTTGCTTGGCATTAAGTACTACAATTCCATTGTTTAGATACATCATATCTTCAAGAGAAACCCCTTCATCTCGAAGTTTTTCGCGAATTCCAAGTATGCCTTGGAACTCATTGATATTTGGAATAAAGTATCTGAATTGTATGTTTTCTGGATTTTCTGCTTTCTCATTATCGATATAAACTTGCCTATCGATAATTTTCAATGAATCCCCAGGCATGCCTATACAGCGTTTGATATAGTGATCACGCTTGTCTATTGGTCTTGTTACCAGCTTTTTTCCTGCAATAGTTTCCTTTATAAAGGCATTATTAGGCGCTCTTCTAACATCATGTATGCTAAATGTTCTTCTCGGATTGACGTAAACACTGTCCCCTTCTGGATAGTTGAAAACTACAGGATCATATCGCTTTACAGGTGATATTGCAGGTAGTCTAGTATCCTCAATATTTGGTTTTTCAATGTAAGATTCTACATTCAAGCCAGGGATCCTATTGTGAAGTAAAGGTATCATCAAGACTGTCTTTGGTGTTCTAATCCCATAATGAGCCTTAGACACAAAAAGATAATCGCCTACATTGAGCGATCCTTCCATAGAGGAGGTTGGTATTGTATACGCTTCAATAAGGAACATACGAATAAAGGCTGCCGCAAATACAGCAAACCCTACTGCCTCTACCCATTCTCTGAATTGTCCTTTTTTGTATGGAGATTTTCCGATTAGCCTGTTAGCTTCGATCTTTTTACCTGCAAGTTGAAGTCTTGTGATTTCTTTTTTATAAGCTTCTTCCTCTAATTCATTAGGACCTTTATAGCTTATCTGTGCATCTTTCGCTATTCTAAAAAATATTACTGGAGCAAAGAATACAGCCCAGAGGGTATCCTTAAGTTCATATTGTTTGAAGGAACGTACTACTTCAACATTGAGCGAGGTAATGTAGAAGATATTTACAATAGGTATGAACAGATAAATAACCTTCCATGTTTTTCTGCCCGCAATTTCCTGAAGTGTCATGAAATTTAGCACAGGAACAAGTCCTTTCCAAGCTGCTTTTTCAGCTTTAGGAAATAGCATATACATACTTATGCTAAACAAAATATAGCTAATGATCAAAAAAATGAGGATCTCCATTTTATAGTGTAATTTGAGTAATCAAAAAGTGCCCTAAATTAAAATTAATTTTTGCAATACAAGGAAAAAACTAATCAGGAATTCAAAATACACTAGTCCTTAAAAACATAACCTTCTACAGATAGCGTGATGGATTTCTTTTGTTCGTAGAAAAAGACTCTTATTTTTTCTGAGAAATACCCATGTTTTTTAGGGGTATAGCTTACTGAAATCTCTCCATTTGATCCTGGTAATGTGAAGGTGTCTTCCCAGTCAGGAACTGTACATCCGCAATCTGCTCGAATCGTTTCAATGTTTAAAGTATCTGTCGTATTGTTCGTGAAAACAAATGCGTGTTTGTATTCTTTACCATAATCAATGTCTCCAAAGTCATAAACCAGTGTACTGTCTTGCCATATGACTTGTTCCTGAGCGTTTAATCTAGGTAAAGTAAATAGGATGCACCAAAAAATTAGACTAAAAATGCGATTATTCATTCGAAATGATTTCCCAGGTATGATCAGCTAACAATTTTACAGTTGCAATAAATTCTAGTTTACTGGATTTTCCCCATTCTTCGGGTGCCACAAGTGAAAGTATTTCTTTTCCTTGGGGGCGCTTGTAAAGATGGTATACCTTACTAACAAGAGGCTTTATGCTCATGTCTGCTTGGTAGATGCGTTCACTTACAGTAATGCGATCTTGTATAGCCTGTGCCTGTCTTGCAAGTAGTTCAATTTGTTCCTTGATTTGGTCCAATTGCATGTCCGATTGTTCGTACATGGCAGCCAAGGCATTTCCTTTTATTCTTCCTTTGTCAAGTGGCTTTATAAGCTGTCCACCGCGTTCATGAGGGTAGGGAAGGGTAGAAGGATTTTCTGTTATAGAGTCCTTGTCAATAGGGTTGATAAAATTTTCCATTTCATTGTTCATATGGCAAAAATAACGGAATAGGGCTGAAATTGTTTTGTGATTTTGATAATACAACGCAAAAAGGCACTCAAAAAGAGTGCCTTCTTACTAAATCTATATAAGATTAATTATTTTAGTTGGAAAGAACCAATTCCACACAAGTAGCCTTTGTTGTACACTTCTACTGCATAATTTCCAGCATTGAAGGTGCCATCTGGCTTCCAAGTGATGCAAAGATTGGTCTTGTCATTTGCGTAGTCATAAGCCTTAACGGTTGTATAACGAATCTTCTCTTTATTTCTGCTGTTTGTAAGTACACCTGACCCTTTAGAGTCATTTGCAATCGTCTCACCTTGAGGGGTGATAATTCTTACGAAGAAATCTTCTGATCCTGCATTTGCAACTTCATTTACTGTAGTTTCAAAGCAAACCTCAAGGTTCTCAATGTTTTTGGCTTTCTTTTGGTCAACCATCTTTCCATTAGATTTTGCTCTGTAACCAGTTGCTACAATATTTTCCACTTTTACAACAGAAGCAAAATAGACTGTTTTGGATAAGCCAGAGTTCTTTGAAGAAAGCTCTTCTTTTTCAGCTGTAAGCATTGCCTTAGCCTGAGAAAGCTCAGAATTAACAGATTTTTCCTGGTCTAAATCTGAGTTTAGAACCATGTTCTCTTCGTTAAGCTTTTCATTTTGCTCCTTAAGTATAGCAATCTCTGAAAGATATCCATTGACCTCAACTTTAAGAGAGTCAAGCTTCTTCTTTGCTTTACGGAAATCCTTTTTGTATCTGTAAAGCTCTTCGATTTCAGCTTTTTTAGCCTCCAATTCAGCTAATTGTTCTTCATTTACACTATTTAGATCACCGTTTTCGGCAATTAACTCAGCGTAATCTTCATTAAGTTTATCTAGGTCTTCTTTGAACGTTTCATTTTCTTCTGTAAGATCAATATTGTTTTGATCCTGAAGTTCGTTTACGTTGTTTGCCTTTATTAGGAAGGCTGCTAGTGTACAACACAATACAAGCAAAGCTGCAATGATGACGCCACCAACTATGTAAACTTTTTTACTTTGATTCTCTTCTGAGTTCGGGTTATTTTTTAAATTCTGATTTTCAGTCATGATAAAACAATTTCAATTTAGTAATAGAATGTATGAAAGGTGTTTATTTTATTATCATCAATTCACATTATAATTTACAAATTTAATATTTGATTCAATAGGGTTAAGTTTTACACTAGAAAAATGTTCGATAAAATGAATAATTTTATTTTTTTTGGGCTTTGAATGCCTTTTGAGAGACAAAAAACCAAAAGCTTACAGCTAAACGTTTTAAATTAGATTAATAGTACATTTATAAATCAATACATCTAAACAATGTATTTGAGCGATAGATTCCTTAATTACCAATAATATATAAAGTATGCAGTTGACCAGATCGATCGATGATTCGAAAATTTTATTTCTGGATGCAGAGTGTGTGAGTGGAGAGTCTGATTATGAATTGTTATCACCAGATATGCAAGCCCTTTGGAGGCATAAGACTAAGAGTATTCTTAGAACGAGTGAATTCACGGAAGAGGAGGCATCAGAAGCTTACAAAAACAATGCCGGAATCTATGCTGAGTTCGGCAAGATAGTTTGTATATCAGTTGGTTTTATCTTTTTGGATAAGGCCAATAATACAAAAAGTATAAAATTAAAATCCTTTGCTGGGCCCGATGAGATGATATTGCTTCAAGATTTTGCAGGTCTTTTGGCACAATATTACCCAGATGCAAATAAATCTTTTATATGTGGCCACAACATCAAGGAGTTTGATATTCCATATATTTGCAGGCGAATGCTAGTTAATGGTATTGAACTGCCAGCGATTATTGATGTTGCGGGTAAAAAGCCATGGGAAACGGCTCATTTTTTGGATACAATGGAGATGTGGAAGTTTGGAGATCGAAAGAGTTTTACCTCACTCAAGTTGTTGGCAGCTGTCTTAGGATTTCCTTCACCCAAAGATGATATTGATGGTTCAGAGGTGGGTCGGGTTTATTGGGAGGAAAGTGATATAGATCGAATCAGTCTGTATTGCGAGAAAGATGTTCTGGCTACTGCCCAATTATATTTACGCTTGTCTTTAAAACCATTATTGAATACGGATAGTGTAGTACATGTATCATAATTATAAATTACAAATTCAATGAAACACCTGATTGCTCCGTCTGTACTTGCTGCAGATTTTTCAAACCTGAAGAAGGATTTTGACATGATCAATCAAAGCAATGCCGATTGGTATCATGTTGATGTCATGGATGGTCGCTTTGTTCCGAATATCTCGTTTGGAATGAACATAGTTAAAACGATGAAGCAAATGGCAGAAAAGCCATTAGATGTTCACCTAATGATCGTTGAGCCGGATAAATACCTAGAAGAATTTCGAAATGCAGGGGCTGATGTACTAACTGTGCATTATGAAGCAAGTCCGCATTTGCACAGAACACTGGGCTATATCAAGGAGCTTGGTGCAAAAGCAGGGGTAGCAATCAATCCACATACGCCAGTTGATTTATTGGATGATGTTCTTGAGTTGACTGATATGGTTTGTATCATGTCTGTTAATCCTGGTTTTGGAGGACAAAAATTCATCTATCAAACCCTTTCTAAAATTAAACGTTTAAAAGCAAAGATTATCGAGCGTAATCTCGATACATTGATTGAAATTGACGGTGGAGTCGGCTTGCAGAATGCAGAGGAAATCTTAAAAGCTGGTGCTGATGTACTCGTAGCAGGTAGTTCTGTGTTCAAGTCAGAAGACCCAATCGATACTATTGATAGGCTAAAGAATATTGGACGCTAATCTTATATAAAAGACTTTAATGCAAATGCAAAAAATCTTACTTGCCCTGATTTTAAGCCTCTTCTATCTTAACGGAGAGGCTCAGGTCGTTTCAGGGACTATTAATGATGCTGCCAGTCTGCAGCCATTAGATTTCGTAACTGTATTCGTTCGTGGAGAAAACATCGCATCAGAATCTAAGATCGATGGTTCATTTAGTATTGAAGTTTCTGCTGGGCAATCCTTTGAACTTGTATTTAGAAGAGTTGGTTACGAGGAAAAGGGAATTGATTTAGGTCCTTTAGTAGCTGGAGATTCGATTTATAGAGTTGTCACGCTTGAACCATCTGACCTAGGGCTTGAATTTGAGCTAAAGGCAGATGCAATTGATGAAGACGGTCTAATTCGAGAGGATTCAGAGGCATTTAAAAGATTGCCTACAGCTTCTGGAAATTTGGAAAGTGTGCTTCCTCACATTGCTTTGGGTGCGAATTCGGGTTCTGGGGGTGAATTGAGTTCCCAGTATCAAGTTCGTGGTGGTAATTATGATGAGAACCTGGTTTATATAAATGATTTTGAGATCTACAGACCTCAATTGATACGAGCGGGTCAACAAGAAGGCTTAACCTTCCCCAATGCTGATCTAATCAGAGACCTTTCTTTTTCTTCAGGGGGATATGCCGCAAAGTATGGAGATAAGTTATCCTCTGTATTGGATATCAAGTATAAAAGACCAAATAAGTTTAAGTCTTCAGTTTCCATGTCGCTACTTGGAGGGTCTACCCATATTGAAGGTAGCCGCCTGATAGGAGGTTCGAAATATAGACGATTCCGATATCTTGTAGGTGCTAGGTTTAAGACGACAACTTACCTGCTCGGTAGTTTAGACCTTTCTGGTGAGTACAATCCTAGTTTTACAGATATTCAAGGGTATTTTACCTTCGATATAACAAAAGATCTCCAGCTCGGATACTTGAGTAATTACAATCGTTCTGTGTATCAGTTTCAACCCAATATTAGATCTACTGCCATTGGTTTGATTGATTTCTCTTTACAACTGTATTCTGAATTTGAGGGCCAGGAGGTTGATGATTTTACAAATTACACGAATGGCCTATCTCTAACCTATGTTCCAGATAGAGATAAGAATCCATATTTTTTAAAGCTTTTAGCATCAAGGTATACCTCTGATGAAAATGAGCGATTTGATATTTTAGGATTCTATAGTCTTCGGGAGATTGAAGCTGATTTCAATTCATCAAATTTCGGAGAAGTACTCGGTGAACTAGGTTCTGGTACACAGCATCTGTATGCGAGAAATTCGTTCAATGCGCAGGTTACTAATATTCAGCATAAGGGTGGGATTGAATTTCAATTGGAGCCCAAAGATGAATCTAAAGAAACAAGTCACTTTTTGCTTTGGGGTGTGAAATATCAGAATGAACAAATCAACGATAGGATTAATGAGTGGGAACGTCTAGATTCAGCTGGTTATTCTCTTAACTATGATACTTCAGAAGTCCTCTTATATTATGTACTCAAGTCCGAGAATGAACTACGTTCTGATCGACTCTTTGCATATATTCAGGATACGTATTCTTGGTATAAGGAGGATAAAGGAGAATTGAAACTTACAGCTGGGGTTCGATTGAATCATTGGACGCTTAACAAAGAAACCTTTGTATCTCCAAGGATGCAATTTTTATATAAACCCCTAAATCGAAAAAAGAATATTTCTTATCGCTTAGCAGCCGGATACTATTTTCAACCAGCTTTTTACCGAGAGTTGAGACGGCTTGATGGTAGTTTGAATTCAAATCTTTCCGCACAGAAGTCTGCTCATCTCGTTGGAGGTTTTACATATGACTTTAATCCAAAGCGATTTGGTGGAAATGATTTTCGATTCATAATGGAAGCATATTACAAGAAGCTTTGGGATTTGGTTTCTTATGATGTCGATAATGTAAAAATTAGATATTCAGGATTAAATGATGCTAGTGGTTATGTGACTGGTATAGATTTTAGGCTGAACGGTAATTTTGTAAAAGGAGCAGAGTCGTGGTTTAATCTATCATTCCTTAGAGCTAGAGAATCCCTGGATGATGTGCAACATATGATTCGAGAATTAGGATCCACTGAAGGTACTGAGGTAAATGACGTACCTAGGCCTACTGATCGACTTATGAACATGTCCATTTTCTTTCAGGATTATCTGCCAAATAATGAGAATTTTAAGATGAACCTGAATCTCAGTATAGGTACCGGTCTTCCTTTCGGATTAAAGGACAATAATTTGATTTATCGAAACACCTATCGATTTCGTCCCTATCACAGAGTTGATATTGGCTTTGCTTACCAGCTTTTTGGAGGAGGTAAGGTTGTTAAAAATGCCAAGCATCCATTGCGGTTTACAGAAAATGCATGGATCAGTCTAGAGGTTTTTAATATGATGAATACAAAAAATGAAGCTTCAAGAACCTGGATAAAGACTGTCTTTAAACAGCAGTATGCAATACCTAATTTCTTAACGTCTAGAAGGTTAAACCTAAGGATGCGCTTTGATTTTTAAATGCGAGGTTTTGCATGGGTTTAAGGAATATCAACTTATTTTAAGAAAAAGTGGGTTTATGTTGTTTTATTCTTCCTAAAACTATAATTTTGCACTCGTTAAAAGCCTGATGCCTGATTTACAGGTTATTCGGGTTTGGTCAAACCATATAAATTTAGCTTTATGCCAGTAAAAATTCGTTTGCAGCGTAGAGGTCGTAAGAAAAGACCTTTCTATCACATTGTTGTCGCAGATTCTAGATCTCCACGTGATGGTAGATTCATTGAGAAGATCGGTGTTTATAACCCAATGACTAATCCAGCAACTATTGACGTTGATCGTCAGAAAGCGCTAGATTGGATGGGGAATGGAGCAC
This sequence comes from Saprospiraceae bacterium, assembly GCA_029252685.1. Lineage (GTDB taxonomy): Bacteria > Bacteroidota > Bacteroidia > Chitinophagales > Saprospiraceae > AM-2324. The sequence continues at coordinate 15,682 of JAQXAY010000184.1, read as the reverse complement.
AGCCTACACATACTGTAGGAGCGATTCTTCGTTACAAAGGAGTAATGTACATGAAGCACCTTCAAAGAGGTGTTGCTAAAGGTGCATTTACTCAGGAAGAAGCAGATAAGAAATTTGCAGCTTGGATTGAGCACAAGGAAGCTTCAGTTTCAAAAGCTATTGAAAAGGAAGTGGCATCTGTTGAAGCGCTTAAGAAAGAGCGTTTTGGTGTGGTGCCTGAGATATTCAAAGAGGAAGTTGTAGTAGAAGCGCCAGCTGCTGAAGAAGCAGAAGAGGTTGTTGAAACTGCAGAAGAAGCTACCGAAGCGGTTGCTGAAGCTACAGAAGAAACTACTGAGGCGGTTGCTGAAACTACAGAAGAAGCTACCGAAGAGCCTAAGGCTGAAGAGCCAGCAGCTGAAGAGGGAGATGCTCCTAAAGCTGACGCAGAATAAGCTTAATGCACAAAAAGAAAAAAAGCTAGGCAATTGTCTAGCTTTTTTTATATTTTTACAGCACAGATTAGAAATTATTGTTTTTAAGTAATAAATGAACCTGGCAGGAAATGTTCCTGTCAGGTTCATCTTAAAATATAGATAAACATGCTTGCATTGGATAAACTTTATGCGTCTGAGTTGGACCAAATAAAGGAAGAAGTTCAGGCCTCAGATGCACTCGCTCAGTATCTTGAGGAGGAGGAAGAGTCTTTTTACCTTGAAATGAGAAATCAATTTGAACCTCGTATATTTGCCTTGTATGAGCAGGTTGCAAAAGAAAATCCTTTGCAATTGATGTCTTTCGAACGGTATTTGTTGGATGAAGGATACGAAGGATTGTTTCTTCCTAAAATTCTCGGATATGCTGTTCTTAGAGGAGAAATAAGTGAGAACTATAAATACTTAGTTTCACAAGATCAGTTTAGAGCTATCCTACTTGAGATTTGTAATTCAGCAAATTTTGAGATTCTTTCTAAAAGAATAGGACAGACCGTTCAGTTGGGGTTTGCTTTGAGTTCGGATATTTGGGTTACTTCATTGATTGAAACAATCGTAAATAAGCGTGTGAAAAGCTTTTTGATGACTCAGAAGATGCCTGAGTATAGAATCTTTGAGAATAGAAGAGCGCTTCATTTTAGATATAATAAACAGTTCAAGGGAGAGATCTTTAGTTCAGCAAGTTTTCCAAAGACTTTTGGAGAGTTTCAGGTGATGCATTTGCCACTCCGTCATTTCCTGCTTGAGCGTGCTATGATGGAGGATGTTGACAATAGTTCGATTTTACCTCACATAAAAGCTTTTTTAAAGCTAGATGAAATTCAGGGTAACGAGAAGTTGATCTACATCTTGATGATCTTTGGAAAATACTTTAGTTACAACAAGTCAATCAAAAACCTTCTTTCTACATCAATAGATGCTTCTATGAAAGCGGATGAAGGGTTTGATAAAAAATGGTTTGCCTATTTGGATGAATTGTATATCAAAGGGGTTGAAATTTCTGCAGATAATGCAAAAAAATCCATGGACCTTGTTGGAGACAAGAATGATTTGTTTAAAAAATATTATGAGCTAATAAAGGTTATTTCTTCTAAGGGTATTAATGAGGAAAAGACAATTGAGGCTGTTAAAGGTTTTCATAGTTCTTACGAAGGCCTATCGAAGCAGAATGTAGCTCTACGAACAGCAATATATAGAGTGTTTGAGGTTGAAATGAAAGATCTAGCACCTCTACAATATGCTTCGTTCTTCAATGTATTCAAGCAGATGATTCCTTATGTTGAAAGTTTTAGAAATCAGCGTTTCAACCAGAACCTTAAGGATCTATGTTTGAAATTCGTAAGAAGTTGTATCAGAACATTTACGGATAAGCGCGGAAGAGACTATCAGGATGTTAAAAAGTTTGTTGCTACAAACTTTGTTGACATCGGCTTTATGAAGGATAAAGAAGTTGTTGCCTTGTTTAAAACAAAGCGCAAGAAAAAGCCAGAATAAAAATAGTAAGCATAAAAAAAGCCTGATGATTATCATCAGGCTTTTTTTTATACCAGTTGCTCAATAATCCATGCTACTGGTATGAGGAAAAAGAAGCCATCAAACCTGTCCAAAAGTCCACCATGTCCAGGCATAATATTACCAGAGTCTTTTACCCCAGTGTATCTTTTTAAACTTGATTCAAAGAGGTCACCTAGGGTGCCAAATACCCCTGCTGAAAGTCCAAGTAATCCCCAGGTTAAACTATCAAATTCTAATATACTCGCAATTAGAAGGGCGACACTTCCGCTGAGTATAAGTCCTCCAAAGAAACCTTCCCATGTTTTGTTAGGAGATACATCAGGTGCTAGTTTTCGTTTTCCAAGCTTTGATCCAACGAAATATGCTCCAGTGTCATTGGCCCAAATCAAGAGTATAAGTCCAATTGCAAAGAGATTATTATATGTTCCATTGATACCTACTAAATCCGCAAGCAGTATAAGAGGGATACTAACATAAGTTATACTGACAACTGGGGCAAATATGTTCTTAATAGGATTTTTCACATCCGTGAATGTTCCGTGTATAAAGATGATTAGTATACAAATCAGGATTGTAGACAACAATGCATTAAGGCTCAAATAATCATTGAGGTACATAATGCCTGCAAAGAAAATTATTGCAGGAATTGTTGTTTTTAATAGTGTTGAAAACCCGGAAGATTTTCCGTATTTGTGGTCTAATATTGATGACAGTTCATACGCACAAACGATGGCTACAAAAAGCCATAGTCCTTGAAATGTCCAATCCGAGAAATAGATAGACCCTAAAACAATGGGCGCAAATAAAGCTGCCGAAAGAGTCCTTTGTTTAAGTTTAGACATAGTGTTTAATTAATTATCCTGAGGTTCTAGTTGATTTTGATTCCAAAAATAATAAGTAACAATACCAAACAATACAGTGCCTACGGCAAATAAAATAAAATTGAAGTCACTCCACTGTGGCGTTGCTGATAGATCCATTTGGCCTTTTGCAAAATAGGTAACGACTACTTGTGTTCCGTTAAAGATAAAATGCGCAAAGATAGCAATCCAAAGACTACCTCCAAATGCCAATAAATAGCCAAGGATAAGCCCTAAAAAGAACCTAGGAAGGAATCCCTGAAATTGCATGTGTATCGTACTAAACACAAGAGCCGACAGAATGACAGCGAGGTGCATGTTTACCTTGTTGTATCTGAGGATTCTTTGAAAAAGACCTCGAAACATTAATTCTTCACCTATTGCAGGTGTTACAGCCATGATGATCAATACAAATAGCAACTCTGGTAAACTGTTTATGTTTAGCATTTGCTCTATGATACCATTTGTAGAATTCTCCATGTTGATCAGGATTTCTGGCATCGGAATCTCCATGTTTACAAGGTACAAGAATTGAGTGAGTGGCCAGGAAAGTATTATTATTAAGCCTGCAAGCAGAAGATCTTTTGGCTTAGTCGATTTATTTTGAGGAAATTCAGGATCTGTTTTTAGGCCTGTAAAGGCTGACCACTTGTTTTTGAATAGGACAAAGCCTAAGAAGATTGCTGGAATTAAAAAGGAGAATAATTGATTTGCAAAAGCCATAAGCCGCACTGCAGTTTTATCTGGTGCAAAATCAGGGGTGGTAAGGCTTTGGATGTCATAGCCTAGGCCCATGATTACTCCCACACTGGCCATCTGTCCAAGGCCAATTCCGAAAAACAGAATTAATAACCAGGCGAAGATTCTAAAACCAGGAGTTACAGTGTTTATAAAGTACTTTTGCTGTTCTTTATTAGTCATAATTTAGTGTTGAGTTTCATCCACAAAATACAAATTCCTGAAAAGTCTTTTCTATATAGTAAATACCTTTATTTTTGTTAAAATTTTTGAGATGACAAGACTTAGTGTAAATATCAATAAAGTTGCATTGATTCGTAATGCAAGAGGGGAAGATTTGCCAGACTTAGTACAAGTGGCAAAAGATTGTGAATCATTTGGGGCAATGGGGATTACTGTGCATCCAAGACCGGATGAGCGTCATATTCGTTATTCGGATATACCAGCTTTGAAGGAGGTTGTTACAACAGAGTTTAACATTGAAGGTAATCCAACGGATCGATTTATGGAGCTGGTGTTAGAGCACAAGCCACATCAAGCTACGCTAGTTCCAGATAAACCAGCCGCCTTGACTTCTGATTCGGGATGGGATACTATTGAGCACGCCACTTTCTTAAAGTCCATAACAGCTAAACTTCAAGATGCGGGTATTCGCGTATCTATATTTGTAAATGCTGACGAGAAATTTGTTGAGGGTGCAAAAGCTGTTGGTGCTGATCGCATTGAATTTTATACAGGAGATTTTGCGAGAGCCTTTAGTTCAAACCCTGAAGGGGCAGTAAAGGCACATGTTGAAGCAGCAAAAAAAGCAAATGAGATTGGAATTGGTATCAATGCGGGGCACGATTTGAATTTAGATAATCTCAATTACTATAAAGAAAGCGTGCCCGGTTTACTGGAAGTTTCCATCGGACACGCTCTTATTTCTGATGCCTTATATTTTGGCTTGAAAAATACGATTCAAATGTATAGAGCAAAATTGGATTAGATGCTTACGGAGGCATAGGCCGTGTCAAGCGCATCTTTCATTTTGCTTATAGCCAGATCAAGATGTGCCTGATCATCGGCCAATGCTTTACTCAAGAATCCAACTTCATAGCCTGAAGGACCTAGATATACACCAGTTTGAAGAAGTTCGTGGTGTAAAACCTTGAAATAATCCATAGATTCAGACTTGATTGCAGCTGAGGTTCTGATAGTCTCATCAGAGAAACACAGCCAGAATATAGAACCGATTCTTGCAACATTCAGCGTATAAGACTGCTCTTTTGCGTGAGTTTCAATTTGCTCAGCAAGGTAAGCCGTTTGGGCTTCCATTTTTTTGTAAAATGAAGGATCTGCAAGTTGTTTTAGACAGGCAAGACCAGCTGTCATAGCTACAGGGTTTGCAGAAAGTGTTCCTGCTTGATATACAGCACCGAGGGGTGCTACATGTTCCATGATTTCTTTCTTTCCTCCAAAGGCTCCAACTGGCAATCCACCCCCAATGATTTTCCCATATGTGATCAAATCAGGTTGGATATTGTAATACCCTGCTGCTCCTTCAAAACCAACTCTAAATCCAGAAATTACTTCATCAAATATTAATAGGACATTGTGCTTAGCACATATTTCTTTTAGATACGCTAAGTATTCTTTTCGCTGTATTAAAAGTCCATTATTAGCTGGAACAGGTTCAATGATTATACAAGCGACTTCATGGCTATGTGCTCTAAGGCAATCTTCTACCGCTTGCTCATCATCCAAAGGAAGGACAATTGTTTCTTGGGCAAATGACGCTGGTATTCCTGCAGAAGTACTTACTCCGAAGGTGGCAAGTCCAGAGCCTGCTTTTACCATTAGAGAATCTACATGCCCATGGTAACAACCTTCAAATTTGATAATCTTATCTTTCTTTGTGTATCCTCTAGCTAGACGAATAGCAGACATTACAGCTTCTGTTCCCGACGATACAAATCTCATTTGATCAATAAACCGGTTATTGTCCAATATGAATTTACCGAGTTCATTACCATGCGTTGTAGGCGTTCCAAAAGACATACCGTCGTGAATGGTCTTAATTACCGATTCTTTGATTTGTTTATTGTTGTGTCCCAGGATCAATGGACCCCAAGAGTTACAAAAATCAATATAGGTATTTTCGTCTTCATCAGTGATTGTAAATCCCTCCCCATGCTTAATGAAGAGTGGTGCTCCTGATACGGATTTGAATGCCCGTACGGGTGAATTTACCCCACCAGGGAAATAAGCTTTTGCTTCTTCGAATAAAGCCTCAGACTTCGATCTTTCTATTCTATTTTCAAACATAGTGCAAAAATAGCAACTTTAATTAACTGTTACGGTATAGAAGCGTAACGTGTAGGTAAAAAAAAGAGGGACTTTCTGCTGAAAGTCCCTCTTTTTTTAACAATTGGATTTACCATTCAATATTTATGGAGCTAAGCTCGACTAAATTTTTAGGATTTGAAAAGTCGTATTGGACTAGTCCTTGTGCGCCTATCATGATAAGTAGGTTGTTCATTTCTGGCAGCGTGATCACGTCAAAAGCAAATTTTCCTTGGTGTTGTTCAATCATATTCTTGTGTAAGTTTTCTGGGTCACTGATATCGAAAACCTTCAAGCCATCAAGTCCATCACAAAGATATAACTCATCGGAGCTTATGCTAAGTCCATGCGGATTGGTCATACTAAAGGATTTAAAAAGGACTGGGTTGCTTTTAGAGCTTATATCAATAAGGTCCATCTGATTAGTGAATCCGTCGCAAATATTGCCACTTCTAAGTGTTACATAGGCGAAGTTGTCTTTTACGAAAACGGGATCACATGCTCCAACGTGACTTACTGATGAAAGATATTGAGGAGCAGCTGGGTCCTCAAGTGTTAAGATGTACATACCATTTGTAGATCCTATGTATAACTCATTTTCATGCGCAAAGATGGTTTCCAAACCCCAGCCTACATAATCTTCACGTACTAGTGTAGGGTCATTGTCTGCGTTCAATTCGAAGGTGTAAATTTTTTCTGTATCTAGTGTATACAAGTAATCACCTCTTATAATGAAGCTAGCCATTGATCCACTAGTCCCTGAGCTTCCGTTTGATGAATTCGAAGTTAATTGAGTTGAGGATTCTAATAACATAACAACATCTTCTTGTGCAAAGGAATTGCGAAAGCCAAAATCAAGGCCGATTATTGATCCATTGTTGTTGCTTGATTCAAAGTCTTTGCAAGACATTAATTCTGTTGTTCTCACTGGTTTGGAGCAGAGGTAGAATTCCTGATTTTCGTCATCGGTTGTGTCGTAGAAATTTATAAAGGTGTTTTTGGCGATATGCTCAAGTTTTATATCATCAAGATCGCTTATGTCGAAGGTAAGCAGGTCTAATAGGTTGTTAGCATATAGTTTTCCATCTTTTATTGCAAAGTCCGTGTTCCCAGTAATTTTTAAGAAACTTAAATTCTTAGGCTCACTTGGATTAGAGTTGTCGATGAAGTGAATCCCTTCATAAAGCTCATTGATGAGCAACAGATTGTTGTAGAAGTATATCTTTCCTGGAACCTTAAGTCCTCGAATGTCTTGATGTTCTATCTCTGATCTTAGTTGATTTGGACTTATAAAAACAGTTTCATAATCCAATGTGTGTACTAATTGTTCGCATCTGTCCGTTTGACAAGAGAAGACAAATAATACTGAGGTGATTACAATTACGAAATGAGTAATTCGATTCATTTTATATCTTTTTAATAGCAAGACGTAGACATTTTTAAATTAGTTGGTTAGGGATCAATAAATTTAATTGTTTTTTATCTTAATTTTAATTGGAGATTGAATTATTAGGATCTTTTAATTCGTTATCATAAAAGTACCTCTGATTTGAGTTTTTTTTTGTTTAAATTATTGGTAGCAAGTGTATTGTGATATGAAAGTTAAAGTAGCAGATAATATAGCAGAATTGTTGTTTTCCAAAGACCTGGTTATAGTCCCAGGTTTTGGTGGTTTTGTCGCTGAGGAAGTAGGTGCAGATGTTGATCAAGTTTTAGGAAAGATTAGTCCGCCAGCAAAGAAAATCACTTTTAATGACAATCTAATTGTAAATGATGGTGTCCTAGGTTCTTTTCTAATGGAGCGGTACAGTCTGTCAAAGCTTTCTGCTGAAATGGAGATCGAAGATTTTGTCAAAAAATCTAATAAACTACTCGACAATAGAGAGATTATTATTTTTCCCAACCTAGGACGATTGTATAAAGATTTTCAAGGGACATTTAAATTCTTACAAGACAACTCGAATCATAACTCGGATGTTTTTGGTTTGGGTGATGTTCATGCTCGTCCTGTGTTGCGAACAACTTCTGCGAATAAAAGTAAAGCTGCATCGTCAGGAAATACCCCTGATAAAGAACAAATTAAGGTTGGTCCTGTTGCAACAACTGATTGGAGGTCAAAATCAAAGAAAAAACCCGAGAGTAATATCTTGCTCGCAGTCCTTATGGCTACTGCTTTGTTTATACTTTTCGCAGTAGTACTATTCAAGGATACACTGTTTAAAGGGCAAATGCCCGCATATGATTCAGAAGTCATTGAAGATCTTGTTGATGAGCCTTTGCTTGAGGAGGAAGAAAATGATGAGTATGATGGTTGGGATGATGAGGGAGATATCGTTGATGCGGAAGAAGAAATAATTCGAGAAAAAGAAATCAGATTGTGGAAAGAAGCAGAGATTGTGGTTGGAGTTTTTGGGGATAAGAAAAATGCTGAAGTATTGATTAAGCGAATCATAGAAGGTGGCTATGAAGCTGTTTCATTAGATAGAGGTACAGCGACCGCTGTAGCTGTGCGTTATGCCTTTGAAACAGAGCAAGAGTTTAATGAAAAATTTGATCGGGTAAAACAAAAATTTAATCCGAAAGCTTGGGTGTATTCTAAGGAGTAATTTTTTTAATGTTACAAGACGAAATAAATTGATTAAAATTTCGGATTGTTTGTTGAGTTAATTGATATTAATTATTACCTTTGCATCCGCTTTAAAAAATATTCATAAAGATGAAAGAGCTAGAAGCCTACACCCTGCCAATTTTAGGATTGATGGAAGGGATTCATGAGTACAGTTTCGAAATCAATGCTACTTTTTTTAAAGCTTTTGAAGATAGTAAGCTGACAGAAGGAGACATACTTGTTGATTTGATTCTAGAAAAACGAACTTCCCATATTGAATTGGAATTCAAGGTATCAGGTAAAACAAGAAGGTCTTGTGATAGATGTTTAGGAGATTTCGATCTTCCATTGTCATTTACTGAGCAACTACTATTGAAATATGCTGAGGTTGAAAAAGAAGATTTCGAGGTCGTCTACATAAGAAGAGATCGAGATAGCTTCGATGTGGCTCAATATTTATATGAGTTTATTCATTTAGCAGTTCCAATGGTAAGTACACATGATATGGCTGGAGAGGAATGTGATCCTGACATGTTGAATATTCTGGAAGCAAATGAGGACGATCAGAAGGATTTAGATGAAAATTCATCAAATTCTACCTGGAGTGCTTTGAAAGACATAAAATTGGATTAACTTTGGCCTTTATTAAGGTCACCTTTATAGGAAATTAAACTAGCGTGTAAAATGGCACATCCAAAGAGTAAGATATCTAAGCAGAGAAAAAGAAAGCGTAGAACACACTATGTTGCTACAGCTCCTAACGTTGCTACTTGTAAAAATACAGGTGAAAAGCACTTGATGCACCGCACATATACTGATGCTGAGGGCAACACTATGTATCGTGGTCGTATCTTGGTAAAAGCAACTACCGAGGAATAATCTCAGAAATTTATCATTTAAGATATAAGTGTCAGCTCCTTTCGTATATACGATTTGGAGCTTTCTCTATTTAAAGTCAAAACGATCATCATGAAAACAATCATCAATACAGAAAAGGCTCCTGCACCTGTGGGTCCGTATAATCAGTCGGTACGATTTGGAGATATGCTTTTTATTTCTGGTCAAGTTGCCATTGATCCGGCAACAGGAGCTCTTCCTAATGGCTTGACTGTAGAGGAGGAGACAGAGCAGGTTATGCAAAACCTGAAGGCAATTCTCGATGAGGCAGGTCTGAGTTTTGAGGATGCAATAAAGGCATCTGTTTTCGTTGCTGATATGAATAATTACAGCCGTATAAACGAGGTTTATTCGAAGTACTTCAACGAAGATACAGCTCCGGCTAGAGAGTTAGTTGAAGTAGCAAATCTCCCTAAATTCGTGCAAGTAGAGATTTCTTTAATAGCAGGATTCACTAATTAACCAATAAAATAGTTTTAAGATGAAAAAACGGATTCTCTCTTGTATCCAGCCTACGGGTGATATGCACCTTGGAAATTATTTTGGTGCAGTTAAGAACTGGGTGGATTTACAGGCAGATTACGAATGTTTTTATGGCGTAGTTGATTACCATGCTATGACCATGCCTTATGATCCTAAGAAATTAAAGAATAACGTTTGGGATCTTATCTTCAATTTGATAGGAGCAGGGGTGAACATTGAGAATTTATTTATTCAATCTCTTGTGCCTGAGCATGCAGAACTTTCTTGGATATTTAATTGCTTTACGCCATTTGGAAGGCTTGGGCAAATGACTCAATTTAAAGATAAGAGTAATCAAAGTTCTGAAAAGTCCGAAGGATTCATTTCGGCTGGATTGTTTACTTATCCGATCCTTCAAGCAGCTGATATTTTGATCTATAATGCTGATTATGTTCCAGTAGGTAAAGACCAAGAGCAACATCTTGAATTAACACGAACTATTGCTCAGCGTTTTAATAATCAAGCTCAAAAAGAGTATTTTACTATACCAGAATGTTTATTTACTGAAACGCCTAAGATTATGTCTACGGCTGATCCTATGCGTAAGATGAGTAAATCTGCTGGTGAGAAACACTTCATATCTTTATTCGCTGATGAGGCGAGAATAAGAAAGCAGATTCGATCAGCGGTTACGGACTCTGGAGATACACCCGAGGGTGAGATGAGTGCAGGTGTAGAGAATCTTTTTGAGATTTTAAAAGCTTGTGGTGCAGATGATGCTTATAAAGCTATGATGAATAACCATGAATCGGGTGCTTTAAGATATGCGGAGTTTAAAGATGTAGTTGCGGATGAGGTAGTTAAACTTTGTGGTGTTTTTAAAGAAAGAAAAACAGAGGCTTTAGCGAATAAGAAAGATATAAAATATAAGATCAAGCAATCATCTGCTGAGATTAGAAAGACAGCTCAACAAACCTTGAAAGAGGTAAAGGAGCTTGCTGGATTAGGTAATGTTAAATTCTAGGCGATGAAGATTTTTTGTATAGGAAGGAATTATGCAAAACATGCCAAGGAGATGGGCGCTGAGACGCCAGAGGCTCCTATCGTATTCATGAAGCCTCCTTCTGCTTTGTTAATAAATAACAAACCCTTTTTTATTCCAGATTTCTCGGACGACATACATTATGAAGTCGAGTTGATTGTGAAAATATGTAAGAACGGTAAACATGTACAGCCAGCTTTTGCGTCTACCTATTACAATCAAATTGGTCTTGGAATTGATTTCACGGCTCGAGATATTCAAAAGCAGTGTAAAGAAAAAGGTCAACCATGGGAGCTTGCCAAAGGATTTGACCATTCGGCAGTGATTGGGAAATTCTATGATAAAAGTGAATTAGATCTTGAAGATTTGAATTTCACACTTCAGAAGAATGGAGTGGAGGTACAGAATGGGCATATTCAAGATATGTTATTCTCTATAGATGAAATTATTTGCTACTTGAGCAGATTTTTCAAGCTTCAGAAAGGGGATCTTATTTTCACAGGGACTCCAGAAGGGGTTGGTCCTGTTTCGATGGATGATTGTCTAGAGGGCTTTCTATCCGTTGGAAATCAGGCAGAATCGAGTTTTTGTTTTAATGTTAAATAAATTCAAACTCGAGGGATGCTTTTAGATGGCATAATGCCATATTTTATTATTTTTAACGATCATTAAAAAAAATCATACTTAATGCCATATTTATTTACATCAGAATCCGTTTCTGAAGGACACCCGGATAAAGTAGCAGATCAAATTTCAGACGCATTAGTCGATCATTTTTTGGCATTTGATCCAAACTCTAAGGTGGCATGTGAAACGCTAGTTACTACTGGTCAAGTGGTGTTAGCAGGGGAGGTGAAGACACAGACTTACCTAGATGTTCAGCAGATAGCAAGAGATGTGATTCAACGAATAGGATATACAAAGTCAGAATATAAGTTTGACGCAGATTCTTGCGGTATTTTTTCATCTATCCATGGCCAATCCGCTGATATTAATCAAGGGGTTGATAGAGCAAAGCCAGAAGAGCAAGGAGCTGGAGACCAAGGGATGATGTTCGGTTATGCAACCAATGAAACAGAAGACTATATGCCATTGGCTTTAGATCTTTCGCACAAGATACTAATGGAGTTGGCAGCTATACGAAAAGATGGTTCATTGGGTATGGACTATCTTAGACCAGATTCCAAATCACAGGTTACCATCAAATACTCTGATGATAATGTGCCTATTGCAATTGATACTATAGTAGTTTCTACTCAACATGATGATTTTGATTCTGAGCCAGCAATGCTAGAGCGAATCAAAAGAGATATCATTAATATTGTAATTCCAAGGATTAAAACAAGTTGCAAAGCATCCGTACAAGCCCTTTTTAATGATGAGATTACTTATCACATCAATCCAACGGGTAAGTTCATTATTGGAGGTCCACATGGAGACACCGGCCTGACAGGTAGAAAGATCATTGTAGATACATACGGTGGTAAGGGTGCACATGGTGGTGGCGCTTTTTCTGGGAAAGATCCATCCAAAGTAGATCGCTCTGCGGCTTATGCTACAAGGCATATTGCAAAGAATTTAGTAGCAGCAGGAGTTTGTGATGAAGTTCTTGTTCAGGTATCTTATGCTATTGGTGTAGCACAACCTACGAATATATACATTCAGACCTACGGTACTGCAAAGGTGGATATGAATGATTCGGAAATATCAGACAAGGTTATTGATATTTTTGATATGACTCCTTATGCAATTGAGCAGCGTTTGAAATTAAGAAATCCTATTTATTCAGATTCAGCAGCCTATGGACATATGGGCCGTCAGCCAGAAATAAAAAAGGTATCCTTGAAGGATGGATCAGGAAATATAAAAACAATGGAGGTGGAGACCTTTACTTGGGAGAAGCTAGATATGGTGGATCAGGTAAAAGCTGCTTTCAGCCTTTAATAAAAATAATATACCTATGATTTGAGCAGGTTTGTCCGTTAAGGGCAAACCTGTTTTTTATTTATTTGGGTCAAATATCTGTTTCTTAACATTTTTCACCTTGAATTGGATTGAAAATATTCATAAATTAAACTATCGCCTTTAGATCATTCCAGATCAAAGTACACTACACTTTCTTAAGATTAAAAGACTCAAAGTCAAGTTGCTTTGAGCGCAAAAACACTATGAAAATGAACAAACTAATGATTTCTAACCGTGTGTTAGAGGCGGTAAAGACCCATCTAGAGGTGTCAGCCCCTTATGTGGCAGGAGGGTTTCTCTTCGGTCGTCCAATAGGCGAAAAAAGCAGCACTGAGATTACAGACTTCAAACCTGCTCTTAATATTGTAGAGGGAATTCCTAATCAATTTTTTTATAGCCAGTATGATTTTAAGCAATCTGGTCAGCATGCCCAAAAACGAAATCAGCGTATTTCTGGTATTTATGCTTCTATTTCATCTAAAGTTTATGACCTTGATAAACTATTTATGAATGACCTTGATCAAAGCAATTATTTTCTTGTAGGTATTATCCAAGGAAATGAACTTGTTAGTGTTGATACCTATTACAGGGACGCTGGGAAACTTGAAAAGTGCTCCATCAATGTTGTTGAGGCATTAGAGGTTTAAGGGAAATTAATTGTCCTGCATCCGAATTCTAAGATTCTTGGGGAAGTAGTTGTTTATTCTGTCTTTGAGTACTTTGCCCCAGCCCAGTTTGAGGCCTTGGTAGCACATAAGGTGCCAGCCCTGACCCTTTTTTTCTGGCACAGGTAATGTTTCCTTCCTCAGATAAGATATAGCTGTGGTTTTATCTAAATCCAGCTTTGGAAAAGTATGTTTTATTCCATTGGAAAGTGCAAAGGCATGATTCGGAATTAGTTTGTTATGCTTGAAAGTACCCATGGGAGTTCCGGCATGATAGCGGTAGAGGCTTTGGCAAACAAATTGGAATTCTCTTTTTAATGCCTTAGGGAAAAAACAGAGCTCATCCAGGTGGTTTCTATAGATTGTGTAGGCCTCAGGTTTCTCCAGGAAGGCTGCAACTTTTTCACTTTCTTTTGCATTCAAGATCTCCAATGTTTTTCCTCCCTTAGACTTAAGCTTCATTTTGTTTTCAGACCTATTCGATTCAGCTTTAAATACACTCATATAAAATCCTTCTCCTTTGCATTTGTGAGGGTAAGCTTGGTAACCAAATTTTTTCTCAGTCAAACCCCAGGATTTTTCTGTATTTATTTTTTGACATTCAAGGCTAAGAGTTTCTTCTATCCAGGCTGCATTTTGTTCGTTTTCATGTTCATTATACGTACAAGTTGAATAGATTAGAATACCGTCAGGTGCTAGTAATTCAGACGCTTCAGCGAGTATTCTTTTCTGCCTGGCCGCACAAAGGGCGACATTATTTTCTGACCACTCTGAACGGGCCTTTTTATCTTTTCTGAAAAGTCCTTCCCCGGAACACGGAGCATCAACAAGAATCAAGTTGAAAAAACCATTTAAGTGACCAAGATCCTTAACATCGTGGTTGATAATCAACTGATTAGAGTTGCCCCATTTGTGCATGTTTTCTATCAGGATCTTATACCTCGAACCGATGACTTCATTGGATACCAATAAACTCTCCTCATTGAGTAGGCTAGATACTAAGGTGCTTTTTCCTCCTGGAGCAGCGCAAAGATCTAGGGCACGCACGGTTCCATTAAGGTCTACTAATTGTTTAATAGCTTGCTCTATGAACATGGAAGAAGCTTCCTGTACATAATAAGCGCCAGCATGAAAACTTGGATCTAATGTGAATATAGGTCTCTTTTTTAGATAGTGTCCCTTAGAAGTCCAAGGTATAGGCTGGTCAAAAGGAAGATCCAGTTGACTTTTTTTATACGGATTTATGCGCACTGAAATAGGAACTTCCCCATTGATTGCTTCAATGAAACTGCTGTTGTCCTCCGGAAGGATCTCCTGCATTTGTTTGAGGAAAGCGCTGTGCAATGCATCCATGTAATAGATATTTTTGCAAAGGTAAAAAATTAATACCCTTCGAGGCTTGCTCCTTTTTCAAAAAAGCGTTCAACAGCCAGCTCCACCTTTTTGTCCATAACAAGCTCTGGAGCATGATGCGGTTTTATTCGAGCATCCATGATCAATGAACCTTTACAGCCCCAGTGTTTGTGCTCTACAAATGCCTGTATTCCATGTATGTCATGCGATGGATTCGTTCTAGTAAAGGCTGCCCATAGAAAGTTAGAGTAGTCTTCAGCCATAAACGTGCTATCGTCACTTAGTACAATTAATGGAAATTTGTCCAGATCATAAGCCTCTAGTTCAAGTGCAATTTTTTCGGCTTGTTGATAGCCAATTTCTGCATTGAATTTAGGAGCTTGGATAGCAAGGATACCGGGACCAATCAATCTAGGACTGTGGAACAAGTCATTGCCCTCAATGGCTGGGACTTGTGTCCCAAGTGTTCGTATTGGTTCACCGCATGCTGCAAGCACGAGTTTTGAGCCTGTATTCCAGCCATCTCCTGAATAGTCAAGCGTATCCATGGTTGTTTTGGTCTGAAAGTGAAGGTCTCTAGTCCAGTC
This sequence comes from Saprospiraceae bacterium, assembly GCA_029252685.1. Lineage (GTDB taxonomy): Bacteria > Bacteroidota > Bacteroidia > Chitinophagales > Saprospiraceae > AM-2324. The sequence continues at coordinate 192 of JAQXAY010000184.1, read as the reverse complement.
CGCTCTCTCTAGAATATGCTGGAAAAAGGCTTGTTCATTATTGGCACTTAGTCCAGGCGCGTCATTGTTATTTCCTATGATCAAAAATTTGGCTAGGGAGGTCTGCCCCTTTCCAAGAAGATGGTTTGCTTGAGTCAATAATTCCTCGGGTCTAATATCTCTGAAGGGCATATATCGCTCACTTCCTACTAC
>JAQXAY010000180.1 GCA_029252685.1 Saprospiraceae bacterium | reverse complement strand
GTAGAGGGAATATTTGCATCTGGAGATGCACAAGACAGTATATATCGTCAGGCCATAACAGCCGCAGGAACAGGATGTATGGCTGCACTTGACGCAGAAAGATATTTAACTGAAAAGGGCATTATTTAATGCCCTTTTTTGTTCATATAATTGTATTTTTAAGGCAAAGCTCACAAAATAATTTTTTATTATGAATGTTATCTCTACCACGCGTTTCAGAACCGGTGTTTTATTCGGTGATGAAGTAACTGAATTGTTTAATCATGCGAATGAAAATAACTATGCCATTCCGGCTGTAAATGTTGTTGGAACGAATTCAGTAAACGCAGTACTTGAAACAGCCAGAGCCGTAAATTCACCAGTTATTATTCAATTTTCAAACGGAGGAGCCTCTTTCTTTTCAGGAAAAGGACTTTCCAATGAAAATCAACAAGCTGCGATCCTGGGAGGTATTTCAGGAGCAATGCATGTACACAATTTAGCCAAAGCATATGGGGTTACTGTTGTCTTACATACAGACCACTGTGCAAAAAAACTATTACCATGGATCGATGGATTAGTTGAAGCAGGCGAACGCTACTTTGAGGAGCGTAAGATGCCTTTATTCAGCTCACACATGATCGATCTTTCTGAAGAACCTCTTGAGGAAAACATTGAAATCTGTGAAAAGTATCACAAGCGCATGAGTGCTCTTGGAATGACTTTAGAAATAGAATTAGGTGTTACGGGTGGAGAAGAAGATGGTGTTGATAATACAGATATCGACAGCAGCCGACTTTACACTCAACCAGAAGAAGTTGCCTATGCGTACGAAAAGCTTAACGCAGTTTCAAACAAATTTACAATTGCAGCAGCATTCGGAAATGTCCATGGTGTTTACAAACCCGGAAATGTCGAGCTAAAACCAATAATCCTTAAAAACTCTCAGGAGTATGTGAAGGAAAAATTTGGGATAAGCGACGATAATCCTATCAACTTTGTATTTCATGGAGGATCTGGATCTTCTCGCGAAGAGATCAGAGAAGCCATTGAATATGGAGCGATCAAGATGAACATTGATACAGATCTTCAATGGGCATTCTGGGATGGTTTGAGAGCATATGAGGCTAAAAACAGAGATTACTTGCAGGGACAAATCGGAAACCCTGATGGGGCCGATATTCCTAACAAGAAATTCTATGATCCAAGAAAATGGCTTAGAGAGTCAGAGCTAACTTTTATGGCTCGTCTTAAAGCTGCCTTTGAAGATCTAAACTGTTTAGACAAAAATAAATAAAAAAAAAGGTGCTCGATTGAGCACCTTTTTTTTATAAAATAACGGTTCCTAACTGTTCCGCTAGTTCTTTTTTCATCTGATTAAGCTTGCTTTGTACCTTCAATAACTTAATTAGAATGTCTAATTCATCTTCTGCAGACGTTAGTTGCTCAATGCGAGATTGATTTTTTTCACACATCTGACTAACCTTATGCAGCTTAAACCGAAGCAAAGCTTGAAGCGAATCCGGCTGAAAGTTTTCATCTGGCATCTTTTGAGTTTGCAAGTAAATCTGCCACCTATCTGCCCATCCCTCACTATATTCAAAAGGAGATTGAACAAGATCAAATGCAAGCTTTGAAACCGATTCATCCTCATTATTTACAAAAAATGAAGTGTCAAAATCTTCGCCATTTATAAACTTGTTATAACACAGCTTTGCAACCTTAGAATATAGTGGATCATCAAAATCATTAATTACATCTTCTATGTTTGAAAGAATAAATTCAGATACTTTCACCTGCTCATCTTCATCAAAGATAAAATCCCCAGCCAAGATCAAAATCCGTATTATATCTCGTTCCTGATAAGCCCCTTTATGACCTGATGTCTTTAAATTTGTATTTACGGAAGGCTTTTGTAAACCTTGCCCTTCAGAACTTGGTCCAACTATATCATCTTTGACAGGGCCAGGTCTGCGAGACTCCTCCCTTTGCTTTCGCTTTCTCAAGTTAGAGATGTCTGATTTTATAAAACTATTCATCTGATCAAGAAGTAGCTCCTCCTCCATCGACATCACTGCACTGACCTCCTTTATATAAACAGAACGCTTAAGAGGATCTGGTATCTTAGAAATAGATCTCACTATGTCTTTGATAAGTTCAACCTTTTTGATTGGATCTTGCTTTGCTTCCTCTTTTAAAAGCTTGGTTTTAAAATAAATAAAGTCTTGAGCATTGGTCTGCAAATAATCCTCAAAGGCATCTCCACCAACTTTTTTCACAAAGGAATCTGGATCTTCGTTTTCTGGCAACATCACAAGCTTGACGTTCATATCTTGCTCAAGTACCAAATCAATACCTCTTAAAGCAGCTTTTACACCCGCATTATCACCATCAAAAAGAAGTGTCAAATTGGGACTGTAGCGTTTAACCAATCCAATTTGTTCCACTGTAAGCGAAGTACCTGAAGAGGCAACTACATTTTCAATACCCGCTTGATGCAAGCTAATAACATCAGTGTAACCCTCAACTAAATAACAAACATCCTTTTTTGAAATATCCTTACGGGCAAAGTTTAGTCCATAGAGAGTCTTACTTTTAAAGTAAACAGGATTCTCTGGTGAGTTGACATATTTGGGACCTGATTTTTGCTCATTGAGTTTTCTGCCTGCAAAAGCAATTGGTTTACCACTAAGATTATGTATGGTAAACATAACCTTATCTTTAAAAAAATCCTTTTTGTACTTATTCGTCAATCCAAGCTTCTGCAGAAGATCAAGCTTATAGCCCTTTGAAAGTGCAAAAGAAGTAAACTTATCTTGTATATCAGGAACAAATCCAAGGTTGAATTTCTTGATAATCTCCTCCGAATAACCCCGACCTTTAAAATAGCTAAGACCTGCACTTTTGCCGATATCTGTATTAAACAATTGATCTTGAAAAAATTGAGATGCTGTCTCATTTACAAGAAACAAGGAATCTTCAAAATGCCTTGCTTCGACTTCTTCAGCAGTAAGTTTGCGCTCTTCAACATGAATATTGTAGCGAGCAGCTAAATTGCGCAGCGCTTCAGGGTAGGAGAAATGCTCGTGCTCCATCAAAAACTTAACCGGATCACCAGCCTTACCACAGCCAAAACATTTATAGATATTCTTTGCAGGCGACACAACAAAGGATGGTGTCTTTTCATTGTGAAATGGACATAGTCCTATCCTGTTTGATCCTCGCTTTCTAAGATCAACAAAATCGCCTATAACTTCTTCTATCCTTGCAGCGGCAATAATCTTCTGTACTGTATCTGGTGGAATCAAGTTTATTCAATCAGTTTTATTCAAAAATGAACACCTATGAAGTTAAGTTTTTTCAAATATCAATGAAACTAAATTGGCCTTAAAAAAATAATTTATTCACATTCCTTTTAAAACCAACAACATAAGCTTTAAAGGAAAAAAAGATAGAATAAGATATCAATATCTTTTTGGTCTTTAAATTAAAAAGCTTAATTTCGCCATCGGTGAGGACGTACGATAGTCTCCTTCTAATCCCCCAGGCGGGAAACTGAGCAAGGGTACGAAGTCGAGCAGTCGGTATGTTCCTCACCTTATTATTTTCCCCTCTACGCGCAATATTTCCACTTCCATAATAAACATAGACATGAAATTCTTTATTGATACAGCAAGTTTGGAGCAAATTCAAGAAGCTAAGGACTTAGGAATTCTAGATGGTGTGACTACCAATCCATCATTAATGGCTAAAGAGGGTATCTCCGGTGAGGAAAACATCCTAAACCATTACAAAAAAATCTGTGAACTTATTTCTGGAGATGTAAGTGCAGAAGTAATATCTACAGACTTCGAAGGCATGATCGAAGAAGGTAAAAAACTAGCTGCGATAGCGCCAAACATTGTAGTCAAAGTTCCAATGATCAAAGATGGTGTAAAAGCACTCTCCTGGTTTAGAGACAATGGTATACGCACAAATTGCACATTAGTATTTTCTGCTGGTCAAGCAATACTTGCTGCAAAAGCAGGAGCGACATATGTTTCCCCTTTTATTGGACGTATTGATGATATTAGCTGGGATGGAATGGATCTAATAAGAGACATTGCAGAAATATATGCTGTTCAAATGTTTGATACAGAAATTCTTGCAGCATCGATTCGTTCTGCAAAACACATTGTAGAATCTGCAAAAAATGGTGCAGATGTTGTTACATGTCCTTTGTCTTCAATCACAGGATTATTGAAACATCCACTTACAGATATAGGTCTTGAGAAATTTCTCTCTGACCACAAAAAAGCTTCTGAATAATATTTAGAAGGGATTTAAAAAAACCGTGTCATTTAGGCACGGTTTTTTTTTGCCTGAAAATCAAAGTATTAAACTACACAAACAAAAAGAGTATACACTCCTTGGCTGATTTTCAAAATTTAACACTATATTTAATCATCATGTTAGATTATTATTTTGTACTTAAAGTATAAATTAAAATTTAACAGTCGGGTGATTTCTAAATGAGAGCGGACGTTTTGATCGTCCCTCTTTTTTTTAAGCACTGAAGATATTATATTCGATCAAAATTGTAATTGAATGATTCAAGCAAATAATATCCACAAATCATACGACAAGCTTCACGTACTGAAGGGTGTAGATTTCTCTATCAACAGTTCAGAGATCGTCTCGATCATTGGCAAATCTGGATCAGGTAAATCAACGCTTTTGCACATCCTTGGAACATTAGACAAGGCAGACAAGGGGTCTGTAATTATTGATGGGATAGATATAAGTGCTCTAGATTCAAAAGAAATTTCTCTATTCAGAAATTCAAAAATTGGCTTCATTTTTCAATTCCACCATTTATTACCCGAATTCACTGCACTAGAAAATGTACTTATACCAGCTATGATTGCAAAAAGTACAGGTAAATCAAAAGAGAATAGAGCAAAAGAGTTATTGGACTATCTTGGGCTTACAGATCGCATGAGCCATAAGCCCAACCAACTTTCAGGTGGAGAGCAACAGCGTGTTGCAGTAGCTAGAGCATTAATAAATGATCCATCCGTTGTGTTCGCCGATGAACCTACAGGAAACTTAGATAGTGAATCCTCAGAAGAACTGCACCAGCTCCTTCAAAAACTTAGAAAGGAATATAATCAGACCTTCGTCATTGTAACTCATAGCAAGGAGCTATCCGCAATTTCAGATAGAACGATAATCATGCAGGATGGCCTTATAAAAAGCTCAAATTAGCACGATGTTCGGGCAGAGGATATTGCAGGTGCAGGATAGTCCGCACCGAGTTTTAAATTATAGCCCTTAAGTTCATCCTCAGACAATCGGAATGGTTTATGAATATACTTTTTAGGTAAATCTGTTAATGCCGGAATCCATTTCTTGACAAAATCACCTTCTGGATCATATTTTATAGATTCCCTGTACCAATTAACTTCTACTCCATCTTTTTCATCGCTGCTTATACCTGCTATGAAATTCCAAAATCCCCAAACAGAACATGGATCATAATTAATAAGCATATTCTCAAAATACTCTGCACCTAATCTCCAATCAAGTTTAAGATTGTAAATCAAAAAACTAGCAATTAATTTTTTTTCGTGACTATGCAGGTAACCTATTTGTTTTAATTTCAACATGCAAGCATCAACGTAAGGAATACCCGTCCTACCCTCTTTCCATATATTGAACAAGGTTAGCTCCTTAGTTACATTAGTATCTACCTTACCTTTGATACCGCCGGGTTCAAATATTAAATCTCTATATTTCTTTCCCATCAATCTGTAGAAGTCCCTCCACAAGAGTGCTTTAACAGCAAAATCGATAACTCTTCTATTTTCGCCAATGTTTTTCCATTCCTTTAGTGCGTGAAACATCTTTTTAGGCGATAAGCAACCGTCACTTAGGTAAATCATAACATGCTCCAACTCATCTTTCGCATTCCTAAAGCAAAGCCCTTCCGTGTTTGCCTTCTCACTTAAAACATCAAGCATTGCAAGCGCTTCACGCTCTCCTCCAGTTAGAAAACATTGATCTAAACTAGATTTATTGGGTAAAGTCCCCCTATCAAAATCTTTCTTTAAGTTGAAACTTGGAATTGGAATTTCTTCTAAAGGGAAACGAACATTCACAAATCGTTCGACTTCTTTTCTAAATTGCTGAAAATTATCAGGAGAGTGTGTAATTGGAAATGGAAGGTCTGAGGTATAATAAAGCATTTTCCCTCTAGAATAACGAACTTCTCTACCAATTGACCACAGCAAACGTTCTAAAGATTCTTGTCTGAAAACTTCTTCCCTCGTTCGTTCTCTATTGCAGTATACTGCATCTACATTGAACTCTTTAGCAAGTTCAAACAATATATCCTCTGACACACCTTCACGTATTATAAGGTCTGACCCACGCTGTCTTAGGCTTTCCTGAAGATCTCGCACAGAATCTACTAAAAATCGAGTTCGAAATGGACCAGTCTTTTCTACAGATAATATTTCGGTTTGATTATTAAGTGCACGCTCATCAAAGACGTAAACAGGTATTACTTCCTGCGCATTTGAAGAGGCTTCATTGAGCGCTTCATTGTCATGAATCCTTAAGTCTTTTTGAAACCAAACTATGGCTCTATTATTACGCATAAAGGTTTTGGCTTTATATGTTCTTTCAAAATCAACGAATATTTTACAATTCTAATAGTTTCTCTTATAGTAAATCAACTAAATTCTTTGCGCTTTTCACTAATTTTACAAAAAAAATAAATGAACAAGATCGTTTTAAAGTCTTTAGCTATTGGTTTAGCGATTATATGCTTCTTTAGTTGCGACAATAATCAAGAACCTAATAAGATTGAATTTTCTACTAAACAACTCCAAACTCAGGATAGTTTGTTCAAAGAGATAATGGTGATTCACGATGAGGTTATGCCACTGACATCAACTTTGGTCAAAAGAAAGGATATACTAGAGAAAAGCAAACAAAAAGATAGCCTAACAAATAATCTGATCCTACAACTTGGCACCGCAGAAGAAGCAATGTGGGATTGGATGTATGCTGTAAAACCCCCAAAGCAATTTAGAGACAGTCTTGAACACAGTCAAATAATGGAGTACTTAAATACTGAATTTATTTCCGTATCTAAAGTTAAAAGCCAAATGCTTTTAGCTGAGGAAAATAGCAATCAATTAATAGATAATGAATAGATCCAATCTTTTTTTATTCTTTTTCATACTTGTATTCATCTTTTCATGTGGCGAGGCTGAAGAAAACAATAAACTGCCCATCATTGGCAATAAAGATATTGTAAACAATGACACAATTTATCCTAGCATTCCGGATTTCAAATTCATAAATCAGCTTGGTGATTCAATAAGTAATGCTACGTTTAGTGACAAAGCTTATGTTGTTGATTTCTTTTTCACTTCCTGCCCTACTATATGCCCAATGGTATCAAACTCGATGCTTCGAGTACAAAATGCATTCCTAAGTGAAGACAAACTTCTTCTATTGGCACATACCATTGATGTAAAAAGAGACACAGTTGAACGATTATTTGATTATGCTGAAAAACTTGGAGCTGATCATTCCAAATGGCATTTTGTAACTGGTGACAAAATGGAAATTTACGATATCGCTGATGATTACTTTAGTATAGCGATTGAAAATCCAGAAGCCCCAGGAGGCTTTGATCATTCAGGCAGACTGATCCTAGTTGATGCGAATAGACATGTTAGGGCATTTTGCGATGGAACAAATCCAGCAGAAGTTGACAGATTCATACTAGATATAGAAAAGCTTTTAGCGGAAATGCAAGAAGAAGAACTATAAATCACTTACGAATAAAGAACGATTTTCTTGTACAAAGGAAATTGTTCTTTTCATTTCTGATTCGGATAAATCAGTTTGAAGATTGAAAATATGTGCCGCAAGTAATTCTGCTTTCTTGCAAGTACCCTTGAAATAGTGCCACTTTTCCCAATCATACTCCACTGGATGTATAGGACTATTCATCCAATCACCTAACTTTATGCCTTTTCGCTCAGCAATTTTCCTAAAAGCTAATTTATCCTTTACGAATATAGGATATTTCAATGCTGAATGTCCTAATGTATCAACCTCTAGCTTTTGAAGATTTAAGGATGCGAAAACGCTATCAAAACGCTTAAAATTTATCTGTCGTTTTTTTATGGTTTCATCAAGTAAACTTAGAGAAGACGAAATCCAACGTTTTTGAACAGCTGACATTGACTTTAAATATCCCTCTGGCATTTCTGTTCCTGTTAATTCAGAAGACTTACTAGAACCTAAGACTAATCCTCTCGCAGATAAAGACCTAAATAAACTCAATAGCACTGGATACAAAACGGAGGCGTTCATTAGAGGTCTTACACGCAATAAAATACCAAGACTAAAAGAATCAAAAAAACTTGGACGGCTTAGCTGCTTTGCAAAGATTTCGATCTGCTTGCCCAAAGAGCTGTCTCTGCATATTACAAGTCCACCTAGACCAGCGGATAAGGGCTTATTCCATTGAAAAGAGTAAAATGAGGCTTTTATAAATAGAGGTGGCATCTTACTTCCTTTATAAACTGTCCCCATACCATGTGTACAATCTTCAATGCAACTGATATCATGCTTCTTGCAAAGCGCCTCTATCGTTTCATAATCCGGAGGAATACCAAATGTGTTTTGGGCAATAATCAGTTTTGTTTTTGGATTAACAGCTTGGACCAATGCTTTTCTATCAAATTGAAGATTATTCTTATTGATATCCACGTAAACGGGCTTGGCACCATGGTAAATGATCGCATTTGCAACTACCACACAAGTGAAGGCAGGAATAATGACTTCTTCTCCCTCTTTTAAGCCTAAAGCTCCTAAAATAGAATATAAGCCAACTCTGCCTTTCCAAAACAAATGAACGTTATTTGGGGAACATTCAAAATAATTACCAAGTTTATTTTCTAGCATTTTTACCTTAAAAATTAAAACAAATTAAAAGACTCAAGCCCTTATATAACTACTATTATGTAAAATATTATC
>JAQXAY010000178.1 GCA_029252685.1 Saprospiraceae bacterium | reverse complement strand
ACTAGGAACCTTAGACATTGACGAAAAGCTTATTTATTTTGCATCTGATTTCTTTCCTGCTGGCGCAATTACTGGTCGAATGTATCTTCCTTTTTATTGTGAAAAAGCACCTCAATTCTTATCCAAGAAAAATACGAACGGTTTTATTCTTGTGGTTGAGTCTAGTCAGCTAGATATATGCCTACATTCCAATAGCACACTTGAATTCAGATCTGAAATGAATGATACAGAACAAGCAATTCAAGAATTGCTAGATTTTGTAAAAAAAGACAATAACACCCTACTTTTAGTTACAGCAGACCATGAAACGGGAGGCTTAGCCATAGAAGGTGGTAAAGTTGGAAAAAAACTTCAAATGGATTACACAACCAACGGGCATACGGCAAGTATGGTGCCCATATTCGCCTACGGTCCTGGAGCAAAAAACTTCAAAGGAATCTATGAAAACACTGAAATCTTTGAAAAAATAGTTGAATTACTGGATTGGAAGTAATAAAATCCCAAATCATCAAACTAAAACATGTATTTTTCTATTTATAAAGTAGAAGTTTTATTAACCAAATTATTGACCAATCTATGCTTACCGAAAATCTGGAATTGATTGCAGAGAGTGCCAAAGATTTTGCAGAAAAGAATATTAGGCCACACGTAATGGAATGGGATGAAACCCAGGAGTTTCCTATTGAGCTTTTCAAAGAAATGGGCCATCTAGGGTTCATGGGCGTGCTTGTACCTGAAAAATATGGTGGCTCAGGCCTAGGATATGATGCCTATATAAGTATAATAGACGAAATTGCACAGGTTTGTGGATCCGTTGGACTTTCTCTAGCTGCGCATAATTCTTTGTGTACAAATCATATTTTGCAATTTGGATCTGAAGAAATAAAGACAAAGTATCTTCCACAACTTGCCTCTGGTGCATACATAGGTGCTTGGGGTTTGACCGAAGCCAATACAGGAAGTGATGCAATGCGTATGCAATGTACTGCCAAAAAGGAAGGTGAATACTATATCTTAAACGGCACAAAAAATTGGATCACCCACGGTATTAGCGGAGACTTAGCCGTAGTAATAGCGCGTTCAGGAGATTTATTGGATAGCAGAGGTATGACTGCTTTTGTTGTTGAACGTGGGACAGCAGGCTTCTCTGGCGGCAAAAAAGAAAACAAACTCGGTATGCGAGCTTCTGAGACAGCCGAGATGATTTTTGATAATTGCAGAATTCATGAATCTCAAGTCTTAGGAAAAGAAGGTGATGGATTTATTCAGGCAATGAAAATCCTAGATGGAGGAAGGATATCAATCGCAGCATTATCTATAGGTATTGCTCGAGGAGCATACCTTGCAGCGCTTAACTACTCTAAAGAAAGACATCAATTTGGCAAGCCAATTGCTTCTTTTCAAGCTATCTCTTTTAAGCTTGCTGACATGATTACAAAAATAGAAGCATCAGAAGCACTAACCCGAAAAGCTGGCTTACTTAAAGACAAAGGACTGCCTTGCACTCAAGCATCTGCTATAGCCAAATACTTTTCATCGGAGACTGCTGTGGAGGTTGCTACAGATGCCGTCCAAGTATTTGGAGGTTACGGATATACAAAAGATTTTCCAGTAGAAAAATTCTACAGAGATTCTAAACTTTGTACAATTGGTGAAGGAACTTCAGAAATTCAAAAGTTAGTTATAGCAAGAAATATATTAGGCAAATTATAATAATTCATCAATAGCCTCAGCTGGACGTCCGATAACTGCTTTTTCAGCACTCTCAATTATCGGACGTTCAATTAATTTTGGTTCCTCGAGCATGTAGTCAAGAATCTGATCACTTGTCAAATTCAATCCCTTCATATTTGCTTTAAAAAACTGTTCATTTTTCCGAAGTAGTTCATCTGTACGGATACCAATCTTAGCTATTAAAGCTATAAGATCCTCTTTTGATGGTGGTTGATCAAGATAGCGGACGACATCATAGGACAAGCCCTTTTCATCCATATAAGCAAGCGCTTGTCTACTCTTTGAACATCTTGGATTGTGGTATACTTTAAGTTTTTTCATTTTTTTGCAAAATTATTATCAAAGGAGTATTTAATTCAATGCAATACTCCAAAATATGACAAGGATTGTTAATTTAGGCGACAGATAAATATCTAATTATATGCACAAGTTATACACTTTACTTTTATTATTATTTTCCTTAGCAATAAACCTAAATGGTCAGTTTAACATGAGTCTTTTGTCTCAGGTTTCATACAATGCTAATTTAAGCGACATTTGGGGTTGGGCTGATCCTGACACAGGTGTTGAATATGCAATTGTCGGCGTCAATAACGGCGTATCTATTGTAAGTCTTGAAGACCCTACAAATGCAACTGAACTATTCTTTATTCCAGGCGAAAACTCTACTTGGAGAGACATAAAAACATGGGGAGACTATGCCTATGTTACAACAGATCAAGGAGGTACAACCGATGGATTGTTAGTTATAGATATGACCGACCTTCCAAATGATATTCAATATTACAATTGGAATCCTGTTTTTCCTGCATTGGGCAATAATGAACTAAACACTTGCCATAATATTTATATTGACGAATTTGGTTATATCTACCTTTCCGGTTGTAACTTAAACAGTGGAGGTATCATCTACTTAGATGTAAACAATACACCTTATTATCCAGAGTATGCCGGAGCCGGTTTACCAATTTATGCGCATGATGTATACACAAGAGATAATAAGACCTATTGCTCTGAGATATATGCAGGTGAACTTAGTGTCTATGATGTAACAGACAAGTCTGAAACCATTTTATTAGGTTTTACTGAAACACCCTATTCATTTACCCACAATGCGTGGTTATCTGATGACGGAAATGCAGTATACACCACAGATGAATTAGCTAATGCACCTGTTGCTTCTTATGACATATCAGATCTTCAAGATATTCAGTTGTTAGATGAATATAGACCCTTAACATCCGTTGGAGAGGATGTTATCCCGCACAATGTCCATGTTTGGAATGACTTTCTTATCATATCCTACTATACAGACGGCGGACGTATTGTTGATGCTGCCAATCCAGATAACTTAATTGAAGTTGGTAATTTTGATACTTTCCTTGGAGGAGACGGCGGCTTTAGTGGTGCCTGGGGAGCCTACCCTTTCCTACCATCAGGAAATGTTCTACTAACAGATATTGGAAACGGCTTATACGTGTGTGGCGCAGATTATATCCGTGCATGTTATCTAGAAGGAATAGTAACCGATGCAACAACTACAAATCCTATATTCAATGTTGATGTACAAATTGCAACTACTGAACTTAATGAAGGAAGCACAGCATCTAACGGTTTGTATAAAACAGGTCTTGCAACTGCAGGCAATTATGATGTTACGTATTCTCATCCAAACTATATTAGTCAAACAATCAATATAGACCTTGAAAATGGTGAACTAACAGAATTGGATGTTCAACTTCAACCTAAGGAGGCCATCCAAGGGATCGTTGTTGATGTAGCTACTACAACTATTACAAATTCGCACCTAAGCCTAGAGAATAATACAACGGGAGAAATAATCACTTATTCATCGAACCTAAGTGGAGATATTCAAATCTTTGCTGAACCAGGAACATATACTGCAATAGTAGGTGCATGGGGATATAGAACAATTCAAGAAGAAGTTACTATTGAACAAGGTGTACCTGTTCAATTTACTTTACTAGAAGGTTACGAAGATGATTTCACCTTTGACTTTGATTGGACTACAGGAGGAAGTGCTTCTACGGGTGATTTCGAGCGGGTAGTTCCTTTAGAATCAACCTTCATGAATCAGTCTACTTGTCTTGGAGCAGATCTATCAAATGATTTTGGAGACCTTTGTTACGTTACTGGAAACGGTGGTGATGGAGGACAGAATGATATAGATGACGGAACAGTAATTTTAGAATCTCCTTCTATGGATCTTTCTAATTTTGCCGCTGCTACCATCGATTATTCAGTATACTTCTGGGTTGGCGGCGGAAACGGCGGTCCTACTAATGATTCATTATACGTAACACTTTCGAATAACTTGGAAACAAAACAAGTTGCAGTTTACGGATCATCACTAAGCGAGTGGACAACGAATATCCTGAATATCGAAGAGCATATTTCTTTGACAAATAATGTAAAAATAACCTTTACTTCTGGAGATAGTAATCCTGGGCATATTGTAGAGGCTATGGTAGACGGTATTTATGTAGAAGGAACCACAGTGAATTCCACTACACCATCTAATATTACTGAGCTTGATATTGAAATCGGTCCTAACCCATTCAAAAATCAATTGAATTACACTTGTAATTTTGAATGGAATGAAGATATGAACTTTGAATTAGTTGACCTGAATGGTAAAACCTATAATATGGGTAATTTAAATCAATCAGGAACACTTGAAGTTCCGGATAACATAGCTTCTGGGAATCTGATATTGATCATTAAAGATCAAAAAACAGTGCTTCACAAGGAAGAATTAATAAGAGTTAAATAATAAAAAAAGCTGGAGTTTAACTCCGGCTTTTTTTTGCTGTTTAAAAAAGTTATTACACTTTATTTATATATTTAATAAAAAAAATAAATGAATAAGGAGAATCTCCTAAGTATAGCAAAATATGGTGTATTAGGATTAGCTGTGATCATTGTCATTGCATTTTTACGCAATAAATTATTCCATGTCAATACTATACCTAAAGAACTTCAGATAACATACCTTCCCGCCGAATTCAAACCCAATATTGACGAGGAAGAAGCCTTTATGATTCTATCAAACCCTTACAGGTATGCAAATGAATTTGAGGAATTAGTCAAATCCATCAATCTTGCTCTCCTAAGCCATGTTGCCAACAGGATGAACCTTGATGAATCTCAGCGCATAGAAATTGCTGGAGAATACTCCAAACATCACCAATATTTAAAAGACCTATACTTTGAAGATTTTGTAAATCTCCAAAAAAATAAAAACGAGATTCAGGACCAATGGTATGCCAATGAAACCAAGTATATGGTTGAAGCACTAAACGAAGTGAGTTCAAAATATACCTGTTTCTTAGTTAGTCATGTAATAAGCACCATACTTGAAATGCCAGAAGGAAAGCTATTGGTAAAAGGAAAGAATGTACAAACTCCTTGTGGCCTTGCGCTCACAGAAGGGCTTAGACCAATGATACAAAGACTGGAAGATAAGGCTGCTATTAATGATTTTTCAAGATCGAGATCTATGCTTATGGAAAAATCGGAGCAATATATATCAGAACTCGCAACGGTAAAGATCACAGAACGAAAAGGAATAAACAAACAGCTCTTTACAAAAATATTTGGCTTTAATATTTCATCTACTGAAATTGAAATCACAGCACTTAGTATTATGAAAGTTGGTTTTGACTTGGAGCGTAAATTCAATATTGAAATTGACGCTGCAAAAAAAGAGATTGTCGTTCAACTTCCCGAACCAAGTATTTTATCGCACGAAGTAAGTCCGAGAGTTGATAAACTTGACATTGGAATCATAAAAGGTCTTGACAATACTGACCTTAATGAAAACATAAGTAAACTAAGAAATGCTTTCACAGAATCCTCTTACACAGAAGACGTAAGACTAATGGCTAAAGAAAAGGTAACAGAAACTTTAGGTAATTTTATATCTCCAATCCTAAGCACCTTGCC
>JAQXAY010000163.1 GCA_029252685.1 Saprospiraceae bacterium | reverse complement strand
CCTCAACTTAAATAAAGGTTTTAAGTCAGAACTGTCTCATATAGAATATAATCCAGGTGTTGAAGATTTCAATGCTCCCTTTGATATTCCATATGTCCTATTTGAAATCGATGGTCATTATTTTATTCAAATCATCTTCTTCTTCAAAATGAAACTTTTCCATTTAGGAAAAGAATTAAAAGGATTTAAACATGATCAAATTGAACAAGTCCTAAAATCTAAACTCGATAATTTCGTAAAGAAAAAAATCTTTGATGAAGCCGGTGTATTTGATCCCTTAAAAATTAAGAATAAAAACCTGCTCACTGAGCTTAAGGGAGATTTCAAAATACAGACCTATGAAATAGGAAGTTTAAAATTCGACTTCAGTAAAAGAGCAAAGCTTACAAAATACACAAAAGACGAAGATTCTGTCAATCTGCTTATGGCATCTAGCCAAGAGCTCAATGGTGATGATGAATTAAAGAAGGTAGCCTACTTATTGAACGAAGATTATCCGACACAATTAAAACCATTCCTTGGACAGCAAGAGATTGTTGAGCAAACATATAATTTATTGAGTAACCCAGAAGGTCGATCTTTTCTTGTTAAAGGACCTGGAGGAAGCGGAAAGCAGAGTTTGGTTCACCAATGCATATACAGGCAAGAAAACTCTAAAGGAGTAACAGAAAAAGATAAAGGATTCCAGATATGGGAAATGGATCCACATGCACTAATCTCCGGAATGTCCATGGTCGGTCAATGGGAAAATAGGATTGAATCTATTCTTCAACACATCATTGCCCACAATGAGGAAAACCAAAGCAGGATAATCCTTCTATTCTCTAATATTGTCGCCTTGATACAGGGTGGAAAATCCAGTCAAAATTCCCTAAGCTTCAGTAAGGTATTACTGAATTACATCCGCAGTAAAGAGATACAAATTGTTGTGTTGTGCACAGAAGAAGAATGGGCAATTGCTAATGAAAAGGATAATGACTTTATCAATTTATTATTGCCAATTGCTTTACCCAAAATAACATTAGAGCAATGCTTAGACTTGAGTATTGATTTTAAACGCTGGGCAGAAAATCGGTACAACTGTGCGTTCCATCCTCTAGCCCTAAAAACGCTAGTTGATTATGTGAGAAACTATGCAAAGCATGAGGCATTACCTGGCGCATTATTCAATAGAATTAATAGTCTAGCTAAAAAAAATAAGTTCAATTTAATTACGGCAAAGGATGCAGAAGAATTCCTTAACACTTCTAACAAATCTTCATTCCTAAGCAGAGCTATTCATCCAAGTGCCTTTCGCGATCAACTTAAAAAACAGTTGATCGGGCAGCATAAAGCTATCGATACGCTCTGTAATGCCTATCAACTAATCAATGCGGGATTTTCCAATTCGGAAAAACCCCTTGGATCCTTTCTATTTATTGGTCCAACTGGAGTTGGTAAAACACAGGCCGCAAAACTCATTGCCAAATTAATTCATGGTAATGAAGACAAATTACTCCGCATAGACCTTAATGAATATGTTGGTTATGATTCTGTAGGAAGATTAATAGGATCACCTATACATGGCGAAGGAACATTAACAAGAATGGTCCGAAACAATCCACATGGTGTACTTCTATTGGATGAGGTTGAAAAGGCAAACAAAAATGTAATAAACCTGCTTCTTCAAGTATTGGACGATGCTCGGTTAACTGATTACAAAGGGAAGGTGGTCTCATTCTCTAATCTAATAATTGTAATGTCCTCTAATCTTGGAGCAAAAGAGGCAGCTAGTATGATGGGATTCACTAAATCCAAGAGTGAAATGGAAGGGGTTTATCGCAAGGCAGTTTATAGTTTCTTCAAACCCGAATTCATTAACCGAATAGATGAGGTTGTAATCTTTAATAGTTTAAATTTTCAGAACATACTTCAAATTGCAAAACTTCAAATGGCCGACCTCTTGCTCAGAGAAGGCTTTGTACGCAGAAATTCAATTTTGAGCGTAGAAGAAAGTGCTCTTGAATGGGTAGCAAAAAGAGGCTATGATGATCTTATGGGTGGTAGAGGTTTGAAACGACAAATCGAAAAGGATATCACCGCATTATCAGCCGTGGAACTGGCAAAAATGGATCAACTAAACGCAATCCTATTAAGAGTCTTTTTAGGAAATGAAAAATTAGGTGTAAATATAATTCCGTTCAAATTCAGTAAAGTCCTTAAAGACACCTCTGCTTTGGATTCTAATAATGAGTTGACCGATATTGAACAAGTTGAATCATTAATGCATGGCTATGAATTACTGGATGAAAAACTAAGAGCTGAACGGGCGGATTATGTCTTCGCGGATAAAGAAATTGACGAAGAAAACAATAAAGTGCTTCTAACTTTCTATGAACTTCAAAACAAACTAATCGAATCTCAAGAGGAATTAAAGAAAATTTTCCTTGAAGTAAAATCGAATCAAAACCTTTACTCTTTCCGTTTGAAGCAAAACAAATTCACCTTTACTACCAAACAAAACATTGAAAACCAAGTTAGTCAGTTACTCAAACAAGCCAATGAAGCCCAATTACTGTTTAAAGACATAGGTAAAGCACATGACTATCATCAATTGAACCAAAAATATATAGCATATCAGGCTACATCATTTGCAGAAGGCCATTTCGAACACTTTTTTATTGATATCAGATCCGTACAGTTTGACCAATCATCTGCTGCTAAAATTCATCTAATCAACTTTTACAAAAAATACCTCCTAAACCTTGGAGCTAACGTAATTGTTCATAAAGATGATGACTTGATAGAGGTACATAGCTTTGGACTATTTAAATTAATCCTTGCAGAAATTGGTTTACATTTATTTTATCAAGGTGCAGGAAAAATGTCCTTCTTCAACATAAGTATTTATATGAATGATGAGCAAGAGACTCTTGTAAATAAGATTGATTATGAAATAAAGCCAGAAATTGTCCGACTATACATTATTGACCAACTGATTCTTGACCTTAGGACAAACACCATAGGACCTTTTGAACCAAATGCCTTTGAATATCAGTTCCTAAATCATCATCAACTAATCAAACTTAACAATCAAATTGATCCACTTGAAAAAAATTCTGACTCATATTCAGACTAATTCAAAGTTCTTTTTTGATTTAAGTTGTTTAAAAACTAATTTTGACGCTCAAATAAGAATAGATGGCAACTATAAAGTTTACTTTTGAACATCCCGACTTGGATGATAAGATATTAGAAAAAGTGGAAGCAGACCAGTCAATACTGGAGATTGCAGAAGATAATGGCATTCACTTAAACCACAATTGCGGGGGCGTTTGTGCATGCAGCACCTGCCATATCTACGTTGAAAAGGGTGAAGACTACCTAGAAGAGATTTCTGACAAAGAAGAAGATTTTATAGACCGTGCAATAAACCCAAGATTAAATTCTAGGCTAGCTTGCCAATGTATACTTCTTGAGGAGAATGTAAGCATTGAGGTACAGATACCAGATCAATCAAAAATAATAGGACACGAACATTAAAAATTAAAAATATGTCTTTTGAAGCTTTCGATGATATGCCAATTAAATGGACAGATCATGAAGATATTGCAATTAAATTGTATGATAAATTCGGAGATGAATTTACCGATTCTAAAATATACAGAATCCGCTTTACAGATCTTCTAGAATGGATCCTTGAAATTCCAGCTTTTGAAGGAAAAAAAGAAG
>JAQXAY010000151.1 GCA_029252685.1 Saprospiraceae bacterium | reverse complement strand
CCGACAGTGCTGCTATCCAAAAAAAGCGACAAAAGTCCATTGAATTTTTACGTAAACACGGAACAAGCGCTTTCTTCAAACCTTTCTTTGCCAATCTTTTTCCCAGTTCTAAGCAAAGCCTTTTTACAGAAAAAATCGAAACCCTTGCCGATGCCTCTAAACATATTTCTGCAGCTGCAATCATTTATGCGCAGGAAGCTATGGCAGACCGACGGGATCACAGTAAAACACTGGAGCAATTCGAAGGAATCACACAATACATTGTTGGACAGCTGGATGAAATTGCACCTACAGAGCTTGGCCTGCAACAGATCATACTGTGCCGAGTGGGACTTTTCCACTTAATCGAAGACTGCGGACATATGGGGCAATGGGAAAAACCAGCGATCATCCTCAAACATTTCCAAGAATTATTAAAAATTTCTGAGACTCTCAAAAGATAAGAGCCTGCCGCGACATCTTGCTTGCAAATCATTCGATATGCTAGTTAAAACGTTTGCGAGTGCTGTTATTGGAGTAGATGCTCAAACCATAACTATAGAAGTAAGTGCCGGAGGGCCAGCAACTGCTGGAAATCAATTTTATAGTTTGGTTGGCCTACCAGATTCTGCGATCAAGGAAGGCTTCCAGCGCATAGAGACTGCAATAACAACAGCCGGATACAGCATGAAGCGCAGAAAGACCATTGTAAACCTTGCTCCTGCTAACATTCGCAAAGAGGGATCTGCCTACGATTTAGCCATTGCCATGGGCATACTGGCAGCGACCGAACAAATTGCATACGAATATTTACAGGATTTTATTTTCATGGGAGAGCTCTCTCTGGACGGGAGCCTGAGACCTATCCGAGGAGCTCTCCCTATGGCTATACAAGCCCGAAAGGAATCGTTCAAGGGGATTATCCTCCCAAAGGCCAATGCCCAAGAGGCAGCTATAGTTTCTGATCTTGAAGTCTATGGAGCCGACAACATAAGTGAGGCCATCCGTATTCTTAACAAAGATGAATCCATTGAACCCATACAAATAGACACCAGAGAATTATTTGCGAAAGCCAAAAATGACTACGAACTCGACATAGCCGATGTGAAAGGACAATTCAACATCAAACGAGCTATGGAGATCGCTGCTGCAGGAGGACATAATATGATTCTTATAGGACCTCCAGGAGCAGGAAAGACGATGCTTGCCAAGCGACTGCCTTCCATCCTTCCTACATTAAGCCTCCGGGAAGCCTTGGAAACAACTAAAATTCATTCGGTCGCTGGCAAGCTTCCTAATAATTTTGGACTACTATCAAACCGTCCATTTCGATCACCGCATCATACTACCTCCGATGTAGCTATGGTTGGAGGTGGCTCCAAACCCAGTCCGGGAGAAATCTCCCTATCGCACAATGGGGTGCTATTCTTAGATGAACTACCCGAATTCAAGCGCAGTGTTCTTGAAGTACTTCGCCAACCCATGGAGGCTGGTGAAGTTACAATATCCAGAGCCCGATTCTCCGTAGACTATCCGGCCAAATTCATGCTCATTGCCTCCATGAATCCCTGCCCCTGCGGCTACTTTAATCACCCTGAGAAGGATTGCTCCTGTCCACCGGGCGGCGTCAAGAGATATCTGAACAAAATATCTGGACCACTCTTGGATCGAATAGATCTACATGTAGAGGTAACACCCATAAGCTATGATGAACTCTCCCAAAGTGCACGACCTTCAGAATCCAGTGCAGATATTCTCAGGCGAGTAGAAAAAGCAAGGGCTGTACAAGAAGATCGTTTTGAAGGCTTGGACCACACCCATTGCAATGCGCAGATCAAGGGCAACCGAATTCGAACGATCTGCAAAATCGATTCAGCCTGCCAGAGTTTATTGAAAACTGCTATGGAAAAACTACAACTCTCTGCCCGAGCCTATGATAGAATATTAAAGGTATCACGGACCATAGCAGACCTTGCTGGCTCAGCAGAAATAAAGGTGGAGCACCTGGCAGAAGCTATTCAGTATCGAAGTCTGGACCGGGAGGGTTGGTTGGGATAGTGCTTTTGATTATATTGATTTTAAAGCAACACACCTATGCAAAAGAATCGTTTCAAACTTGGACCAGCAAGTCTTATCACTGCAGCATTCATAGGTCCGGGAACGGTCACAGTCTGTACCCTCGCCGGGGTAGAATTTGGATTTGACCTACTTTGGGCCTTAGTGATTTCCATTCTTGCCACTATATTCATTCAAAATACGGCAGCTCGATTGAGCTTCGAAACTGAACTGGGCTTGGTCTCTATCATAAAGGCAAAACTGAGCAATCCTGCCTTGCGGTTTTTGGGTCTTGCCCTCGTTGTTTCCGCTGTCTTTGTGGGCAACATAGCCTATGAGGCAGGAAATATTTCAGGAGCCATGTTGGGCTTGGATGAATTTATTGCGCCAGGCAGTATTCCTTTAGGACGCATTTCACTAAACACAAATCCGCTGATCATAGGACTTCTGGTAAGTGTGATGATTTGGTTTGGGAATATAGAATTCTTCAAAAAATTACTGATCACGATCGTCGTGCTTATGAGTATCGCCTTCATATTTGCAGCCATTGCTACCCAACCTTCGATACCTGATTTACTTAGAGGATTATTCATACCGAAGCTAGATGCCGAAAAGACAGTTCGTATCCTTTCTTTAGTTGGTACTACAGTGGTTCCCTATAACCTCTTTCTGCACGCTGCTTTGGTCAAAGATTCCAAAAAGCAGGGCGTATCACTCAGACAATTGCAGCAAGACACTTACCTATCTATTGCTATCGGCGGACTGATATCCATCTGTATTGTAATTGCTGCAGCATCACTCAGTGGACAGGCGATTTCCAATGCTCGAGATATGGGGCTTGCCTTAGAACCAGTGCTTGGTTCCTATGCAAAATACCTAATAAGCTTGGGTCTATTTGCCGCAGGACTTAGCTCAGCAATCACAGCACCCTTAGCTGCTGCCTTTGTGTTGGGAGAGAGTCTTTCTTGGAAAAATGATAAAGGTAGTCGCAGCTTTAAGCTTACGGCAATTGGTGTTCTTGTTGTAGGATTTATTTTTGCATCCATAGGATACAAGCCTGTAGAGATTATTCAATTTGCTCAAGTTGCTAACGGATTATTACTCCCTGTCATTGGCGTATTCATATTCTGGATTGTAAACGCTCCAAATGACCTAAACATCTCTAAACCAAGTCTAATAGAAAATGTTCTACTCTTGATTCTTATGTTGTTTTTGTTCTTCTTGGGAATGAAAAGCTTAGGTTTTATCAATTAGTAGATATGAGACACAAGATCGACCTGAACTGTGATATGGGTGAGGGTATTGGAAATGAATCAGAACTGATCGAATACATCAGTACTGCCAGTATAGCCTGTGGCGGGCATGCTGGCGATGCCGTCTCTATGGAAGAGTGCATCCGCTTGGCTCAGATCTATAGAAAAAAGCTGGGTCCCCATCCCTCCTATCCGGACCAGGCAAATTTTGGAAGAGTATCTATGAAGCTCTCCGACCAAGCCTTCAAGGATGCATTACGCGATCAACTCTCACAATTCTTTGGTATTGCGGAACAACTAAACGCAAAAGTGTCTCACATAAAACCCCATGGAGCCTTATACAATGATCTGTACTCAAATGTAGATCTTTGTGTAGCCTTTGTAGAACTCGTAGAGGAATTCCAAAAAGATTTACATATCTTTTGTCAACCGGGCAGTCAATTGGGGAAAATAGCCCCACTTTACGGCTTTGAGATCAAATACGAAGGATTTGCGGACAGACGATATCAACAAGATGGTAGCCTGACCAGTAGAAAAGAATCCTACGCCTTGATCACTGAGGTAGAAGATCTTTGTAAACAGGTTTTCGATATTGCCGTCAATAAAGAGGTAGAAACCTTTGATGGTAAAAAAATTCCAATGCATGTACAAACCCTATGCCTGCATGGAGATAGCCCCAATGCCTTAATATTTGCTTCCAGTCTCAACAGATTTTTAAAGGAAAACAATATTGACCTTGCATAATCACAAACTGACATATAAAGCCTTTGGCGACTGTTCATTACTTATTGAATTCCCTGTTCTCAACCAACAGAAGGAGCTGCACGAATTGATCAAATTCCAGAGTTATCTCAAACAAAAACTACAACATAAGATATTTGATATTGTCATCTCATTCAATTCACTGTGCATTCATTTTAAGAAACCAATCAAGCTCGGCAAGATTCAGATAAAGATTGAACAGATATTGAGTGACCGTAGCTACTTGAATCAACTCATATATCCAAAGCATTGGGAGATACCCATCTGCTTAGATCCAATCTTTGCACAGGACCTCATCGAACACTTTGAAGGAGATCTTAGCAAGGTTATGAAATACCAAAAGAGAATCTGTGACCTAGAATTCACACTTGGCTTCTATGGATTCCAACCGGGTTTTTGCTACTTAGCTGGACTTCCAGAGGAGATGGCCATACAACGCAAAAAAGTACCAAACAGGACGACGTTAAAAGGATCACTTGCTGTCGGTGCGCAGCAGTTGGGTATTTATCCACAGGATAGCCCAGGAGGTTGGTGTGTAATAGGTAAATCTCCAATACGCTTTTTTGATGTGAATAAAGACAACCCACTGTTTGCATCTATCGGGGATAGGATTAGTTTTAAACCCATCACGATGGATCATTATGCAAAACTAAAAGACCTTGTAGAATTAGGTATGATGCCTTTGAAAAACACAAATGTCTATGGCAATAATTAATGTAATGGAGCCCGGCTTTAGTACCGCTGTCATTGACCTAGGAAGGAGGTCCTTTCAGTCCTCTGGAGTTCCGATTTCGGGCCCTATGGATGGTATTTCTTTTCGAATGGCAAATTCCATTTTAAACAATTTTGAAGGTGCTGCAGTACTCGAATGTACAGTCAATGGACCTACATTATGTTTTGATGCGCCAACTACCATCTGTGTGACTGGAGCAGAGGTCGATCTATTCCTCAACGAAGATCCCGAGTCAACAAACAAGCCAATCAATATTGAAGCAGGAGATATTCTGAGGATTGGAAACTGCAAAAAAGGCATGCGTTGCTACCTCGCAATCAAGCATGGTTTTCATAGTCCAGAATATCTGGGCAGCAAAAGTTTTTACTACCCCATAAGCCCTAAAAGTTTCCTTTCCGCTGAAGATGAGCTAGAATACAGTGAACTGGAACAGCTGAAGCCAGTAAAACAATCCAGAATACGCTCAAGCATCTTTCTGCACAAAGAATCCCTCTGGGTGGTCAAAGGACCGGAATGGGATTTGGTACATAAACAAGAGCATAAACTCATCAATACCAGAATGACTATAGGCCCAAATAACCGGATGGGCTATCGCATTGATAGTGATATAGAGACACCGAACAGCAATATGTTTAGCTCTGCTGTCATACCCGGAACCATCCAATTGACCCCAGCAGGGCAATTACTAATAGCAACGGCGGACTGCCAAGTAACTGGCGGTTATCCAAGGGTTTTAGTGTTAGACGAGATCGGCCTATCTATTCTCGCACAAAAAAGAACAGGTCAAGGAATTTCTTTGAACTGGAAAAGGGATTAAGCTGTTCCTTTTATATTCAATTTTTTGTTTGTAAGTTTCTAAAAAAATAAGGCATTGGATATTATATCATATAATGTGAACGGCATTCGTGCCGCACAAAAAAAAGAACTCCTGAATTGGTTGGACAGCGTAGACGTTGATGTATTCTGTATTCAGGAAAGTAAGGCACAACAAGAACAGGTAGATGTCTCTGAATTTGAAGCCAGAGGATTCAAGGACTATTGGCACTCTGCGGAGAAAAAAGGCTACTCCGGCGTGGTTACCTTTGCTAAGAAAGCCCCTGATTTAGTTGTCGAAGGATGCGGCATAGAAGCCTATGACAAAGAAGGTCGTGTCATCCGAACAGACTTTGGAGATCTGACCATCTTAAACTGCTATTTCCCATCCGGAACCTCTGGCGATATTCGTCAAACGGTGAAGATGGAATTTCTAGCAGATTTCCAGAATTGGATCAATCAACTAAAAAAGGAACGACCAAATCTAATCATTGTAGGAGATTATAATATCGCCCATACAGAGATGGATATCCACAATCCAAAAAGCAACAAAAAAACTTCGGGATTCTTGCCAGAAGAACGCGAATGGATGAGCCAGTGGTTTGACTCCGGATTCACGGATGCCTTCCGCTCTAAGCATCCTGAAAAGGTAGAGTATTCTTGGTGGTCTTACAGAGCAGGAGCTCGAAAGAACAATAAAGGCTGGCGGATTGATTATCAATCGGTTTCAGATCCTCTAAAAGATAAGATTATAGATGCCGGCCAATACAACGATGCTGTGCATTCAGACCATTGCCCAGTTTGGCTTAAGCTGGATTGGAAACTATAAAAAAAGGCGACTGCTGTGCAGTCGCCTTTTTTATTACATCGCTGAAATCTTATCCAGCAGTGCTTCTGTTTCGCTGACATCAGCGCCTTCTTCGACACCCATATCAATAGCAATTCTGGCATATTTTTTTGCTTTCTTTTTATTACCCAATTTGTAATAAAGTGCAGCGACTGTGTCTGTATTTGCAAATTGCGCTTCTATTTCAACAGACTGAAGTGCCATTTCAAGGCCCTTCTCTAAATAAGCTGAATTATCTACATTCATATAGATATTCCAAGCAAAAGCATTCAATTCATATTCATTGGCTTCCGCTGCATTCAGGTACTTATCCACATGAATGATGTAGTTATCCCAGTCCTCTTCAGATTCATAATAAGAGATCCAAACGAAGGAGCTAAACTTAGTCGCATTTTCCGGGATATATTTGTTGAACAAGACCTCTGCCTGTTCAGCCATATCCTTCATATCTGTAGCGGTCTCATAGGTCTTATTGACTACGTAGTTTGCAATCACAGATTCCATGCGATCTTTATCCACAAATGCCTTGAAATCCTTTTGGTTATTCAGGAAGAAAACAAAAAGATCATCATAATCAGCAGGTTCCATGATGGAAACATAGACATCCATAATCTCAGCAGTCTTCCAAGAATCATCCGTAGCAATCATTTCACCCAGAATGCCTCTACAGGCATCCGTTTCACCTTTTGTGTTTAAGAGATCCAAATACTTCGCCATAAATTCTGGAGAACGATCACCAGCTTCATACTTGACTTGGTATTCTGCGAAGTCAGTTGCTATTACAGAAGCTTTGCGTCCATTTTCCAAAAAAAGATCTGCCTCTTGGTAGCCTAGCGTCTTAGACACTAACTCGCCAGATGCATCAACATATAAGAAGGTAGGCAAAGCACTAACTTCAAACTGATTAGCTACGGCACCACCTATTTCTGTATCTGCATCAAATTTTGCATTAATGAACGTTGCATTGTGAAAATCAGCAACTTTCTGCTGTGTGAACACTTCCTTTGCCATCATCTTACAAGGGCCGCACCAGGTAGCATATACATCAACAAATATGATTTTATTTTCTTCTTTAGCCTTTTCGAGGACCTCTTCCCAAGTTCCTTCTACAAAGGAGATTTGAGATTGTCCAATTAGCTGAACGCCTAAAAAGCAGAAAAGAATAATTAAATAGTTTTTCATTTATAGTAAGTATTAAAGTAGTGATCTACTACTGATTTAAAGCATCCAATATGAGCTCGACCTCCTGGATCCTTTTTGTATAGCTCGAGTTTGCACTGTATTCATTGTAGGTAACGAGTAAATCATAATAGTGTTGCCAATTGGATAGACTTTCTTCCAATTCTACGGCCTCCTCTGCTAGTTTGAGTGCATAATCTTCAAAATCTCTAAAATCGTGTGCATACACATCCAACTCTTTGGACCACTTAATCTTTGCTTTAGCGTCCTCCTTTAAGCAAGATTTATTGAGTTTTTTGATAAGGCTCAGCATCTTTTCGTAGGCATCTCTGTCGCGCTCAAATCGAATAGAAGACTCCAACTCAAAACGCAGGGCATCCTTTTTAGGCGCATGCCTTGCATACTTTTCATGGGCCTCCTCCAATAGATCTTGAGAGTCATATTCTAAGGCCTTTTTCATCGTATTTGTGCAAGCCGACTTTATTTTCTTTTGTACAGCATCTTTGCCATACATAGCAACCAGTTGATCTTTATGCTTTTCAAACAAGCTAAAAATCCTGGAATCACAGGCTACATTTGCCTCATAGATAAAGGAGAGATTGAAGTCCGTACTTAGGTCTTTCTGCGTGATCAAATACTTATTAGAAATTGGCAATGAATTCTTATTGGAAGCATTCAGTGCCTTCACGTATTCATAGATAAACGCAGGGTCTCTCTCCCCAGCTTCGTAGTCTGCAGCATAGTCTGTTGAAACATCAAACTTGGACATTGCCAATTCACCCGCACCGATCAAACCAGCTCCGTTCTGACCACCAACAATCTTGTGGACTAGATTTTCTTCACCATCTATAAAAAAGAGTGTAGGATATGCTGATACGGAGAAGGAACGCTTGAATGCTGTTGCCTCCTTTTTTTCCATATCCAGTTTCAAGTTTATAAAATTGGAATTATAGTAATCCCCAACCTCCTGCTGTGTAAATACATTCTTTGCCATCACTTTACAAGGACCACACCAAGAAGCATAAGCATCGATAAATATAATCTTACGTTCTTCCTTCGCAAGCGCAAGGGCCTCTTCGTAGCTCCCTTCAAAAAAATTTATTCCTGCAAACATTGGTATTTGTAGACCGACCCACAGGCTTATCATCAATATTATTCTCATAACTATCGTTGCTTATTGTCCGTTTTAAATTGCTTTAAAAGATCCATATCACTCTGTCCCAACTGACTCAATAACAAGCTGGCATTGGCATTTAATTCATGCCTTGGATACTTATTTATAAAGGATTCATATTTTGTCTTTGCCAAGGCATCTTGACCCATTTTAGTGTCTAATACAAAACCCTGAAAGAACAAGGCTCTAGGGTTTAATGCATGAGCTGGATATTGTATGATCAGCTGTTCCCAAAGTTGTAGGGACCGATCATAAGTAGCCAAGCCTACGCTCACATCTCCCGCCCTAAATAAGAGTTCAGGAACTTGTTGACAGCTTGCATATAATTTGGATAGTTGTTCGACCAGGTTGATATAACGATTTGCTGCTTCGATATCATCATTAACATCTTCCGCATGCTGAAGTATCTCATCCAAGATATGGATACTATCCAATAATTCTTGTTGGTTCAAGGCCTGTTGAGCTTGTAAACTTTTAGAACAGGAAACACATACTAAGAAGAGGATGAGCAGAGGTCGATACATGATTCTATATTTTCAGTCAAACTAAGGAGCAATCAATTCAATTGCTTCCTGCTCATAGTTGGATTGTATGGTCATACCTTTCAACTCCTCCATACTTCCACTGAATACATTGAAGTCAATATATCCTTCTACCCCATCTAGATTACCCTTGTTTCCATACTGCCAAAATTTCCATTCTGAATTGACCAGATTCGGTTCAAAGAATCTATTATATCTTGCTATCCAAAGTGGATAGGTATTGAATTTGCCTTGCAATGTTTTATTGAAGAACTTCTGATAGGTGTACAATACAGGTTTTACCTGATAATAATCCTCTGCCAAGGTCAACCAACGCTGTACCCTTGCTGTCAATGAATCATCTGATACTCCATCATAAACTTCTACATCGAGGATTGGAGGCATATCCCCAACCATAAGGTTAGTATGATCTTTATAATTCTCAAACTGTGTCTTTACATCTAAGGTTGGTCGAAAGAAATGGTAAGCACCACGGACCATATTGGCCTTTTTGGAAAAGGACCAGTTTTTATTAAACATGGTATCCTTAAATTCTAAGCCTTCTGTGGATTTAATGAAGGCAAAGCTTATGTTTTGTCCAGCAACTAAGTTCCAGTCTACCTGCTTTTGGTAGTGGGAAACATCAACACCCTGAATGGAATAATCATTCTTTCTTTTCGTATCCACCTGACACGAAATAATAGTAAGGCCTGCTAAAAAGAGCAGAATTGTTTTGGATAGGTTCAACATAAACTTTACAATAAAATCGCTTTATTCCTTAATAAGCAAGATATTTTGTGGATAGCAAATCTAAGATATATATGCCTTGAAAACATCTATTTTTGATAAGGATTCATTAAAAATACGTAATTAACCAAATTAATGTTGTCCGACAAGTTAAAATTGACTGATTTTTTATGCTTAATTTCGCTTCATGCTAAATACTAGACAACTCTTCTTAAAACATATGGCACCTACAAGTTCTTTTCCATTGATGTTGGAAATAGAGACTTCAGAAGGTGTTTATCTTATAAAACCTGATGGTACAAAGATGATGGATCTCATCTCTGGAATTGGTGTTTCGAACATTGGACACAGGCATCCAGCCGTGATCCAAGCAATTAAAGAACAGTTAGACAAATACCTGCATACCATGGTTTATGGGGAATATGTACTTGCCCCACAAGTAGAATTAGCGACTTTACTGACAGCGCAACTACCAGAACAACTCAATAGTGTTTATTATGTAAACTCTGGAAGTGAAGCCACCGAAGGTGCTATGAAGCTTGCAAAGCGCAAAACAGGACGAGCAGAGATTGTTGCCTGTAAAAAGGCCTACCACGGTTCTACTCAAGGTGCAGCTTCCTTGATGAACCCAACGGATTATACCCGAGCATTTTATCCATTACTTCCTGGTATAGCGCACATTGAGTATAATGTATTTGAGGACTTGTCTACTATCACAGAAAAAACCGCAGCAGTTATAATTGAAACTGTGCAGGGAGAATGGGGCGTAAGAAAACCAGAGGCCTGCTACTTAAGAGCAGTCCGAGAGCGCTGCACCGAAGTTGGTGCTCTTTTGATCTTCGATGAAATTCAAGCTGGCTATGGAAGAACCGGAAGCCTATGGGCCTTTGAGCAATACAATGTTATCCCCGATATCCTATTATTGGCAAAAGGAATGGGTGGCGGCATGCCAATTGGTGCATTCATAAGCAGCCAAGAGAATATGCGTGCGCTGTCTGAAGATCCAATCCTAGGACATATCACTACTTTTGGAGGACACCCTGTGAATTGTGCAGCAGCAGTTGCCTGCCTGAAAACTATCCTAGATGAAAAATTAGTTGAGGGAGTTAAAGAAAAAGAGACGCATTTCAGGACCTTACTAAAGCATCCTCTTATCAAGGATTTTAGATCTGCAGGGCTTCTGATGGCCATGGAATTAGACAGTTTTGATCGAGTCCAAAAGGTCATTGATTTTTGCCTCAAAAATGGCCTTATTGTCGACTGGTTTTTATTCAATACTGAGTCCGTTCGCATCGCTCCTCCACTAATTATCACAAAAAAAGAAATCGAAAAGGCTTGTTCAATAATTTTAAAGGCACTTGACTACGCCAACAATTAATAGGTAAACAACCCTAAAAACCAAACAATCTTCTAAGATTCTCTAAGCCAAAATGTTGAAATTATAAACACTTGAAAACCAATTAAATTTTTTACAAAAAAGCCTTGCAATATGTTACAATTTACTTACCTTTGAGCCGAATTTTGAGAATCCAATAATCAATTAATATAGTATTTAGGATTATGGCAAATATCGGTCGCGTAAAGCAAGTAATCGGACCAGTTGTGGACGTAAGTTTTGACGGTGAAGGGTCTAAATTACCAGAAATTTTCAGTGCATTAACCATCAACAGAAAGAATGGTGAAACACTTATACTAGAAGTTCAACAACACCTTGGTGAATCATCAGTGAGAGCAATCTCGATGGATTCTACGGAAGGTCTAGTAAGGGGTGAAGAAGTAACTGACACAGGTGCTCCTATTTCAATGCCAGTAGGTGATGAAATTCGTGGCCGTCTGTTCAATGTGGTAGGTCAAGCAATTGACGGTATCGGACAAATTGAAAACAATTTAGCTCCAAGACCAATCCACTCTGCTCCTCCAACCTATGAGAACTTAACCACTCAGAAAGAGGTACTTTTCACAGGTATCAAAGTAATTGACCTTATTGAGCCTTACATGAAAGGTGGTAAGATTGGTCTTTTCGGTGGTGCAGGTGTAGGTAAGACTGTATTGATCATGGAATTGATTAACAACATTGCAAAGGGATACGAAGGTATTTCAGTATTTGCAGGTGTTGGTGAGCGTACACGTGAAGGAAATGACCTTCTTCGTGAGATGCTTGAAGCAAACGTAATTAAGTATGGCGAAGGTTTCCTTCATTCTATGGAAGAAGGTGGCTGGGATCTATCAAAAGTTGATAAAGCTGCATTAGTAGATTCACAAGCAACGCTTGTGTTCGGTCAGATGAATGAGCCTCCAGGTGCACGTGCACGTGTAGCACTTTCAGGACTTACTATTGCTGAATACTACCGTGATGGTGATCTTTCAGATCCTAATGGCGGTCGTGATATCCTATTCTTTATTGATAATATCTTCCGATTCACTCAGGCAGGTTCTGAGGTATCAGCACTTCTTGGACGTATGCCTTCAGCGGTAGGTTACCAACCTACACTGGCAACGGAAATGGGTCTGATGCAGGAGCGTATTACATCGACGAAGCGTGGTTCTATTACATCTGTACAAGCGGTATACGTACCTGCGGATGATTTAACGGATCCAGCTCCAGCGACAACATTTGCGCACCTTGATGCAACAACGGTACTTTCTCGTAAGTTGGCAGCTATTGGTATTTACCCAGCGGTAGATCCACTAGATTCAACTTCTCGTATCCTTGATCCAGACATCATCGGTGAAGAGCACTATCAGATGGCACAGGATGTAATCAATATTCTTCAGCGCTACAATGAGCTTCAGGATATTATTGCCATCCTAGGTATGGAAGAACTTTCAGAAGAAGATAAGACAGCTGTACACCGTGCACGTCGTATCCAAAGATTCCTTTCTCAGCCGTTCCATGTAGCGACTCAGTTTACAGGTATCGAAGGTGTTTTAGTACCTATCGAAGAAACAATCCGTGGATTCAAAATGATCCTTAACGGAGAGGTTGATCAGTACCCAGAGGCAGCATTTAACCTGAAAGGTAATATCGACGAGGTAATCGAAGCTGGTAAGAAATTGTTAGCAGAAGCTGCTAACGCATAATTGAAAATCCGAATATCACTGATATGAATATATCTGTATTAACTCCGGACAAGGAAATATTTGATGGTACAATATCATCTGTAATAGTACCCGGTACAAGTGGAATGTTTCAGATACTAGAAAACCACGCAGCCATAGTTTCATCACTAGGCGCTGGGCAAGTAAGTATCACTAAGACCGATGGTCAGAAAATGGACTTCACCATAACAAAGGGTTTCATTGAAGTAAACAACAATGTTGTTGCCCTTCTTGTACAAGGAGTTGAAGGTGCTTAACACACCTTTTATTTAGGAAAATAAAAAAAGACTGGCCATTCATTTGGTCAGTCTTTTTTTATGCACCCATAAGTTCCTCTATCTCATCTGGTTCAATAGGAATAGAGGCGGAAAGAACTGTTGCGCCTGATTCTGTAATCAGAATATCATTCTCCAAGCGAATTCCAAAACCCTCCTTCGGTAGATATATTGCAGGCTCTAAAGCAAGGACCATTCCTTTTGAGAAAAACTCTGAATCGGATTTATTATCGTGGACATCTAAACCGAGATGATGGCCAAGACTGTGGACCATAAACTTTTTATACAGAGGCTGATTCGCATCTTGATGCCTAAGATCATTTTTATCTATCAAGCCAAGTTCCTGCAGGCTCTCTTCTATAAGTTCCTTCAAAACTAGTTCAAGATCACTCCAAGCCAGACCAGGCTTAATGATACCTTCTAAGGTTTTCAAAGTATTCAAAACTTGAATATAAACCTTACGTTGTCGAGGAGTAAACCGCCCATTCACAGGAAAAACACGTGTGATATCTGAATTGTAATTCGCATAACTTGCACCCACGTCCATGAGCAATAAATCACCATCCTTACATGTGGCATTATTCACATCATAATGCAAAATATTGCTACGGATTCCACTAGCAATAATAGGCGGATAAGCAAAGCCACTAGCCTGCTCCACAGCAAAGGTATAATTCAATTGAGCCTCAAGTTCATATTCTTTTACACCAGGTCTGATCTTAGGTATTACCGCCCGTAGTCCGGCATTTGTAATACCAACTGCCCGCCGGATCAATGCCTGCTCTAAAGGAGATTTGATACAACGAAATTTTTCAATTCGCTTATCCAATGAAAAAATCGGTTCGGAGTCTAATAACTTAGCAAATGAATCAAGAGATAAAAGACTTACCTGTACTGGATCATTCGGGAAACTAGTATGAATTTGAGTAGCTTGACTCGCAAACCTTTGCAGGCTCAGCTGAATCTTATCCATAGAAGAATAACTCAAAAATTGTTTTTGCTGAAGTATTGAGTTGATAAAGTCCATCCTTCCAGTCCAGATGTGATATAAGGAGGTTTCCCCTGGTAAAAACAGGATCTCTTCCTTTATTTTCTTTTGATCATCCAGAAGTAATAGATAAGCACAATCTGGAAGATCAACACCAGTCATGTAGAAAAAATCAGGTCTCTGCAAAAATGGATATACGATATCTTTTGCTTTTGGAACGTTGGTGTTGCCCAGCATAAATACCATAGCACCCGCCTCTAAATTCTCGAGTAATTGTGCTCGATTCTTCTTAAAAAATATAGGTGCTATTGTATCATATCTCATAGGCAGCCAATTATTGAATCCTAAGATTTACATTCCCTTCAACATCGAGATTCCAAGATTCTAATTTTTCTCTGGCTTGAATTTTGACGGCTGGATTGATATAGGCTGCTAAGGTGCCAACTGCAACGGCGAGAAGCTTGAGATCATCTGTGTACCCTATGAAAGGAGTAAGATCGGGGATTAGATCAATTGGAGATATAAAATATCCAACTACCCCTATAATAATATTCTTTGCCCATCTTGGAGTGTCTGTTCGTTTATATGCAAAGTACAATAGCAAAACTGAGTAAACACCTTTGCTTCCTATTTGCTTCCCAAAGCGGGCTATTTTACCCCATAATTTAGGCTCAGAAAAGGATTTTTTATACTTGTTTGTGTCCATCATCATCTCTTAAAGTCAAGAGGTGTTCGAAGATCTTTCTCTTCCGCCTATTCAGGCCATAAGAACCCCTTCTTGCCATTACGAATAAAAAATAACCGAAGCCGAGCACTAGCACTGTGATTGTTAAAGGAGTAAGGCCAAAGGTGAAATGAGAAAATCCATACATCAGGATCCAAGGAATCCCAAATTGTAGATCGTATTTCATATTGTCCTTAGCTTCCTGAATACCGTCAAGCAAGCGCTGTTTTGTCCAGTTAATACTATTGATACGTTCCCGCTCCTTTTTAGGAACAGTCAGTAATAATTTTTCTAGTGTAGTGTCCTCTTTATTCATAATCTAAAACTCAACTAACTCAACATCCTCTAAAGCATATATCAGCCTATTGATGTCTGTGTCATTTAAACGCAAAACTCCTTTTACTATAACTGCTTCAGCGGTGTAATCAATCTCCTCTTTTGTATACACCTCCATAATGGTCTCTGGACCTGCTCCTCCACAGAAAAAACACATATTGTATGGATAAGCAGATAAGAAAAATTCTGTCTGACCTTCATAACCCTGTGAAGGCACTATGTATCCTCTAATCTCTATTTCTTGACCATCCCATTGTTTAACTCCTTCGCTAAACACTGGTACATCCACCTTGAATCCTTGAAATTCGTCGTATACTTTTTTGAAGGTAATCTTAGATAACTTATACCACATCTGAGCAGCTTGAAGCTCACGCTCTTCACTAGCATCCGTCTGACCTAACAATACATTCCCGAGAATCAAAAAGCCTCCTAAAAAGAATATTTTGGTCATACATTTTTTCATTATTCAACTAATTTAGCTTGCTCTAATTTAAACATTACAGACTCCATATTCCCAGGTGTAAATTTAAAAATTCCACTCAAATTTATCTGTTGATCTGTATACTCCAGATATTCATCGGCATCCATTTGAACTTCAATGACTGTCTCTGGCCCTGCATTGCCACAAAAGAAGCAATTTGCGTATGGGTATAACGAAAAGAATAACTGTTTTTGTTTTTTCTTCCCCTCCAAAGGTACAATAAAGCCAGGTAATTCAATTTCAGTACCATCGAGCTTCTGTATCATCTCTGAAAATTTTCCCGGGGTATATTGCATTTCTCCATAGGGATCTTCCTGCATTTCGAATCGAATCAAAGAGAGCTGTCCCCATGTACTTTGGGCACTAAGTCCTGAGAATGCAAACAGGAATAGTATAACGAGATAACTATTTTTTATCATATTAAAAGATACAATCAATTGGATTTTATTAACACTTTTTTTGACAAAAAGGTCTATTCTTCTGACAATGTGGTTGATATATCCGAGGTGCTGGCCATAATTGCAGGAACCACAGCAGCAACTAAACCGATCAGAATCACGGCAAAAAGCATGTAAGCTTCTTCTTTCAGGAATCTCCAGGCTTCAAATCCATATCGATATTCTGCTTCAAGCATGTCTGCAAAAACACTCATGCCACCATGACTCAATAAAAGGCCTACACCATATCCCAAAAGCGCTATAAAAGCACCCTCTATCATGATAAGCCCAAAAACGAGTAATCGACTAGCACCCATGCTTCGCATTAAAGCCAATTCATACTTACGTTCCTTCAATGAATTCACTAAAGAAAAGAAAACACTAAGTGCCGATACAAACACAATGATCATTGCGATAATCCGCATCATATCAACTCCTATTCCTATGTTGCCTTGAAGTTTAAGTACCTCATAAGCTGGATTGGCAGCCATAAGGTCTGTATTTTCATTGATATTACGGCCTAGATTCAATGCTCTAAAATTCTTTCTATTCCTGAACTGCACAAGTAAGGCTGTTATTTCTTGACCATCTTCCTCCCAAAATGGTTTCTCCGCTATCTTTTTAGTATGATCATGTCCTTCGTGATCATGTCCTTCATGATCGTGACCTTCATGATTATGCCCTTCGTGGTCGTGTCCCTCGTGGTCATGTCCTTCATGATCATGCTCATCGTGGTCATGCCCTTTGTGATCTTCTTCTGCGCTATGATCGTGGTCATGGACAGCCCAAACAGCACGTGTGTCACAAAGAATAAGTTGATCAATTACAGAGTTTGTTTTCTTAAGGATGCCGACAACAACAAAATCTGCTGCATCATCGTGCTCCATACCGATATCATTAGATAGTCCGTGTGAAGATTTGAAGCGGTCTCCCAATTTAAGACCTGTATCTTCAGCAGTTCGACTACCGATAACTACCTCGGTTCCTCCATTCCACATTGTTCCCATGTCGAACTCTGCCTCATAGAGGTCAATAATCTCATCGTTCGTACCTACGATTCTGAAGCCCTTATAATTATCTCCTATCGAAAGGGGTACTGCTTTTCCAATCAAAGGATTGTCTGGATTTAAAAATGGCCTTGCATTTTCTGTAGAGATATTTCCTGTTGGCGGATCGATATGATACATATTGCAGAGTACCATCTGCAAGGGTGAACCTTTTGCTCCGATTACAAGATCAATCCCTGCAAAATTATTTTCCATTTTCTCAGTTACCTGAGTATTGATCAACAGCAGGAGGGAAATAAGCCCCACACCCAAAGCAAAAAGGACAAGATTCAAGAGAAGATTCAGCGGTCTACTGAATAGATTTTTCCATGTAAAGGAAAAGAAGAAGTAAAAAAAGTTATTCAATCCTTTCATGACCGCTCTGTTTTAACTGCTTGAATATCCAATGTAATCTGATTTTTGACCACATCTGTTAATCGATTATCGTGTGTTACAATCAACAAGCTGGCATTAGACTCTTTGGAAACATCCTCCAAAAGTGTGAGGACTTCTTTTGCATTGGCATCATCCAAAGCAGAAGTAGGTTCATCGGCTAAAATCAGACTTGGGCTATTGATCAAGGCCCTTGCGATAGCAACACGCTGCTTCTCGCCCTGACTCAATGCTTTTACAGATACGCTAGCTTTTTCAGCTATATTCAATCGGGTAAGCAAATTTAATGCCTGCCCCTTATCAACAGGCAGCCCAGCCAATCGCTGAGCCAAACAAAGGTTTTCAATCACAGTAAGTGCATGAACAAAATGAGGTCGCTGAAATACAATTCCAATTTCCTTACCTCTAAAACTATTCATCTCGGTCTTTGAAAACTGAACAACATCCTTTCCATCAAAATGTATGGAACCCTTAGATGGACTTAAGATACCCGCAAGCATATGCAGCAAAGTAGTTTTACCACTACCCGATGCTCCTAAAAGCAAACAAGATGTTCCCCTTTGACAAGAAATATCCGGATAACTAAGTCTTACTCCACCGGAATAGGTATACTCTAAAGACCGGGCTTCAATCATAATATTGGTTTATAAGAACGCAGCACCATATACACCTGCACTTCCTCCCAACTTGGGCCTAAGTATCGGTGTACGAACTTCGTCCATAAAAATTTCGTCTTTAACGCGTTCAAGACCTTCAGCATATAACTCATCTATATTTGCCAATCCGCCACCGATCACGATAACATCAGGGTCAAGCATATTGATGATATTACCCATTGCCTTTGCAAAATAATGGATAAGTCTGTCTACCGTCTCAACTGCTATAGCATCGCTCTTGTTGCGTGCAAGTTCGATGATATATTTTAGTTTTTTGAATTCGCCTGCTTTTGACTCGTAATATTTTTCCAAAGAAGGCCCAGCGATAAAAGTCTCGATGCAACCAGTTCTACCGCAATAACATTCATTCTCATCCGAGATGATTGTATGGCCAAACTCTGCAGCAATTCTATTCCTACCATTCCAGACCTTACCATCTAATACTAAACCTCCTCCGACGCCAGTACCTAAGATAACGCCAAACACCATTCGAGTATCACTAAGATCTTTAGCAGCACCCAGATTCGCCTCAGCAAGAGCAAAGCAATTTGCATCATTCGCAACACGCACATCTATACCTAAGAGACTAGATAAATCCTTCTTAAAGGGCTTATTCAACAAACATGTATTGTGGCAGTTGATCATTAGACCACTCTGCTCATCTATAATACCTGGCGTACCAATCCCTACCTTAGCGGGCTTACTACCTATAGATTGGGATATATTCGATATCAATTGCTTGATATTTTGCAAAAGTATATCATAACCTTCCGCATGATTAGCAGGAATTCGATCTCTCGCTACCTCTTTATAATCATTATCGGCATCTAACACAGCACATTCAACCTTCGTACCACCGAGGTCAATTCCCCATAATAAATTCATGAAGCTTCTTTTATTGTAATAGCTAATTTGGCAGAGCGGACACGCAATTTAGTCTTAAACCCATTTTTTTAAAAATTTTATTTCCGTTAATTAGTCGGAAAGCATATAAAATTCAAATTTGGGTCCCTCTAAAGTAGTTTTTTCTGTCAGAATAGTATCTTTGCTACTTAGTTTAAAAAGTCTATTTTTTCTAAAGTTTACAAGTTAAGGACAGTACGATGTATAAGGAGTATAAGAGTTTAGATCTTTCTGCCATAGACAAAGAGATGTTAGCATTTTGGGAAGAGCAGAAGGTCTTTGATAAAAGTATGGAACAAAGAGATCCTTCAAATAGCTTTGTATTTTATGAAGGACCTCCATCAGCGAACGGAAAACCTGGAATTCACCATGTGATCGCTCGTACTGTAAAAGACCTTTTCTGTCGCTACCAAACTATGAAAGGTAAGCGTGTGGATCGTAAAGCCGGTTGGGATACCCACGGTCTTCCGATTGAATTGAGTGTGGAAAAGGAACTTGGAATCACAAAAGAAGACATAGGCAAGAAAATCAGCATTGCAGAGTATAATGCAAAATGTAGAGAAACCGTAATGCGTTACAAGGATCAATGGGACGACCTTACCACTAAAATGGGATATTGGGTTGACCTTGACGCTCCTTATGTAACTTATGAAAATGAATATATAGAGTCTGTATGGTACCTTTTAAAGGAATTATACAAAAAGGACCTTATCTATAAGGGTTACACAATACAACCTTTTTCTCCGGCGGCAGGTACAGGATTGAGTTCTCACGAGCTGAACCAACCAGGTACCTACAAGGATGTTAAAGATGTATCCGCTGTTGCTCAGTTTAAAATAAAGAGAAACGAAAGATCTGAATTCCTATTTGAAGGATTAGACAATGAAGATGTTCACTGTATAGCATGGACAACCACGCCATGGACTTTACCGTCCAATACAGCACTGGCTGTAGGAAAAAAAATTAGCTACGTTCGTGTAAAAACCTACAATCCCTATACCAAGCTTAAGGTGAATATCATTCTTGCTAAAGATCTACTCGGAAAATGGTTTAAGCCAGAGCATGAAGCGCTCGACTTTGATGCTTTCCAAGAAACAGATAAAGATATTCCATTCCGCGTTGAGGCAGAATTCAAAGGTGAACAACTTGAGCTTGTTGACTACGAACAACTGCTTCCTTACGTACAACCTGAAGATGGCGAGGCTTTCAAGGTAATCCTTGGAGATTTCGTGTCCACTGAAGATGGTACTGGTATAGTACATATAGCCCCATCATTTGGTGCTGATGATAAATTCGTTGCTAATAAATACGGTATTGGCTCATTAACACTTGTTGACCGACAAGGTAAGTTCGTAGATTCCGTTACAGACTTTGCAGGTCGTTATGTCAAAGACTACAAAGATCAAGGAGCTGATTATCAGAATGTCGATGTAGACATAAGCATCAAATTGAAGCAGGAGAACAAAGCATTCAATGTTCAAAAATACAGCCACAACTATCCACACTGCTGGAGAACGGATAAGCCAATCCTTTACTATCCACTGGATAGCTGGTTTGTGCGTGCATCTAGCATGAAGGAAAGAATGTCCGAATTAAATAATTCAATCAATTGGAAACCAAAATCAACCGGAGAGGGACGTTTTGGAAAATGGCTTGAAAACCTTCAAGACTGGAACCTATCAAGATCTAGATATTGGGGTATACCCCTTCCTATCTGGAGAAATGAAGATGGAACTCAAGAAATTTGTATTGGATCAATAGAAGAACTTGGTCAAGAGATTGAAAAGGCAAACAAAGCCTTAGGATTATCGCAAGATGTTCCTCAAGACCTTCACAGGCCTTACATTGATGACGTTATCCTTGTAGATGCTGATGGCACAGCCATGAAGCGTGAATTGGACCTGATTGATGTTTGGTTTGACTCAGGATCTATGCCTTACGCACAGTGGCACTATCCTTTTGAAAATAAAGAAAAGTTTGAGCGTAACTTCCCTGCAGACTTTATTGCAGAGGGTGTAGATCAGACTCGGGGTTGGTTCTACACTTTACATGCTATCGGAACAATGGTATTTGACTCTGTAGCATACAAAAATGTAGTATCCAACGGTTTGGTTCAGGACAAGGTTGGCCGTAAGATGTCAAAACGTCTTGGCAATGCTGTAAACCCATTCGAGACCCTAGAAAAATATGGCGCAGATGCTACACGTTGGTATATGATTTCCAATGCGCAACCTTGGGACAATCTCAAGTTTGACCTAGAGGGCATCAACGAAACCAGAAGAAAATTCTTTGGAACTCTTTACAATACCTACGGATTTTTCTCTCTGTATGCCAATATAGACGGATTCGATTACAGTCAAAAGCAGGTGCCGCTAAATGAGCGTCCTGAAATTGATCGTTGGGTCATCTCCCTGTTGAATACACTGAAGAAAGAAGTAGATGCTTGTTATGCTGATTATGATGCAACAACAGCAACTCGAAAAATCTTTGAATTCGTAAATGATAATCTATCAAACTGGTATGTTCGCCTTTGTAGAAGACGTTTCTGGAAGGGAGAACTAACAACAGATAAAATCGCGGCTTATCAGACGCTTTATGATTGTTTGTTGGCTGTTTCCAAGATGATGGCTCCTGTTGCTCCATTCTTTGCAGATTGGCTATACAAGAACCTTAATGAGGCTACCCAGAAAGAATCTTTCATTTCTGTTCACTTAACAGATTATCCGGAGGCAGAAGAATCTAATATAGACAAGGCACTTGAAGAACGTATGGCATATGCACAACGTATTTCTTCTTTAATTCTATCACTCAGAAAGAAAGAAAAAATCCGTGTTAGGCAACCACTTCAAAAAGTAATGATTCCTATTCTTGACGAAAACTTCAAAACACAAGTGGAAGGAGTAGCAGACCTTATCCTTTCAGAAGTAAACATCAAGTCTATAGAATACCTTACAGACACATCAGGTGTCCTGAAGAAGAAGATCAAGCCAAACTTTAAAACGCTAGGACGTAGACTGGGTAAAGATATGGGATCTGCATCCAAGATCATTAGCCAATTCGACCAAGATACAATAGCGGCTATCGAACAGGCTGGCAAATACGATCTTCAAATTGAAGATAGAACCTATGACCTAAGTCTTGCTGACTTTGAGATCGTAACAGCAGATATTCCAGGATGGCTAGTTGCTAGTGATGGAAACATAACTACTGCTTTAGATATTACGATAACGGACGAACTTAAGGCTGAAGGTATGGCAAGAGAGTTGGTCAATCGAATTCAGAATATCCGAAAGAGCAGTGACTTTAATGTTACAGACAAGATCATTGTAAAGCTACAAGATAATGCAGCTGTCACAAATTCCATTTCAAAATTTGGAGATCTTGTAGCTGCAGAAGTACTGGCTACAGAAATAAAAATAGTAGATGGTCTTGATGAAGGAGAATCAGTAGACCTTCCAGACGATATCAACATATACATAAAGGTTGTAAAAGCTTGATAAACACCTT
The DNA here is from genome assembly GCA_029252685.1 of Saprospiraceae bacterium. GTDB lineage: Bacteria > Bacteroidota > Bacteroidia > Chitinophagales > Saprospiraceae > AM-2324. The sequence goes on along the minus strand of JAQXAY010000151.1, from coordinate 9,312 downwards.
TGATGAGGATAACAAAAACCGGTACGCTGTAAACGTACCGGTTTTTTTATTATATTAATCTTCCGGTTTTAATTATTGAGAGTTAAGACCCCTAGATTGACTTTAATTCTTTAATCAATACTTATTACTATGATCAACTACATTACCCCCATCATTATCATTGATGTACATTAAGCTAATTACAAACACAAATCTTAAAATGCCTGTTTCGAATGAAACAGGTTTTTTCATGCGCTGATTCTATATCCAAGCCATATTCCGCAAAGACAGATGATTACAGAGAGTAACACATTAAGACCAAAACTGAGGAAGTTACCTGCATCTAGCATATTGAAATTATCCAAGGAAAATGTTGAAAATGTTGAAAAGCCACCACAAAACCCTGTCATAAAAAACAACTTCTGTCGCTCAGAAAGTATATCATTCCCTGCCATTCCAAACAAAAGTCCAAGCATAAAGCTTGCCAAGAAATTGGCACTTAGTGTTGCAAATGGAAAGACTTGATCTACACCAACTAACCTAGAGACCAGATAACGACAAACACTACCAAGACCACCTCCAAGAAAAATCCATAATAACTGCATACCAAATAGTATTAATTGACAATTGCTTCTTCCTCTTCTGTATCGTCTATCTTAGATTTTTTACCCATCTTAAAATTCACCCGATGCAGGATCATTGCAAGACTTGCTGCTAACGAAAAAATCAGTAGCATTAAATAAAAAGCTCCAATCGTCTGAAATCTAAACACGATGAACATAAAAATAAAGTTAACCCCCACCAATAGGGAAGTTGCCTGAAAATGAGATAGGCCAACATCGATTAACATATGATGTATATGCCTACGGTCTGGATTAAATGGTGAGTTTCCACGCAAAACTCGAATAAAAAACACCCGAATTGTATCGAAGATCGGAAATATGTATATGCCAACAATCACTGCAGGTATCGAATCAATCCGATATACCTCATTCAAGGGGAGTATATCATTTACTGCCATCATCTCTATAGAAATAAATCCACACATGAGTCCAAGTATTGTGGACCCTGTATCCCCCATAAATATCGTTGCAGCAAATATATTGTAACGCAAAAAACCCACAATAGATCCCGCCAATGCAAAACAAACCAACGATAGGGAAACATCGCCTACTAAGTAGAACCAAACACCTGCCACTCCACTTATAATCAATGAAATACTCCCAGAAAGCCCGTTTATTCCATCAATTAAATTAAAGGCATTGATCAAAAAGATATAGAGTAGTAAGGTAAAACTAAAGGCAACAGGCTTAGTCAATTCCTCCACTCCAAAGAGTCCATAAAAACTATCGAGGTAGTATCCAGATTTGAAGACAAGGATCGATGCAGCAAGGAGTTGTGCGAAAAGCTTGACCTTTGCACTCATTGGAATGATATCATCCCGTAGACCGACCAAAAACAAAATCAACAAGGAACAGATCAGATATTGTATCCCGTCTACACTTTGATAGTCTAACCACAAGACCATAGAAAATACAAAACCGGCAAAGATACCAACCCCTCCAAGAGAAGGCGTTATCTCCTTGTGCGAATGCCTGCCTCCAGGAATATCGACCAAGTTTTTCTCTTTTGCAATTTGAATAATGGATGGAACTGCAAAGTAGGTTAATGAAAAGGCGGTAATGAATGCCAAAATGATGTCTTGCATAAAATCGGTTTACTTTGTTTTCTCTCTTAATTTGGGGTTGTTTTCAACTTTTTCTTGAGATCATCTAGCGCGCCATCTTTGAAGAAGTTCTCAATCGACATTGAATCCTCTTTTGTAAACAATTGACGAATAACACTCGTTCCGTAGCGGAGCTTAACATATTTCAGGACTTTACCCCAAAACCTGCGGCGTTCTCTACCCGTCATATCCACTTCATGGTGCTCATAACAATCCTCCAAAAAATGTTCGAAGCGCTTATCGTGGATTGCCCACTGCTTAGACTCATAGTCTAATTTAAGGTCTCCGACATTGTCAACGAAATTAGTAAAATTATCAACAAGATCCTCAGAAGAATTGCCACATTCTATTACAGAACAAGCATTGAATACCAGTAAAATAGATCCAAAGAGTAAAATTTGATTGAAATATCGCATAGAATTCAGTCGGTTTAATTTAATTGTAGTGAAAAAGATAACAAAGGAAGTTCAAGTTTAGCAATTACAAGGAATTTCCTAATTTTGTATACTTTAACGAAGTTTTTGGCTTTTTTATTCAAAAAAACAGCTAAAACTGATGTGTAATTTCACAATTGGATAGTGTTGATTGATCAAATAGACATAGAAAGAATTCCAGATCATATTGCAATCATCATGGATGGCAATGGAAGATGGGCAAAAAGACAAGGTAAACCACGGGTCTTCGGACATAAAAGTGGTGTTAAATCAGTACGAGAAGTTACTGAGGGTTGTGCTGAATTGGGTATCAAATACTTGACACTTTATGCCTTTTCTACTGAAAATTGGAATAGACCAAAACTTGAAGTAACTGCTTTAATGGCCTTATTGGTAGAAACAATCAAGACCGAAGTTTCTGTTCTGAACAAAAACAACATAAGACTGGAGACCATTGGCAACAGTGATGCATTGCCTGCAAAGAGCAGAAGAGCACTTGCTAAAGCTATTGAGGACACACAGGATAATGATGGACTCTGCTTGATTCTTGCACTCAATTACAGTGCAAAATGGGACATTATGCAAGCCGTCAAAACCATTGCAGATAAGGTCGAGCGTAAAGAACTTACAGCAAAGAAACTTACAGAGTCAGATTTTGAATCTGCCTTATCTACAAAAAATATTCCTGATCCGGAATTATTGATCCGAACCAGTGGAGAGAGTCGAATTAGCAATTTTCTATTGTGGGAAATAGCTTATTCTGAGCTCTTCTTTACCCCTGTGCTTTGGCCGGATTTTAGGAAAGAAAATCTATTTGAAGCAATCCTTGATTTTCAATCAAGAGAGCGCAGATTTGGTAAAACAAGCGAACAGATCTAATATTTTGAACGAAGTACAACCAATGCTTACTTTAAAGCCTCTATATCTATATGAACTTCAAATTGATTTAATTGGATTTCATTAGGGGAACAAGCAAAGAAATTGCGATATTCGTCAGTGTTTAAAAAAACAGGCATTTGCCAACCTTATAATTTATTATGACTTATTTGATTAGATTAAGTGTTTTTGGAATAATTTCATTCTTATTATCCTGCTCACTTCAGCTCCAGGCGCAAGTTGTTGATTACACGGATCCAACCGATTACGAAATTGGTGGTATCAAAGTAATTGGCTCTATGTTTAGCGATGAAAAAGCCATTGTATCCATTAGTGGTTTGAAGGTTGGAGATCGTGTTGCTATTCCAGGAATTGAGACTAGAAAAGCCATCAAATCACTTTACAAGCTAAGACTTTTTGATTCAGTTCAATTGCGTATTGAAAAGATTGCAGGTGACCTAGTATTCCTAGAGATCGTTGTCAATGAGAGACCACGATATCTAGTGCATAACATCAAGGGGGTTAAAAAGACAGCTGCAGAAGAATTAAATGAAGAGGTTGCTAAATATCTTGTAAAAGGTGGTATCGTAACAGAAGATATGAAAGCAAACGCAAGTAATGCTATCAAAAGTTACTACCGCGAAAAAGGTTATTTAGATATAAATGTAGGTGTGCAGGAAATCATTGACACCACCAGAAGAAATGCTGTTCGTTTGAGTTTCGATGTTGAAAAAGGGGATCGTGTAAAAATACAGGATATTACCTTCTCCGGAAATACAAACATCCCTTCCAAAAAGCTTAGGAAACAGTTTGAAGAAACGAAAAGAAAAAAACAGATCTTCTCAACCTCAAAATTTGATGAAGATCTATATCTAGAAGATCAGAAATTCCTGATCAACTATTATAATACATTGGGCTTCCGTGATGCTAGAATCACTTCAGATTCTATGTGGCGAAATGAAGACGGTCAGCTGATGCTGCATCTAAACATACACGAAGGAAATAAATATTACTTCAGAAACATCACCTTCAAAGGAAACTCTATCTATCCAGATGATGCCCTTTTCCAAAGACTTAAGATTCAAAAAGGAGATATCTATAACGAAGAACTTCTTCAGACTCGACTTTCATTCAGTGAAGATGGTCGTGATGTTAGTTCTTTATACATGGATAATGGATACTTATTCTTCCAGGTAGATCCTGTTGAAGTAGCTATCGTTGGAGACTCCTTGGATCTAGAACTAAGAATATTTGAAGGTCCTCAGGCAACGATTGACAAAGTGATCATCAAAGGAAATGATAGAACACACGAGCACGTTGTAAGAAGAGAATTGAGAACACTTCCAGGTGATAAATTCAGCCGTTCAAATATTATTCGTTCGCAAAGAGAAATCGTAAACTTAGGATATTTCAATCCAGAGGCCTTAGGTATCAACCCAAAGGTAAATCCTCAAAGAGGTACAGTGGATATTGAATATACCTTAGAAGAAAAACCATCTGACCAATTAGAGCTTTCTGCTGGTTGGGGTGGATTCGGTAGAGGAGTAATTGGTACACTCGGTGTAGCATTCAACAACTTTTCCGTTAGAAACATCTTCAAGAAGGAAACCTGGTCTCCATTACCACAAGGAGATGGACAGCGTCTTTCGATTCGTGCACAAACAAATGGTCGATTATTCCAGTCCTACAATGCATCCTTTACGGAGCCTTGGCTAGGTGGTAAGAAACCAAATGCACTTACAGTTGCAGCCTTCCACTCTAGATTCTCACGTGGCGTTGGATTTACAGACTTTACACCTACAAGTACCTTCTCAATTACGGGTCTAACCTTGAGCTTAGGAACGCGTCTTAAATTCCCGGATGATAACTTCATCAGCTCAACAGCAATTAATATACAGACGATCAAACTTGACGACTGGAGCGTATCTGCCTTTTCAGACAGAAATGGTAACCCAATTACTGATGGTAATTTCAACAACTTCTCCATCACGCAAACGATCGCACGTAGTACAATAAATAATCCATTATTCCCAATGGAAGGTTCAAGCTTTACCTTGAGTGGTCAGTTTACATTGCCATACTCCTTGTTTAGAAAAACAGATATCAACGATCTGCCAGTTTCAGAGCAATACCGTTGGGTAGAGTATCACAAGTGGAAGTTCAAAGCTGAATGGTATACTACACTTGTTGGTAAACTTACACTTAAGACAGAAGCAAAGCTTGGGATGATTGGTGCCTATAATAAAGACAATGGTATCTCTCCATTCGAACGATTCCAACTGGGTGGTGATGGATTGAACAACCAACAACTTGGTGCTTTCAATGGTACAGATATTGTAAGTATGAGAGGATATGAGGTAAACGATATAGAAGCTAACCAGATCGGAGGAAACACTTCTGCTACTCCAATATACAGCAAGTATACTATGGAGTTGAGGTATCCAGTTTCATTGAATCCAAGTTCAACGATCTATCTGATGGCCTTCGCACAAGCAGGTAATGCATGGCAGGACTTTGAGTCCTACAATCCTTTTGATCTAAAGCGTTCAGCAGGTATGGGACTTCGTGTATTCCTTCCAATGTTCGGAATGCTTGGATTTGATTATGGTGTTGGTTTTGATAAGCAACAAGTTAGTGGAGATAACTTCTTCTCTAGGTACGGTAACTTCAACATCATTCTAGGATTCGAACCTGAATAATCTTCATTGTTCAATTCCTAAAAAAGCGATAAGCCTTGAGTTTATCGCTTTTTTTTTGCCTATTTTTAAAATCGAAATAAGAAGCAATGGATAAGATCATAATTGACAAGGATATTCGCAAGGCCCACACACCTCCAGCAACTTTCTATACCGAAGATGCCTACTTTGAGCAATCAAAGGAAAGGATCTTTGAAACAAGCTGGCAGTACGCCTGTGATGCATCCGAAATAGATGCACCTATGACTCAATATCCATTTTCCTATATGCCCTATTTCATTGAAGAACCACTCTTGATTAGCTCCGACAAACAAGGACAAGAAAGGTGTCTTTCAAATGTTTGTACCCATAGAGGAAAAATGCTTGTAGAAAGTAAAACCCAAAATAGACAGATCAGTTGTGGTTATCATGGTAGATGTTTTCGACTTGATGGATCTTTCAAAAGTATGCCATGCTTCGATGATGTGGAGGATTTTCCAACAGAAAAGGATCATCTAAAGAACTTCCCTTTAGAACGATTTGCAAATCTGCTCTTCACAAGCATGAACCCAAAGATTTCCTTTGAAGCGGTCTTCCAACCTATTCTCGATCGTCTTTCATGGCTCCCACTAGATCAACTCGAATACGTTGAGTCTAGCTCTAAAGATTACACGGTGCAGGCCCATTGGGCTTTATACTGCGATAACTACCTAGAAGGTTTTCACATTCCTTTTGTGCATCCAGCCTTAAATAATGCCATTGAATTTGATAAATATTTCTACGAGACCTATGCCTATTGTAACCTACAAGTAGGGATAGCAAAAGAGGGAGAACCTTATTTTGAACTTCCACCAGATAGTCCAGATTATGGAAAAAAGGTATACGCATATTACTACTTCGTATTCCCAAACATGATGCTCAACTTCTACCCTTGGGGATTATCACTGAACATTGTACGACCAATAAGTAAAGAAAAGACGATCATCGAGTTTAAATCTTATAAGTTTCCTGAGGCTCACTTCAACCCTGAAGTCAATGCATTGGATGAAACTGAACTTGAAGATGAGGCTGTAGTAGAATCTGTACAGCAAGGACTTAAAGGCAAAACCTATAATAGAGGTCGCTACTCCCCTTCTATGGAACAAAATGTCCATCATTTCCACACCTTACTTTTTGATAAACTTTACGAGCAAGATTAGATCGAATTATTCTTGCGAAGGATAAGTAAGCATACTGCGATGATGATGACTGCAAAAAATGCTCCAAAACGAATCCAAAAATTTCGCTTACCCTGAATCTTAGAAAGAACAACAGAATTGTTCGCCTGATTGGGTGATCCTGAATCATAAACCAACTCCCAGTTGCTTTGTCTAAGATTATTCAAACTTGGATCAAGCAGTGAAAGCGTAAACAAGGTATCAAAAGCCGGAATGCTGTACTTAAACTCATCGATCAATGCACCTTCAGAGCCATATACTGCAAGTTGTTCCTTGCGCTTATTCAAGCCAAAATTAAAATCTCCAATTGTATTGTAGGCGAGCGGAAAAGACTTTAAAAAGTTGGTTTCATTTTGACAAATGATCAGATAATCCCTTGCACCTATAATTGCATCAGGCAGCGCAAAACTATTTTTATCATCATACAGAAAAAAGCCTTCTAAGTTGATTGCAGCATCTGAATTATTAAACAATTCGATCCAATCTCCAGTCTCCAGATTATTAGTTGAGATCTCGTTGATAACTAAAAGTCCAGCATAAGGAGAACTAACTTCTTTGAACACCGCTTTTAGATAACTTGAATCTTGTTCCAGCAAGTATTCAAATTCCTTATCCTCTTGATAAAACTTCTTTCCGTCTGCCATCTCCCAATGTGAAAAGATAAATCCTTTCTCAGCCTCAGCACGAAGCTGAACCGGATAATTTTCAAAGTAGACACCATTGTAATTTGCCGTAGACGACACTTCGATATAATTATTCAACAAGAGTTTTCCACCATTTGAACTGGCAAGTTGAAGATTTCGCATCTTGCCCGTTTCAAATTTATCCATCAAATGCCAACGGATATTCTCCGGGCGACTCTCTGCAAAGTCTCTAATGATCCTAACCTGATTCTCCCAGGAATTATGATTCAAATTCCAACGATCATGATGCCTGCCAATCTCCGGCTCCAGCATCTTATAATAGAAATTGATGCAAGACTGCACCCTACTGCTCTTAAAACTGTAATTCAAATGATCAGCGAATCGATTAACGAAAGCTGTTTCAAAGTTTTTGTTTGCTAATAATTTACGCAGAATAAAAGTAGACCATGGTGGATTAGGCCACTTCGGTCCATCTGCCTCAGTATGAAAATCAACTGTATTGAATTTAAAGGCATTCTTATCATGCAAGCCAAAGCCAAAATCTGTGTCATAAAGTACCCAACGCCATTTACCTCTTGGTGTTTGTGGTCGCCAGAACTTTATATTACCACCAGCATCTCTATTATCGAAGTATATTTGAGCAATCTGAAAATCCATGAAGTTTTCAACATCCATCAACTCTGTCAATGCATTGAAATTCTCTGCGCTAGAAAGATCCTCCTCCTCCAAGAACTCGAGCATATTCTTATAATTAGAGATACGCCCTTTCTTCTTACTCATACGGTGCTCCAATAGATCAATACTATCTTTATCAACACCTTTATTATGATCAGCTATAAAATAGCGATTAACCTTTTCCCGAATATTATATATCCCCCAATAGTAGCCATTTATATAGACATGTGCAGGACGACCATCTTGCTTCTCCAAATCCCATTTCTCTACCAATGAGGTCATCATCAGATCTCTGAAATGTGCCTTGTCGAAATCACTTCCACTGTTACGAAGCACCAAAAACTTAAAATCATCTAAGCCTGACTTTCCAAACAAAGGATATTTGATTCGCTTCTTCCCATATTTCTTACGAGTTACTACAGCCAAGGACTTCTGTGGAAAAAGTCGACTCATGCCACCAAACAATCTAAACCCAGCACCTGAACGGAATACACACTTATTCTGTATAAAAACCTCAGTATTCATTGAATACTCCCCCCTATTCCAAAAATTTGCCCCAGGCAAAGACCAATGTGAATCATCATAACTATCTCCTTTTACAAACAGGCCTCTATCCGGGTCAAACAATAGACCAGGAGGTATCCCTAGAGAAACTACAGCAAGTTTCGTTGCTGGTTCATTTATAAAATAGGTATTGGCTTTTATCTTGGTGCGATCTGCACCCTTCACAACTACAGCTCTGATTATAGCCGTTTTGGAAACAAGGATTGGCCCCTTATATCGCAGCGCACCTGATTCATTCGGATCTCCACCATCAAGGGTATAAAATATTTTTGCACTAGGATCACTAGAAAGCAATTCAATGTTCTGGCCTTCTTCAAAAAATCCACCCTGAGGTTCAAACTCAATAAAAAGCTTTTCCTCCTCCAATAAATCTAAAGGTCGTCCATTCTGCCCAAAAGATGAATGAGCAAGCAAAAAAGTAATTGCTAGTAAAAGGTATGGTTTCAATTGCTTCATGTTCTGGCTTGAAGTAGTACAAATATAAACTTAAATGGATGGATTACTAATAACGATAATATATAT
>JAQXAY010000140.1 GCA_029252685.1 Saprospiraceae bacterium | reverse complement strand
CAAAAGGATAGTTAGCTGCTAGTGCTTTAGCAGATGTTAATGCATTGAAAAGAGTTGATTTACCTACATTTGGAAGTCCAACGATACCGCATTTTAGAGCCATTAGCTTTTCTTTTTTTAATTCAAATTTGGCGCAAATATAGGTCTAATATTTGCCTTAGACAAATTAAAGGAATATTTGGTTTCTCAAGCCAAAAATCTATACCTTTAGTATCAATGAATTTTCTAGCACATTTATACCTTTCAGGCACCGATGAGAAATTAATGGTGGGTAATTATCTCGCAGATTTATTGAATAAAAAATCTCTTGAAAAGTTTGATCAAAACATTCAATCTGGCGTCTTTTTACATCGCTCAATTGATTCATTTACAGATAACCATCCTCAAGTTCTAAAGGCCTGTGCCTTACTAAGACCTAAGCATCATAAATATGCTCCGATATTGGTCGATATTTTTTTCGACTATTTTTTAGTATTAAACTGGACAAGTTTTTCAACTGAAACATTTACTGATTTCAGAAAAAGAGCTTATAGCATTTTACTTATGCATACTGAAGTCTTTCCAGAAAAAGTAGCAAATCAAACAGAGCGAATGATAGGTGGAGATTGGCTGTTTTCATATGGCCATGATGAGGGTATAGATTTTGTTTTGCATAAGCTTGAGCATAGAGTCTCCAAGCCAGAGCAAATAAAAGGAGGTTTAGAATCCTTGATTGAGCATAAAAAAAAGCTCAATGAATTATTCATGAGCTTTTTTCCATCCTTGATAAAGGAATGTATAAACTTAGGAGCCAATATTAACCTTCAAAGTGAAGTGAAATTGTAAAGGTCCTTGAAAGTATTTTGTCTATAATCTGAGATTCTTCAAGGTTCTCATTGTAGATAAGTGTGTTTCCAAGGCCATGAGAAAACTTGATCTCTGGAGAGAATATAAAGTAAGGGAAGAAGAATTGTATGCCTCCACCTATTTCTAATGCAAAGTCAGTAGGAGATACTTTAACTAATTCCACATCTTTAATTACTGCTCTAGATTCACTTGCCACATCAAAAGAGTACTTGATGCCACCTATGACGAACAATCTACTATCGTTAAATGGAGCTGATTTGTAACGAATATGAAAAGGCATCTCGGCAAATACGCTCTCGATTTTTCGTTGATAAATTTCCTCTCCAGGACGAATATACCTTATGTTTCGTGTAGCAAAGGAAAGAGTTGGCAAGAATCGTACATCAAAATATTTGCCAATCTTTAAATTTGTTACAATACCAAAATTTCCTCCAGTTCCCTGAACTGATTCTATAGTGTTGAAATTGGAATTCCCAATAAAGTCTCTAGACTGGAATATGGCGTAATTCGCAGAATTTATTCCAAGCGTTATCCCGAAATAATAGGGTTTTTGCTGGAAATCCATAAAGTTATAGTTCCCTCTACCTGCTTGTGCACTTGCAAAAGCACAGATAGATATTAAGAGTCCTATTGTTATTAATTGTCTTTTTCCCATTGAAACTTTGGTTTAATCATCTTATGAACGTGCATTGAGCTTGATCTATTGGATGTTAATTCAAATTTATTTAGTACCCAGGTAAATTGAGCAAATTCCTAAACTTAACTTGATCTGTCTGCAATTATTATACCCCACGGATTGCATTATCGAGATGAACTCTTCTCCTTGAGGAAATGCTTGTACTGAATCAAATAAATATTTATAAGCTTTAGGGTCCTTTGATGTAAATCTACCTATAAATGGTAAGATAAATTTAAAGTAAAATTGAAAAATTTGTTTAAATGGAAAAGTATTGGGTTTCGAGAACTCAAGAATTAATACAGTTCCTCCTTTTTTAACCACTCGCAACATCTCTCCAATACCCTTCTCCAGGTTTTCAAAATTTCTAACTCCAAAAGCTACGGTTGCAGCATCAAAGTAATTGTCTTCGAATTCTAGTGCTTCTGAGTCTCCAAGATTCAGTTTTATCGTATCCTCAAGCCCTAGCTTTTTGATCTTCTTTTTACCAACAGACAGCATTTCACTAGATATATCAATTCCTACTATTGATTCTGGATGTATAATACCTGCAGTAGATATCGCAACATCTGCTGTACCTGTTGCAACATCTAGTATTCTTTTCGGATTAGATTCCTTTAAAATATTGATGGCTCTTTTTCGCCATATTTTATCAATACCAAGGGATAGTACACGATTAAGAAGATCGTATTTGTTTGCAATATTGTTGAACATATTGGAAACTTGTTCCTTCTTACTTCCTTTCTCCTGGTACGGTTTTACTACTTTACTCAAAGCTGTTATTTTTTTGGCAAATATAGAATATAATAAGCTTAAATAAATAAAGTAATTGCTCTAAGAACAGATACTAGGCTTTAAAGAACTCCTTTTTACAAAATTGTGTTAGGTTACTGTTAAATGTATTTAAATACTATACTCAGTTTAAGTACCGAATATTTCTTTATAAATGGGGCTTTTCTTAAATTTGTCCCTTTAAAACAACTAATTTTTCAGTCTGGTAAAACAGCTTGTGAATTTAGTTTAACAAACAAACATAATTAAATGGATCAATCTTCACGACAACGCATTATACCGGTTAGAATTGAGGATCAGATGAAATCAGCCTACATAGATTATTCTATGTCGGTGATCGTCTCTAGAGCACTACCTGATGTACGAGATGGATTAAAGCCCGTTCACAGAAGGATTCTATACGGTATGCATGAACTTGGGGTGACCTATAACAAGTCATACAAAAAATCTGCCCGTATTGTCGGAGAGGTTCTGGGTAAGTATCATCCCCACGGTGATACAGCTGTTTATGACACAATGGTTAGAATGGCTCAGTATTGGTCCCTTCGATATCCATTAGTCGATGGTCAGGGTAACTTCGGTTCAATGGATGGCGATAGTCCCGCCGCAATGCGTTATACCGAGGCAAGAATGAATCGAATTGCAGATGATTTCTTGGGAGATATTGCAAAAGATACTGTTGATTTTGATCTAAACTTTGATGATACGCTTAAAGAACCTACTGTCTTGCCGGCAAGAGTTCCTAACCTTTTGGTTAATGGAGCCTCAGGTATTGCTGTAGGTATGGCAACAAATATGCTGCCACACAACTTAACAGAAGTTGTAGATGGCGTTATTGCATGCCTAGAGAATGGTGAGATCACGATGGATGAGCTTTGCCAGATTATAAAGGCACCGGATTTTCCAACTGGAGGTATCATCTATGGGATGAAAGGCGTACGTGAAGCTTTAGAAACTGGCCGTGGTAGAGTAGTGGTAAGAGCTAAAGTGCGAATCGAAACAGCTGCAAATGGAAAAGAAACTATCATCGTTGATGAAATTCCATACCAAGTAAACAAAGCTAATCTAATTGTCAAGATCGCAGATCTAGTCAATTCGAAGCGAGTGGATGGTATTACGGATATCAGAGATGAATCCGACAGGAATGGTTTGCGAATTGTAATTGAAGTTCGCAGAGATGCGATGGCAAATGTTATCCTTTCGCAATTATATAAATATACACCACTACAGTCCTCCTATGGAGTCAACAATGTTGCCCTTGTAAATGGCAGACCATTGACCCTGAATGTAAAGGACATGATTGAGGAATTTATAAAATTCCGATATGAGGTGGTGGTTCGAAGAACAAAGTTTGAATTAAATAAGGCAAGAAGGAGAGCACATATACTAGTTGGTCTTCTTGTAGCTCTTGATTATATAGATAAAGTAATCACACTTATTCGTGCTTCAAAGACACCAGAAGAGGCAAGAATTGGTTTGATGGAGGGTAAGTTTATTGCAGATCTAGACGGTTTTTGGGCTAAGTTTTCTGAATTAATAGATACTCGAACTGAGGAGCAAGAACTTGCAGAGGGAAATGTATTAACATTAGACCAAGCCAAAGCTATATTAGACATGCGTCTTCAGAAGCTTACTGGATTAGAGCGTGATAAAATCAAAGCTGAATTCGATGAATTGATGTCGGAGATTTCAAGACTTGAGGATATTCTAGC
>JAQXAY010000123.1 GCA_029252685.1 Saprospiraceae bacterium | reverse complement strand
ATTGAAGTAACATTTGATATGGATGCCAATGGTATCTTAAGTGTATCTGCTAAAGAGAAGGTTTCTGGGAAAGAGCAAAGTATACGCATTGAAGCATCTACAGGATTATCTGATGAAGAAATCCAAAAAATGCGCGATGAGGCTAAAGCTAATGCTGATTCTGATAAGGCTTCAAGAGAAAAAGTAGATAAGATCAATGAAGCTGATCAAATTATTTTCCAAACAGAAAAGCAGTTAGAGGAATTTGGAGATAAGATTTCAGATGACCTTAAGCAACCTATCGTTGCTGCTGTTGAGGAATTGAAAGCTGCTAAAGCTGCTGAAGATTCTGCTGCTATTGACGCTGCCAAAGAGAAGGTTACTCAAACCTTCCAAGCTGCTTCACAGCAAATCTATCAAGCACAGCAGGAAGCACAGGCTAATGCTGGTGCAACTGAAGCTTCAGATGCTGCAGAAGACTCATCAGATGAGAAAGATGATGTGACTGATGTAGAGTTTGAAGAAGTAGATGATAAAAAGTAATTTCAATATAGATTTTGAAATAGGGAGGCCCAAAAGGCCTCCTTTTTTTATTTCAAAAACTTTTTAATATAACTTTTCCCAGTGTAGGAATCTTTTATTTCTAGGATATAGCTCCCTTGTTTTAATTGGCTGACATTCAGCTCTAAAGGTGTGTTTGTTTTAATGGTTTTGTCAAGTAATTTCCTGCCTTCTAGATCATATATCGAACAGTCTAATTTGTAGTCAGAATCAAAATCAAAACCCTGGATTATTAATTTATCTTGAACTGGATTTGGCAGGATATTAATTTGATCCCCATCAATAAAAGTGACAGAAGATATAATATTCATATCCTGACTTAAAACACATTCTGGTCTGTCGTCATTCCAAACATTGACTTGGTAGATTCCTGATGCACTAATTCGTATCTCTGACCCAGTTTCTGTTTGAATCTCACCTTCTATAAGCCACTGATAATTGTCGAAATCACTATTTACAGTAAGACTATCACCGTCAGTATTCATGCTTAATTCTAAAGATTCATCCAGTATGCTAGGTGCATTTATTTCTTCGCTAAAAGAGAGCATACAACCGTTTGAACCACTTAATGTAAGTGTATACACTCCAAGGTCTAAATCACTTAGTAGTAGCGATTCTGAGGCATCATTGTTCCATTGTATTTCGCTCCAATACGTATCATCTTCTGTTGAATTAAAGCTTAAACTACCTAATTCTGCATCACATGAGACATCTATTTTGTCGAGGGAGTAACCCACTAAAGCACTTGATTCTACTACTTTATAAATGGTACCGTTTGCTATCCCCAATGCGTATATTTCACCTGCTGAATCTTCTCCGAAAGAAGCAAAATTGAAGTTTGATAAGTTGCCTAAGAGCACATCGTTTCCTAAGTCAGAACCATCAACATCAATTCCCCAAATCCTACCGCTACAATAATCCATGTATATATAATAACCGTAAAGTGCAGGGTAGGAGCAGCCTCGGTAAACATGTCCTCCTGTTATTGAACAGCCATCATCATCATTGTTGTAGACTACAACGGGTTCATCATATGCATTAGATGTACTACAATTATTCGTATTGTATGGCTCAAAACCTTCATAGCACCTCCATCCAAAATTGGGTGCAGTATCAAATGCGTCGAAGGGAACATAATCTACTTCCTCCCATATATTTTGTCCAACATCTCCAATCCATAGATCACCGGTGTTTCTATCAAAGCTAAACCTCCATGGGTTTCTTAATCCAAATGCCCATATCTCGTCCATGACGGCAGGATCATTAATAAAAGGGTTGTCTGTTGGTATTTGGTAAGGAATTGCCTGAGTGGCTTCTGAAACATCTAATCTAAGCATTTTACCAAGCATACTTTGAGGGTTTTGCGAAGCATTCTGAGGATCACCTGCAGAGCCTCCGTCTCCATTTCCTATATACAGATAATTATCCTTCCCAAAGGCAATGCAACCTCCATTGTGGTTACTGTAAGGTTGGTCAATAGTAATTATTTGTAGTAAGGAAGCAGGAGATGCAAGTAGCGGATTGTCTACCTGAAGGCCAAGTCTTGCAATTACTGTATTCCCTTGATTGTTGGTATAGTTAATGAAGAAGTAACCATTGTTTTTGAAGTCTGGATCAAAAGCAAGTCCGAGTAAGCCTCTTTCGTTTGCATTTGTAGACACTAGATTCTCTATGTCCAAAAAGGTGTATCGCTCTTCTGTTTTAGTGTTTATACAAATAATCTTTCCTTCTTTTTGGACGATGAAAATTCGTTCGTCACCAGCATGGGTCAATGCCAAAGGTTGGTTGAAGTTATTATATATAGGTTCTATAGATATATTGGGTTGTGCCCATGAAAAGAGTGGAAATAATAAAAATAATAAGGATGTTATTATGTGCTTTTGATTCATTATATGTGATTTAAAGTTTATGCTTCTTAATATAATACACAAGGTTTAATTAATTACAATTGTCCAATATTTAAATGGCATTATGACTTGGATTTATTCCAAGTATAGGAATTTTGTTATTTTGGGAAAAATCAAAATAATAATGAGTCAAGATAATCTTATTGATGGTAAAGCCTTATCGGGTATCATAAGAGAGGAGATAAGAGTTGAGGCAGAAAAGATAAAAGAAGAACGAGGTCGTTCACCAAAATTGGTTGCAGTTATTGTGGGAGAAAACCCTGCAAGTCAATCCTATGTTAGAGGAAAGGTGCGGGCTTGTGATGCTGCAGCATTCAATTCTGAAACTATAAAACTACCTGATTCCACCTCAGAAGAGGCATTAATCGAGGTAGTTCTAAAATTGAATACCGATGAATCTGTTGACGGATTCATTGTTCAATTGCCACTTCCGGATCATATTAATTCCGACAACATAATTATGGCAATTGATCCAAAGAAAGATGTGGATGGATTTCACCCAGTGAATTTTGGGAAAATGGCACAGGGCTTACCTGCTTTTCTCCCGGCCACTCCATTTGGCATTATCACTATGTTGGAACGATATGGAGTAGAAACATCTGGAAAACAGTGTGTAGTCCTCGGTAGGTCAAACATAGTTGGTACACCGATCAGTATTCTAATGTCTAGAAAAGCAAAAGTTGGCAATGCTACTGTAACCTTGACACATTCTAGAACTAAGAACCTAAAAGAAGAATTGCGAAGAGCTGACATAATTATTGCTGCTATTGGTATTCCTAATTTTGTTACCGAAGATATGGTCAAGGATGGCGTAGTTGTAATTGATGTTGGAATAAATAGAGTAGAAGATTCTTCAAGGAAATCGGGCTACAAGCTTGTAGGTGATGTAGATTTTGAACCTGTTCGCAATAAAGCTTCGTTGATTACACCAGTTCCTGGAGGTGTTGGTCCTATGACGGTTTGTTCATTGTTATGGAACACCCTTTTAGCTGCTAAGGGAAGCATATATAAATAGAACGAATGTTCAAAATTCGTTGATTAGGAAACAGAAATATTAATAAAGCATTATGAGGGTTTCATAGTGCTTTTATAAGTTAAATGCATGAATGATTTTAGAAAGTTTACGGTTGATGTTGTTGAAGAAAAGCGTGAGATGGTTCTTGCTTTTTTGTCCTTGCTAAACTGTGATATGATAGAGGAGACTTCAGAAGGTTTTTCTCTTAGTTTTGAACTAGACGACACTTTTGAAGCCTCTAAGAGAGAATTTTTAAATGTAGTAGATCGTTTTGAATTAAGCTTTGAGGAGGAAACGGTAAAAGCTCAAAACTGGAATGAAGTTTGGGAATCTTCTTTCCAGCCCATTTTTGTGAATGACTATGCGCAAATACGTGCTTCTTTTCATGAGCAAAAAAAGGACTATAAACACGATTTGCTTATAGATCCTCAAATGTCATTCGGAACGGGGCACCATGCTACTACGTATATGATGGTGGATGCGATGTCTTCTATGGACTTTGATGGGAAAGATGTAATGGACTATGGGTGTGGAACGGGTATTCTTGCCATTTTGGCAGCAAAAGAAGGTGCTAAGTCTATACTCGCTTTTGACATTGAAGCAAATGCTTATGAGAATAGTTTGTCAAATGCAAAAATCAATGGTGTAGCGCATATTTCTATCTTTCAGGGCGTTCTTGATCAAGTAGAAGCGCAATCGACATTTGATTATATACTGGCAAATATTAACAGAAATGTAATCCTTGAATCTTTGAGTACACTTAGACAGCATCTACGTAAAGGTGGGAATCTATTAATTTCAGGTATCCTAGAAAAAGATGTTGAACTAGTCGTTGCAAAGGCTAAAGAGGCAGGTTTAAAGCCATTGAAAATGAATACTAGTGAAGGCTGGGTATGCTATTTATTTACAAGTAACTAAGAAATTATTTATCTAAAAATGACTAAGAAACTAT
>JAQXAY010000076.1 GCA_029252685.1 Saprospiraceae bacterium | reverse complement strand
GCAGCCGGGATTGTATGTGGTAGGCGAAGACGATGCACTCATCCAAGCTATGGAGGGGGATATCAATATCTTCCGCTTTTATTTACATCCTTTGCAGGATAGATTTGCCTATGGGGATTTTAAAGGTCCTGTTAAGTTGACAGGAGGAGCGGGCACTGGAAAGACAGTTGTCGCGATGCGTAGAGCGAAGCATCTGGTCGAGCATATGAAGCCTGGGCAAAAGCCAGTATTCTTTACCACCTATACCAAGGCTTTGATCCGCAATATTGCTTCGACATTTGCCAGTCAGAAATTGGCAGCAGAAAAGCTGAAGGTTTCGAACTTGCATAAGTTTGCACTTAGTTTTGCCAAGGATATTCATCTGATGCCGGATAATACGAGATTCATCTTTGATGCCAAGGCAATCAAGACACACTGGCAGGAATTTGTGCGCTATCTGGGTGAGATTCCATTTGATGCAGCCTTTTTGCAGGCAGAATACGAGCAGGTCATTCAAGAGCAACATATCTTAAGTTTAGACCAATATTTGGCGGTAGAACGAAAGGGTAGAGGCGATGCTCTGGTAGCTTCCAAGCGAACGATAGTATGGAATCTATTTGAGCAATACGATCTTTTCTTGTTTAGAGACAGCAAGGTGCCTTTCAGAGATTTGATCTTCAAGATCATCAAAGCCTTGGAGGATGATAATTCCTTAGCTCCATTCAGTCACATTGTTTGTGATGAGGTACAGGATTTTACAAACCTGGAACTGCGCTTTTTGCGTAAGCTGGTAGAGGAAGGTCCAAATGACATATTCCTTACAGGCGATCCCTTCCAGAATATTTTTGGTCGGGTGATCAACTTCTCCCAGTCGGGAATCAATATCCGAGGAAAGCGATCCAGCCGATTGAAGATCAACTACCGTACTACAGAGGAGATCCGTTCCTTTGCAGTCAGCATGCTGGATGGATTTGAATACAATGATTTCAGTGGAAACATTGCCGATATCTCTGGCGATGCCTCCCGACTCAATGGCTATGATCCGCAGTATTATCACTTTGGTGAGCGGCAGGAAGAGCTGGACTTTATCCTACGCTTTTTGCAAGATAGCTTTGGGAAGATCGGCATGCACGAGGTGTGTATCACTGCAAGCAGCAGGCCAGAGATGGAAGAGCTGGAGCAGTTTTTAAAGCAAAACAAAATTGCCTTTATCAACCTCTCCGATGTAGAGGATCTATCCAATAATCAGGGCAAGGTCATCCTGGGCAATATGCACAAGCTCAAAGGCCTCGAATTTAAAAACATACTATTCACAGGACTTCAAAAATCCCGCTTCCCCTACCTTCCGGAACGCTTCTATCGCTTAACATCCGAAGGTAAAAAAGACTTTTTGAAAAAGCTCTATGCCCTATACTATGTGGTCTTTTCAAGACCGATCTCGCAGTTGATTTTGACTGGGAGCGGAGCGTCTGTGGAGGCTTTGGAGATGTATTTGGTGGATGGGGTAGAGGTGTAAATTTAATTGAACAAAAACTGAAAAACTATAACGAATGAGCGAACAAATCGGAGATATAGCAAGAGATATAAAGGCAAGAAGGAATAGTGAGGTAGATCAACATGCCAATATATTTGCTGTTGGACGAAGTAAAGGCCGATTGAATGGTAATGAAAAAACCTTTTGGCTTACTGCTAAGCAAAACACAGGGAATTTAAATGGACAAAATGCTGTGAATCCTATTCCTGGCCATGTCAGTGTTTATAAAAATCTACCAATAGGGGAAATCCTTATTGCCAACCATGATGGTCAGCATCAGTATACTGCACCAGCAGGATTGGTCAACCTTGAGATATTTAATAGAACTACTTACAGACCCAATCCAAATAATAATCAGGCATATGATTT
>JAQXAY010000059.1 GCA_029252685.1 Saprospiraceae bacterium | reverse complement strand
TACTCGTGCGTCAGGCATGGTATACCTGCTTTTATTTTTTTATCATTATTTAAATATTCAAAAATTTCATTTCATGAAAAAGTTTAGACTATTGCTAGCAATGACTAGTATGCTTGTCTTGCTTTTCTGTGGCACTGAGGTAACTGCACAATCCGACTATTCTGGAATAGCAGACCTTGATGTAAAACAGTTAGTGCAAGTGGGTGACCTTGACTTGGTTGAGAAAGCCGAGGCCTTGGAAATCATGTCAGAGCTTAAGGTTATTTACCTTGAAGCAGCTGAGAGTAATTCCTCAGATGACCTTTATACATCTATTAGAATATCTTACTTAGGTGAGTTGTCTACAAAGTTGATCCAATCGAATCTAACAACAGAGGAAGTTGTTGAGGCTTCAGTTACGGATCTAATTCGCGTAGCTAACAGATTCAAAAATGTTGGTAGTGCGACATTGAGCTCAGTTTACAACGACGTTGTAAATGCGCTTGAAAACTAATATTCCTTTAATCTCATAAAATAATTGAGATCTCATGAAAAATTTATATAATTCTCTTATTAAGTGCACTATAGTTCTTGCTATGGTCTTTAGTGCGCAATTCATCTCCGCGCAGAATAGCGTGGATATCCTTTGGACGGCGGGTTCATGGGACGGTGAAGTAGGCTTCGAAATAATCGACGCAAACGGTGTTAAAGTATATTGTGAAGCAACAGGTTTCCCTGCTCCTACAAGTGGTAATGTTTCATTGCCTTTTGGAGTTTATCAGGTGTATGGCTTCGATAACTTTGGTGATGGATGGAACGGTGGATCAATAGATGTAGTTTCAGGTGGTTTAAACCTTGGAACTTTTACTGATCCTACAAATGACGCTAATAATTCTTGTGCAGCAGGTGGTTTATCTGCTGATGCAGATTTACTTGGTGTATTTGAGTTGGTTGACTGTGAAATCACTTGTCCTGCTGATGTTATAGTAGATAACACAGCGGGTGAGTGTGGAGCAGATGTTATAATTGGTGCTCCAACAGTTACTGCGGGTTGTTCAGATCTTGATATTCTTCAAGTATTCACAACTGGTAACGTTGCTCTTCAAGGTGCTGGTTCATTAATTAACACAACTGGTACTATTGTAGGAGCTGCTAATGTAACAGCTGATGTTGCATTGAATGTAACTTACGATGGTGACTTTGGTGGTAACTTCGAGCCGTTTATCATGAATGGCCCTGATGGAACTCAACTATTAGCAGATGGTGATGTAATTTCAACTTCAGATTGTTTAAATCGTCAGGTTAATCTTACGATTACTGCAGCAGATTGGAATAACTGGGTAAATAACTTCGGTCCGGATCTAGATTTCACTCTTCTAGCGGCAGGTGCTGTAAACCCTTCTTTCTGTGCAAACAACTTCTTTAACGTTACTGCTTCTATCGTTGTAGGTTCTGTTTCTTACCTAAACGATTACAACAATACTGCAGATGCATCTGATTTCTACCCAGTAGGAACTACTGATGTTACTTTCACAACTGGTGGTGGTACTTGTTCTTTCAGTGTAACAGTTAATGATACAGAAGGACCTACTTTTAATCCATGTCCTGCTGATGTCATTGTAGATCTTAACCCAGGTGAGTGTGCTGAGGTTGTAAACTATACAATTACAGCTACTGACAACTGTGGTGATCTAGCTGTTTCTGGGAATGCAAACCTAGAATTCCCAACGGCTGTAGATTTCCCATTTGTTTGTTCAAATGCTTCTGCAGACGAAATCACTTACTTCAGACTTCTAAATACAGGAAACTTAGGATTTAATGTTGACGGTTCTCTTGAGAGCGTTGACCTAGGTGTTTGGTTGATGGACCAAGGAACTGAAATGAACATTGATGTTTATCAGTTACCTGTAGGTGTAGTTGCGTCATTTACCAATATGACATTTTTAGGTTCAATAACTTATGTTGCTCCTACAACACACAATGCTGAGATCATTAATATTCCAGTTGGAATTGATGTTCCTGCAGGTGCTAGAGTTGCTATTGGTGCTAGAGCTACTGGTACTCAATTTGCTGGTGCTTCTGTTGGATTTGATCTTGCAGGAGAGACTGGTAATACTTTTGTATTCGGATGTGCTGCTACATTCCCTCCTCTTTCTAATGATTTAGTAAACTTAAATCAGTACACTTCAAGAGGTTTGATTCTTCAAGCGAACTTTGGAGCTCCTGCTGTATCTATTGAGCAGACTGATATGTCTGGTTTGACTGCAGGTGATGAGTTCCCTATCGGTACTACTGTTCAGGAGTGGACAGGTACAGATCTTAACGGATTTGTTAATACTTGTACATTCAATGTAACAGTAAATGAATTTGCTAATGCTACTTCAGTAATGTCATGTAATGACAATGTACAGGTTTCTCTACCTGCTTCAGGTATTGCTGTTGTTGGTGCTGATATGATCCTAGAAGGTGGTCCTTACGGATGTTATGATGATTACATTGTTTCTATCGATGGCGGTGGTAACACTGTTGATTGTTCTAACGTAGGTGAGACTCTACAAGTACTTGTAGCGGATGATAACTCTCCTAACTCTTGTTGGGGAACTGTTACAGTTGAGGACAAGATTGATCCAATCATTGAGTGTTCTGACTTTACAGTTGATTGTAACTATGACATTGCTGACTTAGAAGAAGGTACTGTTCTAACTAAGAGTGTATCTACTGATTCAGGTGCTCAGCCATCATACGATGCTTCTTCTATTACTTTAGATTTTGAAGTTGGCGGTGGACCTTCTGCTGTAGTAAATGTTGTTACAACTGATATCAACATTTCTCACACTTGGGTTTCAGATCTTAATATATCTATCACTTCACCTTCAGGTACTACTGCAACAGTATTCTCTGGACAGTGTGGTACTGGTGACGATGTAGATGCATTCTTTGCGGATGCAAATGCAAATACACTAGCATGTAATGGTACTCCAGTTATTTCTGGTGACATTCAGCCTCAGTCTCCTTTTGCTGCTTTCATTGGAGAGCCTGCTTCAGGTACTTGGACTATGACTGTTGCGGATAACGCAGGTGGTGATCCAACTAATATTAATAATATCAACCTTACTGTAAACTACTCAGCTACTTACGCTGGTCCTGTAGTTACAGAAGCTTGTGATTACAATGTTACTTTCGAAGAAGTTTCATCTACTGACGATTGTTCAGGTGATGTAGGTGCTATCGAAAGAACTTATATCGTAGAAGATGCATCTGGAAACACTGCATCTTGTGTACAAACAATTGCTATCGCTCGTCCAAGTATGGGTGACCTTGTACTTCCTTCATCTTACGATGATCAGGATCTTTCTTCACTAGATTGTACTGGTGATTCTTGGGATCTAAATGAAGATGGATACCCTAACGTAGAAGAAACTGGTGTTCCTACATTGAATGGTGAGCCTTTCTTTAACGGCGGACCATGTGGATTTACTGCTTCTTACGAGGATCTACTAATTGATCTTGAGTGCGAGTCTGCATTCAAAGTGCGTCGTCAGTGGATAATCATCGACTGGTGTACAGGTGAAGAGGTTGAATACAACCAATACATCAAAGTTCTTGATACAACAGGTCCAGCAATTGACTGTCCTGCTGATATGGTAATTGATGTTACTTCTGGTAATCCTTTCAATCCTGATTATCAGTTCTGTTCAGGTAATGTAGTAGTTCCAGCTGTAGGTGTTTCTGCAGATGATTGTTCAGGTCTTGGTGAAGCTGAAACTCAGCTTTGGTCTGCTGACGGTACTATACTACTTGATGTACTTAATACTAACGGTGGTATGTTTGCTGATGTTGAGATTGCATCTGATAATCCAGCATCTAACTACAACGCACAGTATACTGTAAGACACGTTGTTTATGACAACTGTGGAAATGCAACTACATGTGAGTACTTCATCACAACTGTTGATAAAGTAGCTCCAACTGCAATTTGTATTGAAGTAACAACTACTTCTCTAAATACTCAAGGTTTAGCAGTAGTTCCTGCTGAAGAATTTGATAATGGTTCATATGACAACTGTGGTGATGTTTACTTCTACGTTCTTAGAAACGATGAGTTTACTCTACCTAATGGTGTTATGCTACCACAAGCAGCATGGAAGTTTGATACAGCAGTTGAATTCGATTGTGAAGATGTAGATGGTGACTTTATGGTTACTCTATTGGTTCTTGATTTTGAGCCAGACGCATCATTCTTTGACAACAATGGTCTTCTTAACGGATGGGCATTAAATACTCCAGTATTTTCAGGTGGATTCAACATGTGTATGGTTCAAATCACAGTTGAAGACAAAACTAATCCTTACATAAACTGTATTGACAATCAATCAATTGATTGTGACGTATACTACACTGATTTCGCTCCAGCATTAGATGCAGGTGATTGGTCAGTAGTAGATGTATTTGGAACACCAATTTATGGTGACAATTGTACTTACACGGAAACTTATGACGTAGCTACTGTTGTAGATCAGTGTGGTGAAGGTACTATCGAGCGTACTTGGACTGTAACTGATGCATCTGGAAACGGACCAGCATTATGTAAGCAGACAATTTCTATCTTCCATGTATCTGATTGGACGGTTTCATTCCCTGCAGATTTCGATCAGCCCGTAAATGCTGATTGTGATTATGAGGATATCGATTTCGGTACTCCATCAATCTCTAACGATGCGTGTGAGATGATTGCTGTTTCTTATACAGATACTCAGTTTGATGTACCTGGTCAGGACGCTTGTTTCAAGATCTTCCGTGAGTGGACAGTAATCAACTGGTGTACATATGATGCAGTTAACTCTACGGAGCAAGTTGCAACTCTTGCAAACTTCGATTATGACCTTACAGGTTCTGATTTCATGACTTATACTCAAGTTATCAAAGTTAAGGATGATGTTGCTCCAACAGTATTAACTGAAGCTTACACAACTCAGGTATCAGCTACATCTTGTTTCTCTACATTTGCTCAATCTGGTATTGATGCTATTTCAATCGAAGATGGTTGTGATACAGATGCATACGTTATCACTGTAAACTACGGTGGTTTGACAGCATACTTGTTTAACGGAAACTTCGTAGATGTACCAGCAGGAGAGTATGCAGTGACATTCGCTGTATCTGATCCATGTGGAAACGTAGGAACAGCTATCAAAACAGTAACAGTTGAGGAGAAAGCTCCTACAGCTTACTGTACAGATGAATTAGTTATTGATTTGATGACAACTGGAATGGCAGAAATTAATGCTGTAGATTTCGACTTTGCATCTTCAGATAACTGTACAGCTGCTGCTGATCTTTCTTTCGCATTCTCTTCTGACATCAACAATACAGTAATGACTGTTACTTGTGATGAGCTAGGAGCTAATGCAGTAGAAATGTGGGTATTTGATGCTGACGGTTTGACTGATTTCTGTGCTGTAACACTTACAGTTCAAAATAACAACGGAGCAGATTGTGGAACAGGTTCATTAACTGTATCTGGTGCGATCAATACAGAAAATACGGATGCAGTTGCAGAAGTAGAAGTAGAGATCAATGGCGGACTATTCGCTACATCAACAGATAATGCCGGTCTATTCACATTTGATCTTACACAAGGTGGTGACTACACAGTAGCTCCATCATACGATGAAGGTATCGAGAATGGTGTAACTACATTCGATATCGTTAAGATTACACAACATATCTTAGGTATTCAGGAATTGAATTCAGCGTATAAAGTAATCGCTGCAGATGCAAATAACTCTGCTTCTGTAACGACACTAGATATCGTATCAATCCGTAAGGTGATTCTTCAGATTGACGAATCATTCCCGAATAATACATCATGGAGATTTGTAGATGCAGCATATACATTTGCTGACGCTATGAACCCATGGGGATTTGCAGAGGTAGTTAACTTCAACAACCTTGATTCAGACGCATTAACTACAGACTTCGTTGCTGTTAAAGTTGGTGATGTTACAGGTGATGCACAGACTTCATTCGGATCTGCTCAAGACAGAACAATGAACGGTGTATTCGGAATCAATGCTAAAGAAGTAGCAATGACTGCAGGAAACACTTATGATGTTACATTCACAGCTGATGCAGCAGTAGAAGGCTTCCAGTTCACTATGAACTTTGATGCTAAGAAAGTTGCATTTGTAGGAATGACTGATGGTGTTGCTACAGCGCAAAACTTCGGATTTACTAAATTGAATGAAGGAGCAATTACTGCATCATGGAATGCAGAAGCTGCTTATGATTTCGCTGGTACTGAAGTATTCACTGTAAGCTTTACAGCACTTGCTGATGTAAACCTAAGTGATGCAGTAAGCATCAACTCAAGATTTACGGCTGCTGAAGCATACGCGGCAGGAGACCTACAGGATGTTGCTTTAACATTCTCTGGTGCTGCAGCGAACAACTATGCACTATACCAAAATACACCAAACCCATTCAAGGGTGAGACTGTAATCGCATTCGAACTTGCACAAGCAGGTGAAGCTGTAGTTACAATCATGGATGTAAACGGTAAAGTAGTTCGTACAATCAACGGTGATTTCGCGAAAGGATTCAACAATGTAACAATTAAGGATATCAACACAACTGGTGTTCTTTACTATACATTAGAGTCTGGTGACTTCACAGCTACTAAGAAGATGATTATCATCGAATAATATATTGGTAGTTTATCAGCGGGATATTCCCGCTGATTTTCCTCCAATTTTGCTTTTTTAAAAGCGATTGGATTTTACCCGGATCCGAAAGATTTAAATCGGTTTTTGGGATGCCTTCAAGCTCTAAGCTTGAGGGCTTTTTTTATATGCTATGGCAATGTCAGCAGCTAGTCGGGCATTATTAAGTACAAGTTGGATATTTGCTTTTAAGCTCAATCCCTTTGTTTGCTTCTCAATATAATCTAGCATAAATGGCGTTATATCTTTACCCATAATTCCCCTTTCTTTCATCTCAGATAAGCCATTTTTTATATGATCTTCAATAAGGCCATAATCAGCTTCATATTTAGATGGAATAGGGTTAGCAATAACTACACCTCCTTTTAACTTTAGTCCCCATTTAATTCTTAAGAAATTTGCCACTTCATCTGGAGAATTTACTGTTTGCGTTAGATTCAGTCCAGATTTAGAGTTGAAAAAAGCAGGGAATTCGGATGTTTTATAGCCAAGTACAGGCACTCCATTGGTTTCAAGATATTCTAAAGTCATACTCAAATCAAGGATAGATTTCGCTCCAGCACAGACAACTGCAACATTTGTCATTGACAACTCCTGCAGATCTGCAGATATATCCATAGTTTTTTCTGCTCCACGATGCACTCCGCCAATACCTCCAGTGGCAAACACCGGTATTTTTGCGAGGGCAGCTATTATCATAGTAGCTGCGACAGTTGTTGTTCCTATTTTACCATTTAGCATTATCTCTGGAATATCTCTTCGGCTACATTTGACGCAGCTTATGCCTTCTTTTGCAACTCGCTCAATCTGCTCATTGCTAAGACCTATACAAATCTTTGAATCTATAATGGCAATGGTGGCAGGGGTAGCACCTTGATCGCGAACTGCTTTTTCTACCATACATGCCGTTTCAAAATTTTGAGGATAGGGCATGCCGTGAGATATAATAGTCGATTCAAGTGCAACAATCGGTTGGTTTTGATCTAAGGCATGTTGAACTTCTGAAGATATATTTAAATAGGATTGCATGTACATTGTATTAAGATTTCTATATTATCCCTAAATTAAAGATTTAAATTCAATTCAGACAAAACGATTAATTTATGTCAAAGGCAAAAATATATGGAATGATACATTTGGATGCACTTCCTGGTACACCCAAGCATTCAAGGTCTATTTCTGATATCTGTGCTAAGGCATTATCTGAGGCAGCAATATATCATGCTAATGGTTTACATGGGATTATCATTGAAAATATGCATGACGTACCCTATTTAAATCGTTCGGTCGGACCAGAAATTACTACTGTAATGACAGTTGTTGCCCTTGAATTAAGAAAGCTATATCCGAATTGGACTATTGGGATTCAAGTTCTTGCTGGTGCAAATAGAGAAGCATTAGCAATTGCACATGCTTGTTCCTTAGATTTTATTCGAGCAGAAGGATTTGTGTTTGGGCATGTTGCTGATGAGGGTTTAATGAATGCCGACGCAGCTGACCTTCTAAGATATCGTAAGTTGATTGGAGCAGAAGATGTACTTGTCTACTGCGATATTAAAAAGAAACATGCGGCACATGCTATTACAAATGACTTAGGAATTGGAGATATTGCTAAGGCAGCATCTTTTTTTCTAGCAGATGGATTAATAGTTACAGGAACTTCCACAGGTGAAAAAGCGGCTATAGAAGATCTTCAAACTTTGAGGTCAATAGATAGTGGACTTCCAATATTTGTTGGCTCGGGCGTTGATACTAGAAATTTAGAGGATTACATATTTTTGGCAGATGCACTAATTGTGGGCTCTTCTTTTAAGGAAGACGGTTATTGGACTAAGCCATTAGATTCAAATAGGATAGGAGGTTTTATGGAGCGATTTAATGAATTATAAGTTTTCGCATAGTCTTTAATCCATTAGCTTTATAGACTACAAAGTATATTCCACTTTTCAGGTGTTCGACATTTAGAATTAAAAGATCTTCTGTAAGTTCTTCATGGAAATATTCCTTTCCATTCATATCCAAAATCGAAAGTGTACCCTGAAGTTTAAGGTTTTCTATCCTCAAGTTTTCTGTTGCTGGGTTTGGGTAAATTGTCCAGTCTGTTTTTGGATTAATTTGCTTTAGGTCTGTAATGAATATCGTTTCCTGAATTGTGTCAGAAACACATTCATTTGAAGCGATGAATAAAACATCAATAGAGGTCTCTAATTCCCCAAGAAACGTAAATTCCTCCTCTGTAGATAGGATTTGGCCGTCAATGACCCACTGATAACTTTCTGCATTAATTGAATTGGTAGAAAAATTGATCTGTCCATCTGTTTGGGTGTAATCATATGAGGGTACAATTGTCCAATCAACTACTGTATTCAGGAGTTCTATTGATTTACCCATACTATGATTGATAAAAGTACCTGAAAACGTTTCTTCAATAAAGGATGCCCGTACTACAAAAAATTGAGGTGTATTAAATTCAAGGCATTCCAGTGTATAGTTTAATTGGTTAGCATCCACTGTCCCTATTGGAATAAGTTGGTAATCGACTAATTCATAAATATGGTAGGCGAGTACATTTTCTTCGGGATAGGGTTCCCATGTTATGGAGCCAGTTCCATCCGTATAGTTAACTTGAATGACATCTAAAGGAGCTGCTGGAAAAGCCTCTAAAGATGGATCTCCTAACAAACTTATATGTACGCCTTTACTTGCTATTCCTGAGTTATAATTTAAAGAGATATTATTTTGAATGTCTACCAAGGATCTACCTATTGGGAATCCCAATCCCATACTGTGAATTTGCCAGTTTGGTCTTCCTGCCCAAAGACTTGCCAATGAATTACCCTTAAGTAAAGAAGCCATCAATAGGTTATCTGGACTGTCCCAATCAGCAAAATAACTACCATATAGGATGCTTATAATACTGCTTAGTGAGTCGGACTTCAGGTCTTCTGTACTAATTACATTTTCACAATTATCAAAGCTTCCTATCCCATTTGCATAGGACAAGAAATAACTATTATTTAATAGACTTGCCCTATATGGTCCCTCTTGAATGTTATCAATCCCCACCAGAGGACCAGCATTTTTCCATGCATTTTGAGCATAAGCTTCTACATAGTCAGATAGCTCATCTTGCAAGATACATCCGTTTTCGGGGTAAAATTCAGCACGTCTAAATTGATGTAATTTGTTCAAATAAGCAGCAGTCCAATCTATGTACTCTGATTCTGAGTCTGTTAGATTTGAAAAGTCCAATCTACCTACGGGTATTTCCACGTCATTTGGAAATTCTGATTGATCGAATTTTCCATCATTAGGTATGTTGTGGTTCCGTTCATTATTTAATATGTTAAATACAATATTGTCAGTCCATATCCCGTCGAGTTCCCCATAGTATCCATCGCAGGGCCAAGCGCCTTTGTGCTGAGGAATTCCATCTGGATTTACATTTCCTGAGTAAGGAACAGCAACATCTCCAATTAAAAGAATCATATCATTTAATGGATTG
>JAQXAY010000041.1 GCA_029252685.1 Saprospiraceae bacterium | reverse complement strand
ACGTTCTTAACTCGTTCTGGAGTGCTTGGAGAAACTTCCGTGCATGCCTTTACAACTATGGGATTAGAGAATCAAATGTTGATCATGATTCTGTTCTTTGTATTTGGTAGCTTTTGGCTTTTCAGAATCAGAAGGAAGGACTTTAAAACTGATAATACTGAGGATAACCTAAGTGCTAAAGAATTTTGGATGTTTGTTGGTGCCCTAGTACTGGCATTTTCTGCACTAATGATTACGCTTTCGACGTCCTTGCCCGTTTACAATAAAATTAGAGCTTTTTTTCAGCCTTCATTCATTGGTACTGTGATCGACGATCCGGTTGATTATTATAATAAGTATCAGCTTTGGGTCGCTGTTTTTATTGGTTTATTATCTGGTGTAGGGCAATATTTGAGATGGAAAGAAAGTAGATTTGAAAAGTACCTTAAGAAATTTTCTGTTTCAATGGGTGTGTCAATACTCGGAGCAACTATTTTGACTCTGCTTTTTGGAGCTTGGATGGATATGCAAGCTTGGCAATATTGGGTGCTGCTTTTTGCATCATTCTACACGGTTTCTGCCAACCTTGATTACATGATAAGATTGTCAAAGCTTAATCCAAGAGCTGTAGCCTCTTCCCTATCACATGTAGGATTTGGCATTATGGTCGTTGGTTCATTGGCTTCTGGTCTAAACAAATTCCATATCTCATCAAATCCATTTGCACAACGCGGTCTCTTATCTGAGGAACGCCTTGCAAAGAATGTAATGCTTTTCAAAAACATGCCAATGTTTATGAGTGGCTATAAGGTAACTTATGCTGATGATTACTTTGAAGGCAATAATAGGATTTATGATATTAAATTCGAACAATTGGATTCAATGGGACAACCAGTAGATTCATTTACATTGCACCCAACAGCACTTTATAATAATACGGTAACAAAGGTTGCGGCATTCAATCCGTCAACCTTACATACGCTTTCAAAGGATATTTTCACTTATATAGCTTCCATCCCACAGATAGAAGCAGATGTAGAGATTGCGAGGCAAAGGGAGGACAGTTTGGATTACGCTGCAATCAACCTAATGCAAGATGAAACTGCCTTCTTTAGAGATACCGTTATTGTGGGGGATTCAACGGTGATAAGATCCTATGAGCTAAATCTAGTTGAAGTAATTGATGAACCTACACATCCTGACTATACAGCTCAAGAAGGTGAGATTTCATTTACGCCGAAGATTTCTGTCTTTGACACTTATTACGATAGTACTTACACAGTTGAGCCTACCGTAACCATAAGAGGTCAGGCGGTATATTCATATAATGTACACCTACAAGATCTTAGCCTTAAGTTCAAAGTAAAGGAGGATGCCTTGAGGTATGCAATAGTCATGGAAGAGGACCTAGATTACAAAACCTATGAGTTTGGAATGGGACAAGAATTAGATCTGGAAGGTCATTCTATAAAGTTTACAGGTTTTGTTCCTAATCCAGAGAGCGTAGATTATATTCCCGAAGAAGGTGACGAAGCCTTGTGGGCGAGATTCCTAATTGATGGAAAGATAGAAGTTAAACCAATTGTATGTATAAGAGGCAATAACTTCTTGACTTTTAAATCTATAGACAAGACCAACGGCCTCCACCTTAAGCCATTACGCATAAATCTAACAGAAGGTGGAAAAGATGCTACATTGCTCATGTCCATAGCAAAAGAGATAAAGAGTGAAAAAATGGTCATTCCTATTGGTGTTGCCCATGCACCCCGGACGGACTTTGTAGTTCTTGAGTCTATAGTCTTTCCTGGAATTAATTTATTTTGGATAGGATCGATTGTAATGCTTATTGGATTATTTATTGGAGTTTGGAACCATAGACTCCGGAAGCAAGTTTCTTAATACATGGAAGATAATTTCTCGATAAAAAGTGCAGTAATTGTAGGCTCTGGCAATGTAGCTTGGGTTCTTGGTACTGCACTTCAGCGTTCGGGAATTGAAATAAAAGCTGTTTGCGGAAGAAATATTAAGTCCATTTCAAATCTAGCAGCTGAGCTTGATACTGACTATTTCAATTTTAAAAGTACACTTCCAAAAGCAGACCTTATATTGATTACTGTATCGGATGATGCTATTCAAAGGGTCTCTGAAGAGCTTTCCAGTAGTTTAGACTCAAGCAATCAACTAGTTGCCCATACATCTGGATCAAAAAGTACAGCGCTTCTCCATCCCTTTAAAAATAAAGGCTCCTTCTATCCACTTCAAACCATGACAAAAGGAAATAAAGTGGATTTTAGCACTGTTCATTTCTGTATCTACTCCAATGAATCCGAGTTTAGATCAGGATTGATAAACTTAGCTAAAAAGCTCAGTAAACATGTACATACACTTGATGATAAACAAAGAGCTATTTTACACCTTTCTGCCGTGCTCGTGAATAATTTTGCAAACCTGTTTTTTGCTGAAGCATACAAACTAAGTCAATTAAATCAGATTGATTTCGAATTACTTAGACCTCTAATTCTAAAAACTGCAAGAAAAGCACTAGAAAGTGATCCAAATATAATTCAAACAGGTCCTGCTGTTCGAAATGATCTTGAGACAATAGATTTTCACCTCGAATTATTAAAAGAAGACAAAGATTTGCAGGTACTCTACGATCTAGTATCCAAAAGAATTAAAAAAAATGCAGACACTCAATAGAGTCTGCATTTTTTTAAATTCTTGAAGTACCTCACACTTACATCCAAGTACCTTCACGTCCTTAAATAAGAGCAATCAGCATTCAGTTAGAGATTTAGATAGAACCAATTCTTTTATTGATCAACGAGGAAAAATCAAACTGTAGAGAATTTCAAATATAAATTTCTAGTAGAGTTATATAAATATTGCCTAAATTGATAGCAAAAGGAGCTTCAACAATGACAAAAAAAGCAGAGGATCAATTCAAACGCCTTACTGAAAAATTCACCTCAATGGAACGAATGCTTTCTGCATTAACAGAAGATCAACTGAATTATAAATTCAATCCTGATACTTGGTCTATAATTGAGGTAATCCAACACCTTCTATTAGCTGAAGGTGGAACGTACAGTTACATTTCAAAAAAAATACTCGATCCGAGTAAACTTGATTCTATTGGATTAGTGACAAAAATTCGAGAATTCAAGTTGAATACCTACATTAAAACTCCGATCAAATGGCCTGCACCAGAAATTGTACAACCAAAGCAGGGGCAATCACCTCAAGATTACACGGATCTAATAAATGAATGGAAAAAAGTCAGAAAGGCCCTTTATGAATTACTCTTAAGCCTTGATCAGTCCATGTGGTCAAAAGAAATACACAAGCATCCACTAGTCGGCCGAATTTCCCTAAAAGGAAGTCTTAACTTTATTGAATTTCATTTTGATAGGCACCAAAAACAAATCAGAACTTTAATTCGTAAAAGTATTGATCAATAAAACATACCTACTAAAGCTGCTGTTAGGAATGATGCAATTGTACCACCTATAAGTGCTTTTACGCCAAACTCAGTTAGTAGTTTTCTTCTTCCTGGAGCAATAGCTCCTATACCACCGATTTGTATTCCTATGGATGCAAAGTTTGCAAATCCACACAAAGCATACGTGGCAATAATTAATGATTTTTTAGACATAATTGCAGCACCACTCTGAATTTTTTGAAGTTCTGCATATGCAACAAATTCATTTATTACTGTTTTTTGTCCCAATAATTGACCCATCACTAAGATATCATCAGTAGGAGTACCTAGCACCCACGCAACTGGAGCAAAAATAATTCCAAGTATATAGGTAAATGAAAATCCTTCAAAACGTCCTCCCGTTGATGATACTACCATTTCATTTAGACCAAACCACTCACCTGGACCAGCCATAATTCCCTTATTGAGGGTAAATACCAAAGCGGTAAAGACAAGTAACATAGCCCCAACATTAACAGATAGCTTTATACCATCAGTTGTTCCGCGAGAAATAGCATCTAATAGATTATTACCTACGTCTCCAGATGTTTCAATACGTTCATCTGAAAAGGTGCGTTCTGTTTCTGGAAACAACATCTTTGCAGCAACAATTGCTGCTGGTGCAGAAATAATTGAAGCAGTTATTAAATGTTTAGCGAATTCTGTTTGAACTGCTGGATCATCTCCACCGAGAAAACCAATATAGGCTGCAAAAACCCCACCTGCAATAGTTGCCATACCACCAGTCATTAAACAAAGCATCTCAGATTTTGTCATAGTCTCTAAGTAAGGCTTAACAACTAAAGGAGCTTCTGTCTGACCAATAAATACATTTGCAGCAGCAGCTATACTCTCAGGACCAGATAAGCCCATTGTTCTTGACATCACCCAAGCAGCTCTTTCTATTATGAACTGAAGGACACCAAAATAATAAAGTACAGATGAGAATGCTGAAAAGAAGAGTATTGTAGGTAAGACCCTAAATGCAAAAATATAACCAAGTGAACTGTTAGGGGCTGCTAAATCTCCAAATAGGAACAAAGCGCCTGCCTCAGAATAGCCCAAGAATTTCGTAAAACCCTCTGCTACTTTATCGAAAACACCACTGATAAATGGAACATACAGTAATAAGCCTGCAAGCACAAACTGGAAAGCCATTCCGATTATTACTAACCTCCAATTAATGGATTTCCTATCACTACTTAATAGGAAACAAACTCCCAACATAATGACTATCCCCAAAATTCCTCTTGCAACACTTAGTAACTCCTCCATTCTTTCAATAGTGTTATTGTATTTAATAAATAAGCAATCAAATGTAAGGAAATTATTAATTCTTGCACACTTTTTTAATTATAGACTTAATTAATATGAATGACTTATTGTTGTTTGTGCATTAACAATTGAATCAAAATATTATTTTTGCATTTAAATTGAATTAAACTTTATGTCGAAGCCATATATTATAGGGATTACAGGAGGCAGTGGTTCTGGTAAAACCTCCTTTTTAAAAGAATTGACCAATTCATTTTCATCAACGGACATTTGCGTCATCTCTCAAGATGATTATTATAAACCCAAAGATGAACAAGTTAAAGATCAGCTTGGGATTGAGAATTTTGATCTCCCAAGATCAATAAATAGCAGCGAGCTCGTTACTGACATTATAAAACTAATTGCAGGGGAAATCGTTGAACGAGAAGAATACATGTTCAACAACATGGATGCTAAACCAAAAACACTAGTGTTCAAGCCAGCACCAATTATAATTGTTGAAGGTCTATTTGTTTTTCACTTTCAGGAGATCAGAAAACTATTGGATCTAAAAGTGTTTATCCATGCAAAGGAAAACCTAAAAGTGATTCGACGGATCAAGAGAGATCGTTTGGAACGCAACTATCCTTTAGATGACGTGCTTTATAGATATGAAAAACATGTAATGCCCACTTTTGAACAATACATTGCGCCATATGTAGACAAGGCAGACATAATCATTAATAATAACACGAATTTCATACCTGCACTCGATGTTGTTAAAAGCTTTTTGAGGCAGAAGCTTACAAATCCAAAAAAATAAAAAAAGGATGGTTTAACCATCCTTTTTTTATATAATTTCATCAAAATCATCTTCTGCTGCCGCAGCCCCTCGCCTTTTAAAGGCATTCAAAGCCACTGTATGCATAATACCAAGTTGGTCCTCAGCATCCTTTAAGAAAGGTTGATCTATCCATGCTTTAGCACTATCAAAATCATTAACCATCGGATTATCTTTAAGCTTAAAACTTATCTCTGAATGTGGGTTTTCAAATTTAATACTAAGCTTGGAATCCATTTTGAAGACCGTAATCTTCATTCTCGGGTGTTCAATATTTCCTAATACTCTCATAACTAAATC
This sequence comes from Saprospiraceae bacterium, assembly GCA_029252685.1. Lineage (GTDB taxonomy): Bacteria > Bacteroidota > Bacteroidia > Chitinophagales > Saprospiraceae > AM-2324. Next base: position 10,004 of record JAQXAY010000041.1, on the reverse strand, counting down.
ATTCCTTCTGGCAAATCGACCAGAATTCGTTTTTCTTTTTTATTTATTTCTTTCAAAAATGCCTCGATCATTGGAATTAAGACCTCTTCTCCTTTATAGGCGACAAAAGCCATTTCCTGTTGAGGGAAATCTTCAATACTAAGTACTTTTCCTAAAGGTCCAAGGGTAACATCTTCTACCATAAACCCTTCTGCAAAAGCATATTCTAATCCGTCAATTTCAAGTACTTTCTCTTCTTCAGGTATCAAATCGGACTCGCGAAGCATAATCTTTCTGCCTGTGATCTTTTCAGCAAGACCAATTGAGTCAACATCTTCAAAAAGAACAAGCAAATGCTTTGTATTTCTAAGTTCTTGAATAAAATGAGGAATTATGGAGCCATTAAGGTCTAAAAAAACACAATTTGAGTTCAAAAAGTCCTCTAGGTATTTATCCTTGATATTGACTTTTAACTCCCCATTTAAGCCATGCGGCTTTTTGGTATATCCTATTTCTACAAGATCTTTCATTTACTGAAAAATTAAGGTTTGTTCTAATTGATATCCTGCCTCAATAAAATTTTCATAGTCTAGTATTCCTCCGGTATTGTTTTGACTATCAAGCATTCTTACCTGTCTTTTTACAAGCCCCCTATTGATAGCAAATAATCGCTCTTCAAAACGCACTTCTACAAAATTGCCTGAAACGTTTTCGAAATTCACATACTCTACATGAAAGACACTATCCAAAAGGTTCTGCCCTAATTCATAGCTTGGATAAAAATCTATCATAAAGGCATCATCCCACTTTTCATAGATCTTTACATAATTCGTCCCTATAGGAATACCTATGGATTGATTAATCTGCGATGCAGTATTCCATGACTTTCCAAGATATGGAGGAAAAGCAAAATATACGAGTTCTAAATTTTCATCAATACGTCTATAACTGCTGTCCTCGATAAGATCATAAACACGCTTGTAAAATTCCCAAGGTCCGACTAGAGATTCAGATTTATATTGATCTATTGCAATAAATTGGCGCCCATCAAATTCTAGTGACTCTTCTACTTGTTCTTTCAGGTAGTAAACTGTAGTATCTTTAAAAAAGATATCGCCTTCTGTTCCGAATACAATAGAATCCATTAGAAAGATACGTTCAGCACCCTCCACTATAGGGACATAAGCCTCACCAGAAAATGGATTAGTGATAATAGAATTATCATCACTATTACAAGCTCCTGAAGCAATACAAAGAACTAAGCAAAGAAAAATACGCATCCAATAATTTTATTTAAGTAAACTCCCCATTATATGGCCTCCACCAACTATATCATCTCCTTCGTAAAACACTGCAGATTGACCAGGAGCTACTCCCTTTACATTGGCATGAAAGTCAACATAAACCTGACCATTATCCAATTCTTTTGCAGTACTAAAGGCTCCTTTGTCATTATAACGAATCTGACTGATCAACTCCCTACCACCTTTTAGGTTATCATATTTCATTAGGTTAACATTACCTACAGTCATTCCGTTTCTAAACAACTCTTTCTCTTCACCTAAGATTACCGTATTGGTATCTGGCTTTATTTCGGTAACAAACATTGGCTTGCCAAAGGCCATCCCAAGTCCCTTTCGTTGACCGATTGTATAGAATGGGTAACCATTGTGCTTACCAATTACATCACCGTTCGTATTTACGAAATTACCCCCATCGACACGTTCTTCAAGGCCATCAACTTGACGCTTTAAGAAACCTCGATAATCATTATCTGGGACAAAGCATATTTCGAAGGATTCTCCTTTTTTTGAAAGTTCTTCATAGCCCAAATCTTTTGCCATTTGCCTAACTTCAGGTTTGGTGAAACCACCCAATGGAAATCTACTGCGTTCCATACACTCCTGGCTAAGTCCCCAAAGCACATAAGATTGATCTTTATGCAAATCCTTTGCTTTGGAAACATAATGTCGACCATCTTTTTTATTAAGCTTAGCATAATGACCTGTTGCAATAAATTCGCAATCTAAAGCATCCGCCCTTCTCAATAAGGAATTCCATTTAATGTGAGTGTTACAAAGGACACAAGGATTTGGTGTCCTACCAGCAAGATATTCATCTACAAAATTATCAATAACATAATCACCGAATTCCTCTCGGATATCCACAATAAAGTGGTGGAAACCCATATCTACAGAAATCTGCCGAGCATCATTGATTGAATCTAGGCTGCAGCAACCTGTCTCTTTTTTTCCTCCTCCTGCATTTGCATAATCCCAAGTCTTCATTGTTACTCCAACAACCTCATAACCTTGTTCATGCATCATCATGGCGGTTACCGTACTATCGATACCACCACTCATAGCGACTAACACTCTTCCGTGCTTACTCATTCCAAAAATTGTTTCGTTAAAAAGGGAATAGTTCATAGCTATCCATTTTCACTGCAAAGTTACATATTGTATTGGTATAAATCTTTGTTAAAGGTCTAAGTTGTGCAATAAAATACTTTATTATATATTTATGGTTTAGTATATGAATATAGCTTATGTAAACGATTTTCATAATTCAAGGGTTTTCATAGCAGTATTCGTTCATTCCAAAAAGACATAATCAAAAATTTATGAAAGCTACTTCCAAACTTGTTTCCCTAAGCCTTCTTTTGAGCTTTTTCATGACAGGAATGTCATTTGCTCAAAATGCAGAATATGGTGATGCTTCTTATTACAATGATAAATATCACAATCAATCCACTGCCAATGGAGAGTTATATGATAAGAATGCTATGACTGCTGCACATAAAAGTCTAGAATTTGGCACGCGAGTAAAAGTAACTCGATTGGATAATGGAAAATCAGTAATAGTTCGTATCAATGACAGAGGACCTTATAAACCGGGAAGAGTTATTGATCTTTCAAGAAAGGCAGCAGAAAAAATTGACCTTATCTCCGATGGTGTAACCAATGTAAAGGTTGAAATACTAAACAAAGAACTTGAAAAAGATCTAGCAGAAAAGTCTACTCCTAAGCAAGTGGCTAAACCTAAGGTTGTAAAAAACACTCCAACAAAGACTATTCCTAAAAAAGTAGTAAAAAAACCTAGTGCTAAACCTGCAAAGTATACAAATAAAAGTGGCTTCATGGACGGGTATTACAAGGTAACTCTTGACCGAGTAGAACAAAGCTATGGTGTTCAAGTTGGTACCTTCACAAACTATGAGAATATGATGAATCTAGTTGCTGAATTGCATAACCAATGGTTTAAGGATGTCATAATATCAATAGGTTCTAAAGAAGGAAAAAAAATATACAAGGTTATAGTAGGAAGCCTTAATTCTAAAGAAGCAGCAGCACAATACAAATCAAATCTAGAAAAGAAAAATAAAATTACAGGATTTGTTGTAGCTCTAGAAAATAAATAACTAATCATTGGGGCCATAAAAAAGCCCCTTTTTTACTGAAACTATGAAACAATTCATTTACATTTTACCGGCTTTCTTACTGTTGGCATTGACTGCCTGTAATAAAGACAGCTCAGATAACAATGCTGCTGATTCAGATAATATACCAATGGATTCATTACTTCTAGGGACCTGGGAAGCTACCCAAATTGAACTAGAGTATAATTCTGTTAATAATATTGCTGATTCTACTTTATTGGTAGATATGTTAGCAGATACTTCTTTTAAAGCTGCTCATCAGGTTACCTACAATAATAACGATACCTACGATCTCCTTTTTGAAGGAAGTGATGAAACGCTAATGGGTATTTGGAATATTAATGGAGATACAACATTAATTCGTATGGAGGACAACGCTATTTATGAATACAGTATAACTGCAGAAAAAAAGAACATTATATCCCTTCAAGCAATTGAGGATCTTGACGGTGATCTAGAAATAGATGATATATATAGAGCTAGATATAAAAAAGTACAATAAAAAAAGCCGGTTTTTAAACCGGCTTTTTTTATTAAAGTAAACTTTTATTCTCCCGAATAGCTCGTAATAAATTTCCTCGGATATCAGATGCAGAATTCATAAGCAGCATTTCATTTGATGGAAAAGCGATTAGTCCAACACCTAACCTTCTTCTCGTCTCTTTAGAAACAGCTCGTTTGTCGCCGGCTAAAAGGCGCGTAGAAAAATGAACAAAATTACTCTCACTTCCCACTTTCACACTTCGCATCTTTTGCCTAGTGATAGAGTTATAAAAATCAGCCCTAGCTTCTACTACTGCCGATTTAAATTGCTTAGACTCCATTAACAAGGCTGAAATAATAATATAGTTATCCTCTTTAATATCATTGCCAAGACTATCCTTTGCGACATTGCCATCTTCATCCAAAACATAACGCATACCATCTTTAATCTCTCTTTCTTCCTCAAATTCTCTCGTATTAACGCTCTCTGGAGAAAATATAACATTATCAATACTAAGGACTATCTCCCCATCATAATCCAAACCGTCAATAGGCTTTTTGTGATAAATCCTAAAGAGGCTGTTTAGATCACTCAAGTTTATGTTTAAAATGTCATTACGCATCTGCGTTGGCATCACGACATTGGACTGCTCATTTATAGTCAAAAGATAATGCACGATTCCAAGATTACGAGACTCTTCCCTATAGTTATTTGTATCCTTATAATTCTTTAAGAATTCCCCCACTTTATTAAAAGCATGGTAGGCCTCTCTCCCATCGATCTTATCTCTTGTTGTTCGTGCTTTCGCAAGGCGCTTTTTACCTTCTGCATACCAATATTCAGCAGACTTCTTTTTAGAATCTTCAATTAGGATATCTGTTCGAACGAAGTTGAATTCACTTTTGTACCCATTTTCATCATATAAAGGAAGAAGAGGGTTTATAAGACTTTGTCTTCTATCGATCAAACGCGCTAGATCAATAATCTTGTAGAACTCCTCTTTTCGATCTCTAGCTTGAATTTGCTTAATTTGTCTCATGTCTCTAGAGTTTGCTTTATCAAAAGCAAGTTCTAGTGCATTGACTATTTCAGCTTTCTTTTTCTTTCCAGCTAATTTTCGAACACAATAATCAATCGCAGCATCATAGTTTCCTGACTCAACCAGTTTATCCGGATTTGTACAAGAGGTTCCAATGCTTAGGAAGGATGCAACAGAAAAAACGTATAGCAATTTTGACAGGACTTTCATAAGCGTATTGTTTTATTATTAAGGATACAATATTTAACACAGAATAATCCTTAATGAATGTTAACAGAACTTTCGTAAATATTAAAATCTGATCTTATTTCTTAAAAAAAAGTTGGTTTCAGTTAATTATCTTAATCAACTGTCAAGAATTCATAGCTCGCTCGAAGAGGAAAATGCCCCACAGCTTTGCCATTAGAAGCTATAAAATAGTATTGCGTTCCTTTTTTGCAATCTAAGGAAGCCTGAAATACGCCCTTATCCCCATCCATTTCGATGCGCTTAAATGGATCTGTTTCTATTTCTCTATAAACCAGATAAACTAGCTTTGAATTTTCTGATTTCACATTGAATTCATACTCTGAGCCATTTACAGAAAGGGAGTTATCAGAAATAACTGGTCGGTCTATATTCATATATGGTTTACTCAATAAATAATCAGTTCTTTGCTCCATAAGTTCCTTGATACCTAGTATCGGCCCAAAATCTTCAATAACAACTGTTGTGTCTAAGTTCTTTTGGAAAAGATCCTCTGAATATAATTTCATAGGATCAGACTCCACTGCGCTCTGGATAGAATTATGAATAGATAAGGCCTTTTCGTAATAAAGTCCAGATTCAAAATATTCTTGAAGAATAGTATGAACATGATCAAGATAAATATTACGGTATAGGTTATTAGATAAAAGATTAGTGATCAACGGAAAGTCCTTGTTTTGATCCTTGTAATGCGTAAATAAACTGAGTTCAACAATTTCCTTATTATTTAATTTTGGTCCTCCTCCTGGAAATTTAAACACACCAAATGCCAAGTTTAAATCCCATATTAAGGGTGTAAATTGTCCAGATTTAGATTGATAGAGATAATAATTGTGGCATAACCTCCCACCGTAAGAATCTAAATTGACTAATACGAAATTATAGGCATGCATCCACAAGGTTTTATCTACATCGAGTATGTTCTCAATTTCATCCGGTTTGGCGGTTATAATTTTACATAGCTCAATAAATGGATTCCATCCCTGTTTACTTTTTAATTCATAATAATTATAGTAACAAGTGCTGTCTGGACCAAGATACTTAAGACTAGAAAAATAGGATTTACCACACTTCGAAGAAGAATTAATTTTCTTATCCGCTTTATCGCACTTCAAGAAGGCTCCATCTGATTCTCCAAAATGGTCTTGAAGGAATTCATCGTTTATAGATTGGGTATTGGTGTAGAGTCCAAAATCTCTACCATTTATTGTCAACCGCGCAAAATTTGCTTTTGGTGCATAGGTATACGTTCCCGCAATTTCATAAGCAAGTACTTCTCTTATAAAAGATGGATCTGCGAAAACATTAGAAAGCTTTAAACGATTATATTTGCCCTCAATCTTTTGATCTTTTATCTTGAAATCTGTCTTTATATTAAAAGGAAGTTTTTCAAGCCCTTTGCTCCTAGTATTATAAAAAGAACTATTCCCTTTATATCGAACCCCAACACTTTTATACCTTACTCCATTTACAACAAGGTCAGCTTCCAGGCGCTCCTTCCCATTTAATTTCAATTGCTCAAGCAATACTTGCCAATTTTCATCCTTAAAGGAAAGTTCTACATCAGTAATCTTATCAAGATTGTAAATGTTTTGGGCAAGCAATTGATTGCTTGCCCAAAAAGAGATCAATAACAGGGGAAATATTTTGAATATCTTCATTGATTATTACTCGTTTAAAGTCTTTAAATTCGCTTTAAGGGTTTTACGATCAAAGTTATTTGGATAATAAGATTTCATTTTAGAATTATCAACTTCAAAGTAAAATTCTAAGTCTTCAAAACCATCCGGAGGTGAAATCTTAACTCCAAAAATTTTGTCATTTGACTTTTCATCGTGATGCACTCCGTCATCCATTAAGTTTGTACTTACAAATGGCTGTTTATCAGAGAATCGATAATGAACCTTTACTGCTTCCGTGAATTGATCCGTTTCTACAGATAATACAAAGTCTTCAATTTTGACATTTGAAAATCGCTGACGCTGTATAAAAGAATAATCCATAAGTTTGGGACCTAGAATTTTCAGGATTGTCTCTTTCTTTAAGAATTCTTCTCTTGCTTCGACAATCTCTTGTATACCCGGTATTTTAGAACGGCGACCTACAGTCATAGTCAGATTATTTAAAATACGGTCCTTCTGGGTTTTCAATATTGGATCTTGATCTAAAACCTCATCAATTAAAGACTGATAAGATGCTGCTATTTCAAGATATTTGCCAGAGACGTAATACTCTTTAACAATGGCTCTACAGTTAGATATATAGGATCTAAAATGATCATCCTCTTGCAGTAATTTATTAATCAAAGGATATTTAGTATCCTCTAAGTGAAAAGCAAGTGGTAGTTCGGCCATCTGAGTCATAGAGTAATCGGATTGATTGGTTACTCGTTTTTTAGCGCCAAATGCTAATTCAAAATCAAAAGGAACAAAGTTATATCTACCAAATTGATCTTCTACCAAGTAATAATTTGTGCTTTTGAAGCCATTATATGAATTGAAATTCATTGTGACATCATTAAGTGCTAGCATCCAAATAGCAGATTCAATATCTAAAAGCTGTCCAGGATTTCCATCCTCAGATTTTAATTCTTCAGTTAGTTTAGCTAAATCTGAACCTTTACCACCTGTATATAATATATCTAAGCAAGCTGGGTCAATCTCTTGTTTTAGAGCACCATAATTACTAGAAAGGCAATCAGAAGATGTTTCTAATGCAAATTCAGGAATAGTCTTAAGAGGCTCAGAAGAGTGCCTGTTTCCAAAATGCCATTGAACGAATGATTTTGTAACCTGCTCTCTAGCCAATAATAATCCATAAAACTTTTTGTTCACGTAAACTTTCGTGTAAGCAACCTGCGGAACAACCATAAAGTTGCTATATATTTCTGTTGCTACCATTTCTCGAACTAAACTTGGATCCTTCCCAAACTTTACAAGTTTAAGCGGATTTCCATCTATGTTCAACAATAGAGATCTCTGCTGCTGATCTGCTTTGAAGCTTGGTTCCTGCACATAGGAAATTGCTGCATTCTGGTAGTTGTTGCCATTTATAGCAACTTGCTCAATTTCATATTGATCATCACCATTATACCTTAAAGAATCTAATAGGTATTGCCAATTTGATTCTGCTACGGTAATATGTATTTCATTTAAAGAATTCTTATCTAATTCCTTAAAATCAACAAAACCATCAGAATTCTGGGCAGATAATGCAGATGTAGAAATTAGTATAAAAAAGAGTAGAAAAACCGATGAGTAAATTACGTTAATAAGTTTCATTCGCAAGTCTCGTTTTTTACTTGATATTTGGAATATTATTACTACGTTAAATGTATATAAAAAAACCAAATTATCATATTTCAAAACAAATCAATGCAAATGATATATTAAGCAGATGCAAAAACATCAAAAAAAAGATTGACAATACTTATTGCCATGAGAAGTAAGCCTCCAATCCTTAAGATCCGACCATTTTCGAGTCTGAATTGTTCAAAGCGTTCTTTTTTCGCCGTGTCCTTTATCCAAAAGATAGATTTGGAACTCCGATATGCAAAGAATCCAATAAATAAGGTAAGAGCATGTGAGATATAAGGAAGTAATTGATCCATACTTTAAATTTCTTCGAAATAACCAGTTTTTAAATTCTTGCGAACTTTATCCCATTGGAAGTGCCTCCCATTCATTGCAATGTAAACACCAGGTTCTAGTATTTGAACAAAGGCAAGGGCAGATCCAAGATTAAAAAAACCATCAGATGAGGTTCCAAAGGCATAAGGCACCATTGCTCCGGATATAACAATAGTTTTATCTTTTATATCGAGTTCTGCAAGGAACTTAGCAGTTTCAACCATTCGATCTGTACCATGTGTAATTACAATCTTCGAAGAAGATGAACGCTGAACATTATGAGCAATGATTTGTCTATCCTCATCATTCATTTCTAAGCTATCGACCATCATTAAGGTTCGGATATCTACATCCAGGGTTGAACGACCTCTGGTAAGTATTGTTGGTAGATGCGTCTCTTTGAAATAGAGCCCCCCGGACAAGTAATTATACTCTTTATCAAATGTCCCACCTGTTACGAAAACCTGAATCATTGCAAACAATAGTTTATAGATTAGCTGTTAATACGGCTGCTAAATTAACAAAAATATACTGCCACACTCAATTTTCTAAAATTCTATAATATTATTTTCTTCCAGATAATAAATGGTAAATGCTATGGCAGCTATAAATAAAATAAGTAGAATTATCTTTACAGCAGATATTGGTTTTTTACCGTATACCTTTCCTGTCTGACCATTGACTGTAAAACTATACTCCTTTCCTTTAAAGGTGTAGGAAGCCATCCAAACGGGCAACAATAACAATTTAAAGGTCTGATTGCTGTATTTAGATGTTACAGAAAGAAAACGCTGTGTGTCACCGCCGAGTGCAGATGAAGCTTTAGTGCGATTACGGGCATCCATTTCAATTTTTGCGATGCTGTATCCTTGGTCTACTTCAATGTTATATACTTCAGACTCCCATCCTACAAGTAGCTCAGGCAAAAAGTTAATGGATTCGCTTAATCTAAAAGGCTTTAATCCACCCAGGTAACTTTGCTTAAGCCCCTTAGAAGCAGAAACTAAAATATCATCAAAACTACTTTTGAAAGATCCAGACCTTTGCTTCCACCTAACTTTCCGAACTTGACGCGTTCTTGTTTGTCCATTTTCTGTGTAAGTTTGAGTCACATAATAATAATACCCTGCTTGACCAGACCAATCTGAACTAGATAAAGCATCAAAGGTCAAAGCTGGTATATAAATC
>JAQXAY010000038.1 GCA_029252685.1 Saprospiraceae bacterium | reverse complement strand
TTTCCTTTTTTATATTATATTTTAGGCGCACACATTTAAATCATATGTATACACTTAAATAAACATACTTTATAGTAATGAAAGTTCATTTCACTATTTTTGTACTCAGTACTGATTTAAAAATAGAGCGAAATAATTGTCTCTAATCTCATTTTTGCTAACGAATGAAGAACTACATCTACAGCCTTTTATGCCTAATCTTGGTGTTATTTAATCTGACCTTGAGCGGTACAGATTTGAACACCTATGGTTTTGACATGGGTTTATCCCATAGAAATGTATTGCATATAAATCAGGATCAGTCTGGTTTCCTTTGGCTTGGAACAATAAATGGCTTGAATCGTTTTGATGGCTATACTTTCCGAAAATTCAGCTTAGAGGATAGTGCAAATCAATATGATTCTCATGCAGTATATGAAATCAATTTTGATGATTCTAATAATTTGATTTTAAGTCTAACCAATAGACTGATCAAGATGCACCCATCAGGAGAAATACTGAAAGTTGTCGATTTTGGGAAAGCAGATTTTCAGAGAGGCTCAGAGCGTCAGATCAGAAATTTAATTCAAACGGAGTATGGTTGGTGGGGAGTACTACAAGATGCTTCTGATTTTTCCTTTAGCTTGGTAGAACTAAATAAAGATCTTGAAATTATATTTCAGTGGGATTTAGGTTTGGTCAATGATGTTGAATTAATAGAGAAACAGAATGAGCATCTATACTTTTATCAGGATCATAGGGATCTTAAAAGTTTTAATGCAAAAGATCACTCTATTTCATATCCAATAGAAACACCTGTTCATACCTCTTTCTCCTATGCTGGAGCCCCAGTATTTATAGACAATATAGGATTGCAAGACTTGAGGGGGAACATTCTAGAACCTATTTCCGGAGAGTTACTTTTTAAATTGGATCATGCGGATGAACTGCATGTTGTTTCGGAAGAAGGGAAAAGGTTGATATTTTGCACAGATCGTGAGTTGTTTGCTTTAGATCTACTGGATGGTAGTGTCGAATACCTTTCCGATAAGATTAATGATAATATAGGTCATGAAGTTATTTTCCATGATTTATTTATTGACAATACTGGCTTATTGTGGGTCTCAAGTAATTTTGGAGCTATCTCTATACATTTCGATAGTCAGGATTTTGAGATACTCATGTCAGGAGGTGATATTTTGTGCTCCAGTGATTATTGTAGTATGCGTGGTGTAACCCAAGATTCTTTGGGTACCATTTATTGTTCGTTTTACAATTCAATTTGTGCATTTGATGGTAAAACGAATAAGAGGCAAGATTTAGGTTTTAAGATAAAGGACAATCCCTATGCACTTTTATGGCATGATGAAAAACTTTTTAGTGGCTCTGGGCTTGTTGTTGATCTTTCTTCCAATACGCTAATACGTGATCTTGATCTTGAGGAGGAGGGGATTCTTAATTTATTTGCAAAAGATTCTTTGTACTTGTTTAATGGAGGTTCGGTATTTCTGTGGGAGGAAGGCATAAGTCAATATAAGAAGCTGTCAACTTTTGATAAGATTCAGTTTACCTGCGTTGTTGCTGACTATGGCAGTCAAGTAATTTATTTAGGTACAAAATCAAAAGGTATATGGATATTTAATCCTTCTACGGGAGCCCTAGTTGAATCTGGTTTGAATAAAGCAAATTTGAGCTTTTCAAATCGCCGGATAAATGTTATTGCTAATAGTTTAGATTCAGAATTGTTTGTAGGGACTGATAAAGGTATATATCACTTCAAGGGAGATAAGCTGCTTCGTGTTTTTGATTCGCAAAAGCAAGGTATTCCCAATGATTTTATAAATGGTTTAATTGTTGAGGAGGACCGTTATTTATGGTTTTCAACTGATAATGGTTTGGGAGGAATAGATCTTGAAACTAGAAGGTCCTTTGAAATAAACCAGAATATGATTCCTTTTTCAGAGTTCAATAGGATTTCATTTGCTGCATTGTTAGACGGTTCTTTTGTGTTTGGCGGCTTGAATGGCATGGTACGATTTCATCCAAGTAAGGTTAGGAATAAATTAGAGGCTTTGCCTAAAGCACAAGTTATGATTACTGAAATCCAAAAATATAATGGGCGTTCAGATAGTCTCGAGATCCTTAATGAGCAGTTTGTTTCAGGAGATACACTAAGGGTGGCTTACTTTGATGCTTTTTTTCAAATTTATTTTACTTCAAGTGCTTACGAAAATCCAAAGAAAAACTCATTTAGATATAAGTTAGTGGGCTACGATAAGGAGTGGATTTCCTCCGCTGAGTTTCCATCCGTTCGATATAATTTTGTTCCTGCAGGAACATATACTTTTCTGGTTGAGGGAGACGCTTATGGGGCACAAGAAGAAATACTGCCCTTACAGTTAAATATAATTATTGAGCAGGCTTTCTTTAGGGAGCTTTGGTTTATTGTATTATCTATTTTTTCAGCTTTAGCGTGTATTGTTGTTTTACTTTGGTGGAGGATAAAAACAATCAAAAAGCGTGCAGAGATGTTGGAGATAAAGGTTGATGTTCGGACCAAAGAACTACAGCAAGAAAAAAAGAAGTCAGAAGATCTTTTATTAAATATACTTCCTTATGAGGTAGCTGAAGAATTGAAAGAACATGGGACTACTACAGCAAAAAAGTATAGCGAGGTAACCGTCTTATTTACTGATTTTAAAGGATTCACAAAGATAGCGACTAATACAGAGCCAGAGGCATTGGTTTCTGAGATTGATTATTGTTTTAGAGCATTTGATAAAATCATTACTCGCTACAGTCTGGAGAAGATCAAAACAATAGGGGATGCTTATCTATGCGTGGGGGGTATTGACGATATGCAAGATTCACAAGCTCGTCAAGTCATAATGGCTGCTCTAGATATCCAATTGTTTATGGAAAAAAGAAAGGAGGAGCGACAAACTCAAGGAGCTTTTTATTTTGAGATTCGGCTGGGTATTCATACTGGACCAATTGTTGCAGGTATTGTAGGTCTTAAAAAATTTGCATTTGATATATGGGGCGATACGGTGAATACAGCCTCTCATATTGAATCCAGTTCAGAGGTTGGTTGCATAAATATTTCAAAGGAAACCTTTGACCTGATTGAATCAGATTTTGATTGTACGTATCGAGGAAAAGTAGAGATGAAAAATAAAGAACCCATTGATATGTTCTTTGTGGATCAGATTAAGAAGGATTC
>JAQXAY010000047.1 GCA_029252685.1 Saprospiraceae bacterium | reverse complement strand
TTTGATATCGTATTGATTACGCAGCATATCTTAGGAATGAATCCATTGAATGATCCATTGAAAATGATTGCAGCGGATGCGAACAACTCAAATACAGTGACTACGCTGGATGTTGTGGCGATCAGAATGGTGATCCTACAGATCACGGATGCCTTCCCGAATAATACATCATGGAGATTCGTAGATAAGTCGCATGTCTTTACAGATCCAACAAGCCCATGGGACTTCCCAGAGGTAGTGAATATCAACAACCTAGATCAGGAGCTACTGAATGTAGACTTCACAGGTATCAAGATAGGTGATGTAAACGGATCAGCACAGGCGAACTTTATGAGCCCTGCAGAGGCAAGAAATGGGAATAGCTTCGAGCTAAGAACCATGGATAAGCAAGTATCAGCAGGAGATGAGGTACGCGTGACGCTAGGTTCAGATGCAACGATTTCGGGTATGCAGTTTACCCTGGAGCATAATGGTCTGGAGTACAAAGGCATGGAAGCAGGTTTGATGGGTGCGGAGCATATTGCGAGTCACGAATCAGCATTGACCTTCAGCTGGAACGAGTTTGAATTGAGAGACCTGAGTAATGAGGATCTAGTAACATTGATCTTTGAAGCAAAGGGCGCTATTCAGCTGAGTGAGTCACTGGTGATCACTTCATCGATGACCAAGGCAGAAGGTTATACGGATCAAGGAATAGAGTCTGTGGACTTAGTCTTTGATAACAACAAAGGAATAGCAAACGTACTGTATCAGAATGTACCAAATCCATTTGATGGACAGACAGTGGTAAGCTTCCGCCTGAACAAGGCAAGCAAGGCACAGATCCTGATCACCGATGTGGATGGTAAGGTAATTCAGGAGATAGAAGGTACCTATCCGCAGGGACTGAACAGTGTAGAGCTGGACAGAATCCAGAAAGCTGGGGTGTACTACTATCAGTTGAATACGGAAGGCTATACAGCTACGAAGAAGATGATTAAGATTTAATTAATTATATAGAAATTTAAAAGGGGAAGTACTAATGTGCTTCTCCTTTTTTTATGTGTTGATAATCAGTAGGTAATTTGGATTAAATTGGCTTATATTGTAAGTCGAATACTGTGTGTTCATTAATTGAAACAGAAATATAGATGCGCTTTAAACCTTTATTTTTATTGGTTGCCTTCTTTATATCCCAATCTGTTTCCGGGCAATTATCAAAAAGACATTATTTTCCTCCTATGCCTGCAGCGAGTTTTAATAACATTAACTCAGCTGTACCTAGCACTCCCTATCTTTATTTATCCACTCCTGAAACTGATCCTGTCAATGTTACAATACATACAATTGCTGGGGGATCAACAGATTATTCAGTATCGAATGGAAATCCTATAACTATTGCATTTAATTCAAATGGTTATTTGAGTCCATTTTTTATTGAGGCCAATGAACAGACAACAGCCCAATTTGGAGTTCCAATAACAGATAAAGGAGTGTGGCTTGAGGCAGATAAAGAAATCTATGCTAATCTTAGAGTAAACTCGCTTAATAATGCACAGGCTGAGATGCTTGCTTCAAAAGGTAGTACTGGAATTGGTACTACGTTTTATACCGGACACTTAAATAATACCTATGATTATGGAGACCGGATAAACTTTGTAAGTGTCATGTCTTTATCGAACAACAATCAAGTTACTATTTCAGGACTTAATCCACTTACTAATGTGATTAATATGGGTTCAGGAAATACAGCCCACACTGTTACCTTACAGATGCACGAAACCCTTGTTTTTGCTGCCACACCGTATAATAGTCAAAATCCAAATATAGATGGCGCTGCTTTCATAGGTAAGCTTCTGAGTTCAAGTGAAGATATTGTTGTGAATGTTGGATCTACGAATGGAAACATGGGAGATGTTGGCAATGGAAGGGACTATGGTTTTGATCAGATTGTGCCTGTTGAAATGATAGGAGATGAGTATCTTTTAGTTCAAGGAAACGGAACTTATGCTCACGAGCGACCTATTTTTATAGCTACAGAGCCGTCTACAAATTTATATTTTAATGATAATCCAACTCCTGTTACGCTTTTAAATCCAGGTAATTATTACATATCTGACTTTGTAAATGATAGTGCTAATTACTTTGATGAGAATGGGATTTTATCACTTCGATCTTCAAAACCTGTGTATGTTTATCAACCAGTAATGGCGGATCCTGGATGCTGTACGCAAGGCATGTATTTTGTGCCTCCACTAAATTGTGCTGCACCGAATTATATAGACGAAGTTTCGGATATCAGTCGAATCGGTACAAAGAATTTTACTGGATCTGTAAACCTTATATCTCGTAAAGAAGCTACTGTAGACTTGCATAATGATAATGCAATTATGACTTTTGATCAGTTCGGTTCTACAGGTCAAATTCCTGCTAATGTAAACCTAGCTGGTCCATTTTTTGGCACCCCAGATGGTGGCTCAGATTATATGGTTTGGAAAATTAGTGGATTAACAGGTTCAGTTAAGGCATTTTCAGATTATGATCTATATACAGGAGTATTTGGTTATAGTAGTGTGGCTGGTTGGGGTGGTTTTTATTCCGGTTTTGGTCAAGTGCCAGAAATCACTGCTACCATGGAGCCTATTAATTGCATACCATCAATTTTATCCGCAAGCATAGGTTTTGCCTATTATCAGTGGTTTAAGGATGGTGTGGTCATACCCGGTGCAACACAAGTCGATTATGAAGCTTCAGAAAGTGGTACATATTACGTACTTGCTGGACTGATAAATTGTCCGCCCGTCATCTCTCCAGATATTAATCTTAGCGATCCTGAGTTTTTAAATGGTGGGGATGATATTTCTGCATGCCCGGGATCTAGTATTCAATTACAAGCAAGTTCGGATGAAGATGCTACAACATATAGCTGGTCTACTTCAGGAGATGGTTATTTTGACGATGAACATATCTTGGATCCAGCTTATTTTCCAGGAGAAGAAGATAATAACTCCGGGTCAGTGCTATTAACTGTTTTAGGCAATAATAATGGTTGCTTGGATGAAGAGATTGTGCTTGTAAGTTTAGAAGATGTTATGGCTCCTGATGCTTTGTGTCAGTCAATTGTAGTTGCCCTAGATTTCTATGGTATGGCATCTATTGTGGCACAAGATATTGATGCTGGATCTTCAGATAATTGCCTCTTAGAATCTATTTGGGCTAATCCGGAAGATTGTGTTTTTAATTGTGATGATGTTGGAGACAACTTGGTTGAACTTTTAGTTTCGGACTTCGGGGGTAATCAATCGGTTTGTTTGGCAGTTGTATCCGTTGTAGATCTGCTTCCTTCTGTGGCTATATGTAAAGATCTTGTGCTTGAATTAGATGATTTTGGATTTGCTCAAGTTACTGCAGAGGATATAGATTATGGTTCCTTTGATAATTGTGCAATATACTCTATAACCGTTGATGAAGATCAGACCACATTTGATTGTGATGATCTTGGTATGAATTTTGTGGATTTAGATATTACTGATAGTAGCTTTAATCTGACTTCCTGTGAGTCTGAAATTGAAGTTGTTGATTTGATTAGTCCAGAGGCCTACTGTATCGATCTCACTATTTATTTGGATGAAAATGGCGAGGCAGCTATTGAACCTGAAATGATAGATGATAATTCAATTGATAATTGCACTATAGACTCCTTGAGTTTCGATGGTTTTGATGGTCAGTTTAATTGTGTGGATACTGGTGTTCAATTTGTAGGATTGGTCGTCACAGACCAGAGTGGTAATATTGGATTATGTATCTCAAATGTTGAGATTATTGATACAATAGCACCAATGCTGGAAATCCCCAATGGTTCTGAAATTTCAAGTAATTATTTTATTAATGAGATTGAACCTCTATTATTAAATGATAGTTGCTTTGTTCTTGATGATTATTTTGGCGCAGCAATCTATGCGGATAATTGTACAGTAACTTTGGATCAAGCTTGTTCTTTTGTTATAGACGAATGTGGTCAGGGATTCTTGACAAGATATTGGGTTGCAGAGTCAAATAATGGTGAAATATTTACCATAGATTCTCAATTGATATCAATCTATCACCTATCAGATTGGGAGGTAGTTTTTCCTTTGGATTTTGAGTATGATTGTCAGAGTAGTGAGCCAATTGAATGGGGTTATCCTATAGTAGAAACATCTGGCTATGAACTTATTGATATTTCTTTTATTGATATAGTTGGTAATTCTTCTGCAGATGCTTGTTATTCTATTACTCGAGAATGGACACTTATTAATTGGTGTACCTATCCTGATGAGGCTGCTATTACTTACAATCAAACTGTTCATGTTGTTGACGATCAAGCTCCAGATGTATATGTGGAAGGACAGATTCTAGAGTTAGCCGATGATGCATGTACTATTGATGTTCAGTTGCCGATAGCTATTATAGATGATTGTTCAGATAGTCTAGAGATAATTATAAGCCATGAAATACCTCAAACCGGAGCAGGTCCAGGATTATATACTGTGAATTATTCAGTAAGTGATCCATGTGGCAATAATACGATTTTAGATATCGAAATAAGTATTGTTGATTTGCATGCACCTGTCTTAGGAATCAATGAATCACTTGACCTGAACATTAGTTCATCAGGCTTATTAACTGTTTATGCTAGTGATTTTAATCTGAATTCTTACGATAACTGTACCTCGATTTTCTTTAGTTTTTCTGAAGATCCATCTGATAGTATTCGTATCTATGATTGCGATATGCTGGGGAGTTATAATCATGAAATTTGGGCATGGGATAATTCTGGAAATGAGGCAGTAGATGAAGCTGTATTGAATGTATTGGATGATATTGATTTTTGCCCTGATTTTTACAGAATTGAAGGCTTGATTTATACAGAATTTAACGATCCTATTCAGTCTGTAGAGGTTCAGATAAATTATGATCCTTATTTATATGTCACAGATAATGATGGATATTTTATATTCAATGTTTTAGAAGAACAAGATTATACCATCACTCCTTTTTTAGATGCTGATATACTTAATGGCGTTACTGTTTATGATCTAGTTCTGATTACACAGCATATACTAGGTATGAATACCCTTGATTCTCCATATCAATTGATAGCAGCCGATGCGAATAATAACCAATTGATTTCGACGATGGATATCTTAGCCATTCGAAAAGTGATTCTTCAAATGGAGGATACCTTTCCAAATAATACCAGTTGGCGTTTTGTTGATGCTGATTTTGTGTTTCCTGATCCTTTATTTCCATGGTTTTTTCCGGAAAGCATAGACTATTTGAACCTTGAGTCTAATCAGATCTATACAGATTTTGTTGGGATAAAAATTGGGGATGTTAATGGATCTGTTCAGGCTAATGGGAACTAGTGATTACTTGAGTTAAAAATTTACAATGCGATTGCTGTATTGTTTCGTAATTATATCCTTGTTTGATTTAGTTGGATATGTAGTTCGATCCTTTGTAAAGCATTAATAAAAAAAGGACTCCTAATTTAGGAGTCCTTTTTTTACACAATATCATATGCTGAAATGTATGTAGGTCTTTCTTTTAATAATTGCTCTGTTTTGGAGCTCATTTTTTCTGACCTTACATAAAGGCTTGCAGGCTTAAAATTAAGGACTCTTTTCAAAATCCCCATCTTTTTGATTTTAGATAATCGTTGTAAGAGTGGACTTTTAGTATCGAACCAAAACATGGCTATTGAAGTATTATATTCGTAACAAGCACCCTCGATTAGCTTCGTTAGTTTCTGTTCGTGACCATCTCTGACGATAATTCCTTCGCAAGCTAAAAATCTAAACTCGTCTGGGTTCATATGTCTCTTGAAAAAACTGATCTTAGGTAAATAATTCAGTAAAAACTTACCATAGACACCTGGCAGGTTTAGGATTTTCCAAGTGGTTGGCCTTACTTTAATTCCAGCAATTAATTGTCCTTCTTCTTCGAGTATCCAATAATCCTCTTTCAGGTTAATAAGATTTGGATGATAAAGACTGTGCTCAGAGTACTCTTTGTATAAGTATTCTCTAACATCTTCTTTGAACCCTGAATCTTCAAGTCTTTTTACGTCGGTTTGTTTTTTACAGGAAAAATTACTGTAGGCTGTTGTCTTAAATTTTCGATAAGGTTTAAATCCATTACTTTCTACAAGATTTGCAGATCGTTCATTATGGCTGTCCACAAAGGCATACATGATGTAGTCTGAGGAGGAGGGGATTGAGTCGCCTTTTATCTTGCTGCTGTCCTCAAAGAAAGAGGATACAAGCGCCTTCGTTCTGTTATTCTTTCGGCTTTTATTTTGTCTTTTCGACTTGTGGTTATTTTCATCCCGCATCAATCCTTTTATAGAAAGGTAGCGGATATAATCGGTGGCCAGTGGGTGGAAATTGTCGTGTTCGAAAATTCTTCGGCTAAGCGCTATGGTGCCAATTGTTCTGCCTCTCAAATTAAGACATAAGAACTGGGTGTTTTCAAGCGTATCTATCTTGTCATTTATATTGGAGAGCTTGTATTGAATACCACCTGGTGTTCCAAGTATAGTTTGATTTAATAGAGCCCGAATATCCTCATTCGCTTTATTTTCGAGCTTCAATTCTATGGCCATAATTTGTTGTGTATTTAACTTGAATTATAGCTTGCAATTTAGAAAAAAAAAA
>JAQXAY010000014.1 GCA_029252685.1 Saprospiraceae bacterium | reverse complement strand
AATAAATAATTATATATATACAAGTAAGTCAGTTGTTAAAAAATTATATTTGTTTTAACAATTATGACTTATGAAAAATAAACATAGAACAAAGGCACTTCGTGTTTGTCTGGGTGTATTATTCCTGTTCCTTGGGACGTTCAACCTAAAAGCACAGTGCGAGTTTTCAGACTTTGAGCTTATGAAGATTACAGCAGGAACAGATGCTGTTTTTCAGGTGAAAAGTATTCCTAACTATCAGCCTATATATACCTGGAACTATTCAGCAGCGCCCTCAGGTGTTCATTTTTTAAATTTTTTGCCAGGAGCCATTCAAATAGAAGTAGATCCTTTTCTAGAAAGTACATCATTTTGGTTGTCATATAGCCATGTGGACATGGGTTGTGTGATTAGCGATTCTATCCAAATTCAAGTGATAGGAATTGATGTTTTTGATACGGCAAATGGGAATCATTTGCTTTGTGCTTCTGATTTAGGCAGTCCTGTTGATATTCAAACAAACCTAGACTTTATTGAGCTGGCATTTGATATTCTGGATGTCAATGGGGTGATGTTATATCAGCAGCTTGTTGAATGGCCTGTAGGTCTTACAACTGGCGACTATATCCTTGATGTTAGTTGGCAGGATTTGATTGAACCTTGTCCCTTATGTCTGATCTTGTCTGATAATACGATGCAGGTCCCTATTTATGTTAATTTGGATGATGCAGTTGTACTTAGTTGCAACGATAATGTGCAGGTGTCGTTAAATGAAAATTGTATTATCGACCCTGTACTAGATGTTCTATTGGAAGGTGGCGAGAATTTAGATGTTGCTGCTTTTGAATATCTCTTTTATGATGGCCAAGAAGTTATTACTAGTATAAGTGATGCACACTTTGGATTAAGCTTAGACTTTGTAGTGGAAGAAATTTGTTCTGGCAACTCTTGCTGGGGAACAATATCTATTGAAGACAAAATAGCGCCAGAGTTTGATGCTCAGAATATTGACGTAAATGTATTTTGTGGCTCTAATGTTAATATACCTTTACCGGCTGTTTCGGATAATTGTAATAGTCCAGTTGTAGTGAATCTTGTCTCTTCTTCAATCCAAACCTTTGCCTGTACAAGTCAAAATGGATTGATTGAGCAAGAAACTAGAGTGTATAAGGCAACAGATGTTTCCGGTAATGAATCTGCAAGCTTTGAGCAAAATATCTATACTAGAATTCCAATTATTAGTGATATTGAATTTCCAGCTAATCTAGATGATGTCCAGCTTGAAAGTCTCAATTGTGCCCAAGCCGATTACACCGATCCTGCTTATACGGGTTATCCATCTGCTTTTGGAATTGATTTATTTCCTGAAACTGATTATTGTGGGATCAGTTCGACTTATTCGGATATATTTTTCAGTGGTTGCGGAAATGGATTTACTATTTTGAGAACTTGGGTCATCCTTAGATCCTGTGGTTCTGAAAGCGAATTCATAGAGCATAGTCAATTGATTTATGTAAAAGATAAGCTTGATCCATTGGTAGACTGTCCGAGTACTTTAGAAGTTGGTGTTAACACAGGCTCTTGTATGTTAGAAAATTGGCTTTTAGATATCTCTGTTTTAGATGATTGTTCAACTATCGAATGGACTATTACAGGAACAGATTGGATGGTAATGGGTGGTGAGGAATTACCAAATCTTCCTTTAGGGACTCATTCAATTGTGGTGACGGCAACGGATGATTGTGATAATCAAACTAACTGTACTACGGAACTTGTATTAGTAGATGCACTATCCCCAACTGCAATATGTATCGAGTTGTTAGAAGTATCTTTGAACACAGAGGGGATTGCGCTTGTTGATGCGAGCTCAATTGATAATGGCTCTTTTGATAATTGTACAGCTAATGTGGCTTTTCAGCTTCGCAGAATGGATGGGATTTATAGTGAAAGTATAATTCTAAATTGCGAAGATCTAATTCTTGATGATCTTCAATTAGAACTGTCTGTTGTGGATGAAGCTGGCAACTCTAATAGTTGTATGGTAGATGTTTCAATTTCAGATAAAATTGGTCCAGTGCTGAGTTGTCCAAGTGCAGGGGGATTTGATTGTGAGGATATAGATAATATTATTGATTTATGGCCGGAAGTAAGTTTCTCCGACAACTGTGTTGCCACGGTAAATTATGGAGATTTAGATGATACGGGGCTTAACTTGGATTGTTACACCGGCTTAGTTCAAAGACTTATTTCTGTGGTTGATGATTCAGGAAATGAAGCTTCTTGTACCCAAGTGATTTCTTTTGAAGGAACAGATCCTCTCGTATCAAGCGATATAGAATGGCCAGAAGATTTGTTCTTTACAAGTTGTGCTGGAGTTTCTTTTGATCCTGATTCTATAGGGCTTGATGTTGGCCAGCCCGAAGTAGTTACGTCGATTTGTGGTTTAGTTGGAGTGAATTACACAGATCAATTATTCTATACAGGAGGCACGGAATGCTTTAAGGTTATTAGAACTTGGACTGTGATGGATTGGTGTCATTTTGATGCAAATACTGGATCAGGTGTTTTTGATCACGTGCAGGAAATTCGAGTTCAAGATGACGAGGCTCCAGTGGTAGATTGCAATATAGTACCCTTTGTGAAGCTAAACACACCTGATTGCTTTGGAGAAATTACATTTGAACTTCCCTTCATCATAGAAGAATGCTCCGATCAGGTAGATATTGATGTTTCAAGTGTTTTGGGTTCTGGTGTGGGACCATTTCAGGATGTTGGCTTAGGCAATTATATGGTTACCTATACAATTAGTGATGCTTGTGGTAATGTTACAAACTGCCTGGTTGATTATCAGGTTAGTGACGCTAGAGAACCAACTGCATATTGTGTAGATCAATTGGTGATAGATCTTCCTGAGGAACAAGAGGTAGATATTGTAGCTTCAAGTTTTGATTTTGCCAGTTTTGATAATTGTACGCAAGAAGAATTATTGATTTTTGCTTTTAGTGCTTTGTCTTTTGATTCAATTCGAACTTTTGATTGTAGTAATCTAGGGGTTAATCCTGTCGATATGTATGTGTTCGATGCAGAGGGTAATTTTGACCGTTGCAGTGTTTCACTTCTATTGCAGGATAATAATAACTTTTGTGGTAATAGTTTGCTGACACTCTCTGGTCAGGTTCTGGATTTACATGATGATCCAATAGAGGAAGTTCAGATAAAGAATAGTGGTGTTGTGGTAGATTCTGTATTATCTGATAATGCAGGTATGTATAGCTTCAATGCAGTCAGTCCAAATGGGGATTTTACTTTAAGTGCGGACTATTTAGGGGAGTCTTCCATCGAAGATAAAGTGACTACTTTCGATATGGTCCTAATTACTAGGCATATATTGGGTCAAGAATTGTTAGTTTCTCCTTATTTGTGGATTGCAGCAGATGTTAATGATTCAGGAACAATAAGTACTCTAGACTTGGTGGCAATTAGAAAGGTTATTCTGCAAATCGAGCAGCAATTTCCAAATGGTAAGCAGTGGAAATTCGTTGATCGTTCCTATGTTTTTCAGAGTGGGCTTAATCCTTTACTTGAAGGTTATCCGGAGATCATAAATCTTAATAATTTGGATGAAGATCAGGCAAACCTAGATTTTGTCGCAATTCGAATGGGTGATGTAAACTAAACTATTAGGAAACGACTTAAAATATAGTCTTTTATGCAAAAGAAGTAAGTTGTCGCTTACTTCTTTTTTTTTGATCAAAAAGTGTAAATTTGCACCCAATAGCAGAAAAAAATTGATTTGTGGCAAGAATAATGGGCATTGATTACGGGACTAAAAAAACAGGTATAGCTGTTACTGATACTCTACAGATTATTTGTACAGGATTAAATACTATTCATACTTCTGATCTTTTTAGTTTTATTAAAACTTATGTTGAGCAGGAAGAGGTGGAAAAGATCGTTGTCGGAATGCCCTTGCATAAAGATGGTAATCCAGCTCAGATAGCTTACTTAGTTGTTGGATTTATTCGGAAAATCAGAAAATTGTACCCTGCTATTGAGGTTGTTGAATGGGATGAACGAGGTACTTCAAAGGCGGCTAGAGATATTATTCTGCAATCAGGAACCAAGAAAAGTAAGCGCAGAGATAAATCATTGGTCGATAAGATAGCTGCAGCACTCATACTTCAAGACTACATGGAACAAAATCATTGGTAAAATATAAGAATATGATACTTCCGATCTATGCATATGGATTTTCGGTACTAAAAAAGATTGCTGAGGATATCGACAAGGATTATCCTGAGCTTGAAAAACTTATTTCAAACATGTGGGATACTATGTACAATGCACAAGGTATTGGACTTGCAGCCCCACAAGTAGGTCTTTCTATACGATTGTTTTTGGTTGATACTAAACAAAGTATGGAAGAGGAGGAAAAGGATAAAGGAATTAAGAAAGTTTTTATCAATGCTGAGATCATTGAGGAAGCTGGGGATGATTTTTCCTATGAGGAGGGTTGTCTGAGTATACCGGGTATAAAAGGAGATGTTTTCCGTCCTGAACAAGTAAAAATCAAATATTTAGACGAGCAATTCAAAGAGCATATCGAAGTCTATGAGGGCATTAATGCTAGAGTCATTCAACATGAATACGACCATATAGACGGTATTCTTTTCACAGAATTACTAGGCCCCATAAAGCGCAGAAGGATAAAAAAGAAGCTTGATGATATCAAAATAGGAAAGCTACGTGGTGAATATAAAATGAAGTACCTAAAATAAAACTAAATACAATGAGTCTCAATGTAATGTTAGAGGATTATAAGAAAAAAGCCCCTGTTATTGTTTTTGAATGGAATGATGAGTTGACAGATGC
>JAQXAY010000003.1 GCA_029252685.1 Saprospiraceae bacterium | reverse complement strand
CATAACCTCAAATGAGGTGAAGAATGCAACTAAGTACCTAGCAGAATTTGCACATCTAATCAGGAAGTCCTTAGAGTATTCGGATTTAGAAATAATTAGCCTTGAGAAGGAAATTGATTTTTTAGATAACTATTTATCTATAAATCAAAAATTGAGGTTTGAAGATCAGCTAGAGTATGAAATTATTGTAGATGACGATATAGAGGAAGATATTCTAGGCGTTCCCACAATGATTGTTCAGCCGTATGTGGAAAATTCTATTGAGCATGGTTTAAGATCCATTGATAAAGGTAAAATAAGAATTCATTTCAAGATGCTTGATGAAAATAATATTGTTTGCGAAATTCTTGATAATGGTATTGGTCGATTAGCAGCTGCAAAATTTATTCATAAGAGTGGCCGTACGCAAGTGCATAGATCAATGGGTACAATGATTACTGAGAATCGACTCGAGCTATTACATGAGGCCCGAGAAAAAAAGATCTATGTTGAAACGATCGATTTACTAGACAAAAAAACAGGATTTGCAACAGGAACTAAAGTCCTTGTGCAAATCCCTGTAGTTGAAGTTCAAATTAGATAAATTAGGAACAGCCTGTTCCTTAAGCAGGCTGAATTATGTAATTTTCTTTTTATATGTAGTGCTCTTCCGTTTTCTGCGATATTGATACCACTTCTTATCAAATAGCCACCGATACATAAATACAGCCTTTTTATTAGAAAAACAAATATATGTATGTAATTTTTTTGATTTGTGACTGAATTACAATCAAAAGGATTGATTTGTTGTTTTTACCACTTTCTAATTGAAAGTGTACACTCCTTTCTGAAAGTGTTCCGATTGCTAATTGTTCTAAATATTCTATTCCTTTTTCCTCTATATTGTATCGTGTAGTTTTCTCATAGTATGTTAAGTGCTCCTACATCCTATCTAGCCTCCTTGATGTAGGAGTTTTTTTATTCTTCAAGCACTTCGAATATAATTCTTTTTTCTACACCCTTCTTGTCTTTTAAGAGCATTACATGTTTCCCCTTTCCTGCGCGGAAAGACATATCATGAATGAATTTTGTTTCTCCGAGATATCTATTATCTAAGTGCCAGAATAGAGATTCTGTTTCGGAAGAATGAACGGCAGAGAATACAAGCTTTGATTTATCATTATTGAGTTTCCTAGGAATAAAGAGTTTGAAATTATTACTTGGTGGGTAGATGAATTCAATTTGACTCTCCGTAGATGCATTTAAGCAGTCTGGATGAAAAGGAGGAAGAGCTTGAACAGCGCGGCCGCCTTTGTTCATGAAAAACATTTCTTTTGGTGAAGGAATAAAATAGGAAACTTCTGTAAGCTCCATTGATTTATCACATTGTTTGTTAGCTCTAAAGAGACTGTCCGCAGTACAGGTGATGAATTTGTGTTGTTGGCAGGATGGAAGGTGCTCACTAGCTTGGGGCAATAGTACTTGGATTGCAGGGCATTTTGCTGTAGGCTTATAACCACTTGTTGCACATATTTGTTGGTCAAAAAGTTCATCCATTGGTGCTTCGTACCAACTATGGTTTGGAAGTGCGTTGAAGACCTTAAAAAAGAGCGGTGCAGCTGCTTGAAGGCCAACTAGTCCTTCGCGTCCTTCACCATTCGCATTCCCGACCCAAATACCTACAAGGTATTTTCCATTAACACCAATGGACCAGGCGTCTTTAAACCCATGACTTGTTCCTGTTTTCCAGGCTATTTTCTGTGCAGAGGAAAAATACTGCCATTGTCCTTCTGTTCCAGGTCTTTTTAAAGAGCTTAATGTTTCAAATGTATGCCAGATCGATGCAGCACTGAAATGTTCGTATTGTTTGTGCAGCTTTCCATTGTTCTGTTCTTTAGTTTTCAACAGGGATGCTTCATTATAATACGTAGGCTTGTATTTTCCTTTGTTTCTATTGAAATTTCTTAGCGTTCTTGCCATTCCTCCATAGACCTTTGCAAGGTCCCATAGGGTTATTTCTGCTCCTCCAAGGATCAAACTTAAGCCATAATCGTCCGCACTTCGATCAATACTCTTAAACTGCAGTTCTTTGAGTTCCTTGAGGAATTTTTGGTGATCGTATTTGTGCAGTAAGTCAACGAATGGAAGATTCAGTGATCTATAAAGGCACTCATCAGCAGGAACCAATCCTTCGAATTTTTCGGAATAATTCTTCGGAGCATAACCGCCCCAATTATCTGGAACATCTCTGAGTAGTGCGTATGGACTAATCTTAGAGTTGTCGATTGCTTTTGCGTAAAGGAGCGGCTTTAAAACAGACCCTGAACTCCTTTTAGCTTGTATCATGTCTACATATGGTTGATACTTTCTTTCTAGTTTAGGTGTATTTCCAACATAAGCGAGTACCTCATTTTTTTCTAAATCAGTAACAATGATTGCTAGGTTATGAATCTGAGCATTTTTTAAGCTTCTCCTATATCTAGTTGCAACATTGTTTAATTGATCTTGGAGCCTTCCATCTATTGTAGAATGAAAACGCTCAATATTTTTGTTCTTTTTTACACATAGATCTAATAGGTGAGGTGCAATTTGCGGAAGCGGTTTTGGCTTAGTTGGGAGTTCTTCAAGTATGGCAAGTGTGTAATCTTCTAGGCTTATAATACCGTGCTCATGCATGCTTTTCAGCAGTCGATTTCGTTTATCTTCTAGTGCTGATCTAGATCTTCCGGGGTGGATCAGTCCGGGTGCATTTGGAAGCACAGCCAGCATAGCAGACTCTGACCAAGATAAGCCTGTATGTGGTTTGCCAAAGTACCGCCATGAAGCCGCCTCTATACCAATTATATTACCGCCAAAAGGAGCATTGGATGCATATATTTGTAGTATTTTTTTCTTTGAGTAACTTAATTCTAGGCGAATAGAAAAGATGATTTCTTTTATTTTCTTTAGATAGGTACGTTGTCCTTTTGAATGACTCATCCGGGCAATTTGCATACTTATTGTGCTTCCGCCTTGGCGTCTTTTATGTTTTATATTGCTTAAAAGAGCCCTTGCTATTCCTTTGGGGTCAACACCTATGTGATTATAGAAATTGCGATCCTCATAATGAAGAAGAGCACGTTTGAATTTATAAGAAACACTGTCTGTTTCATGAAAATGCCATTGCCCATTTGTTGCAATCTTGGCTCCAAGTAGTTGCTCTTTACTATCTAATAGAATTGGTGATACAGGAAGGTCAAACAAAGGTCTAGGTAAAAGAATAAATAGAAACCACAATAGGAATATGCTAATTCCCAGGTTCTCTTTTATAAATTTACTTACAGTTTGAGCCAGCTTCATGAACAAATGATTTAATTCGATAGTATATCCTTAATTTGCTGTAAGACTTCAAGGTTATTTCCTTCAAATGGTAATTGATTTAGATTGACTGTGTCACCTCTCATTATCATCATGAAATGATCTGCAAGTATTTCATCTGGATGTATGATATAGCCAGTGTTAGTACCTATAACATTGAAATATGCACCCATCATTTTTTGCTGATCAAGCAAAGAATCCCCCGACTTATTACAATCGACCAAATAGCCTCCGTCTTCAAGTCGCTGCAACCCGTATAGCTTAAACTCAAAGTTTGGAAATAGTCCCATTTTATACTTTGGTTTTTTCCTGCTGAGTATTATTGGGCATACTTGGATAGGTGCTCCCTCTGATTCCAATGTAATCATCCAGTTCATATCCAAACCATCCGGATTGTAAATCAAACGATCATCAAGTGCTTTGGGGGTTTGAATATCCTGTACTGCTGAGAATCCAATGACAGCATAGAGCTCTTCTTGGATGCTTGGATTATATCTAGAAAAGATATGAAATATTTCATGAAGCATAACTCCACTGAAGGCACTGCTATCTTTATCATTAAGAACATTCTCAGGGATTATAATACAATTCTCACGAGTATAGTACACTGAGTTTCCATAATGATTACCAGCTATTTTTATCAATAGAATTGAATCGGGCAGATTTATAGCATTTAATTCAGCACTTTGATACAAATCGTTGAAGGTCTCATTCAAATAATCGATGTCAGAACTTGAAAAGGGTCTCACATCTGATCTAAGGAATTCCTTGTATTGGTTTATCAATGATAGGTCAGTCTCTTGAGAAAGCATATTTTGCTTCATCTGCAGACTTATTTCATTGCTATTTATACGTTCAAAGAAATGGTCTATTTTATCTGTTGTTAAATGATAGGCAGCTTCCTTTCCATTTAGGGCATAAATACCATCTACTTCTAATTTGATTTGGGCACTTCCATCACAGCTAATACAGGTAAGAAGTACACCAAGTGTTAAAAGATTGATTAATGATTTCATGTTTATACTTAAGTTTCCTTGAATATATTTTTTTTGAGCCTAAATAAAAAACCGTTCCTCCTCAGTAAACGGCTTTTAAGGAATTAATTATCCTTTTTCTTTTTTCGTTTGAGTGGATTGAATTCCTCTAGTTTCTTTTTAATTGCTTCCTCTGCTTTTTTATTACGCTCTTTAAGTAAAGAATCTAACCGTGTTTTTTCAAGGTTTTCCTTCAGAATTCGTTCGGCTTCAGCTGCTGCCTCTTCTTTTCTCTTATCTGTTTCTTTTGCAAGTTTTTCTTTTAATTCAGATTGCTTTTTTTTAGCTTCGGCGGCTGCTTTTTCTTTCAGTTTGTCAAGTTCTTCATTTGCACTGTCCTTAATCTCATCTACTTGACTGTCAATCTCCTTTTTGAGGTCATCTTTAAGAAGTTCAGCAATTTCTTTATCATTGCTTTTACCTTCAGCTCCAAGTAGTTTTACATCGACTTGAGGTTCCGTGCTCTTACCGCTTAACTTTATAGCTAGATTGATATACTCTGCTTTTTCCACTTCAAGACCTAGTTTGCCAGCTTGTTTGTTGATAAGGGCATATCCTGCATCGACAGCACTTCCTGTGATTCCGCTTTCATACATGCTACTCGGTATCTTTGTATGGATCTTGTAATCTATTTCTTGATCTAGGCTATGGGTGCCTCCGATGGTCAGGTCTATGTCCTTATAGCTGATGTCAAAATCCTTTACTTCAATACTGCCATCTTTTACCTCAAACCAGTTTTTTGTATCCTTCAGTTGAATTCCATTAAAAATATTGAGCCCTAGTTTTTTATCAATGGCTGCTAGGGTTTGAAATTCCTGTATCTCTCCTGCAATTGTATGAATGAAGCCTTGTGCGTTTAGTTTATCCATGACAGGCATCATGTCTTGGCCCATTTTACCATCCATAACTAGGCTCGTATTGAATGAACCATTCATGTAGGCTCCAATTGGAGCTATTTTTTGGTAGGTATTCAAACTGTTGAATGCTTTTGAAAAATTTATATTTTTGAGATCGAATTTAAAGTTGAATCCAGGATCTTTAGGCTCAAATGTATCATAGGCCCCTGAAATCACCATAGATCCTCCTAGGCCTTCTGTAGCACAATCATCTAGAATTACCTGACCGTTATTTATGAGCATACTGCCCACAAAGTTGTTCAGTACAATCTTATCATAGATTATCTCTTTAGCTTTTGCGTTTAATTCCAAATTTATATTTTTTGGAATGACAATCAATTCATATGAGCTAGTATCTGCTGGCTCTAAGTCTGTAGCTTCAATCTCAGTCGATGATACCATAAATGGATTTAAATTCAATCGATTTGACTCAAGGTTTAGTGCTCCCTCCAGAATTTCACCATTTAGTAGGAAACCAAAAATATTTCTGATTATTCCGGAGCTTCTAAAGTCTGAATCTTCAATTTTTGCAGAAAAATTTTCCGCTGCGAGAAAATTGTAAGTCATATGTCCCTTGGTCTTAAAGTCTTCTACCGTATAATTTTCATAATCGATCTGGTCGAATGAAGCATTTAAGGCAAAATCAAATTTTTCTATAGGTAGACCGGTTAGTTCTTCTTCTTCAATTTCTATTCTATCTTCTGTGGTTTCAGAAACTTGTTCTTCTGTTGTTTCGCTATCACTCAACCATTCATCGGCATAGAAATATCCTGAATTGATTTGAAGACTTCCTTTAAGCGTTTGTTCAGGATTAAAATAGGCGAGAAGATTTTCAATCTGCCCTTTACCACTCAAGTCTGATTTTCCCAGTTTTGTGCTGAAATCACTGATTTGAACTTTTTGAGGTGAAAAATTAGCTTCAAGACGCTCTATGGATATAGGAGGATAATCGTAGGCCAATGTTTTGAAATCAGCTAAGCTAAGTGTTCCATCCACAACCATATCTTCATATGCCTCCGTTTCAAATTGTTTGTAATTACCTTTGAAGTTGAAATCTGCTCTAAGACTCCCTTCTAAGGCATTGATATCTTCTATTGGAAAAGCTTTTCCTAATGCATGGAGGTCTAGAGCACCATTAATAGCCATATCTAAATCAGGATTGGATAAAGGTGTTTTAAGCATAAACTTCCCACCAAGGATTTGATCCTGTAGGTTCATAGAAAATTGTGGTATGCTTATTTTGAGTTTATCAAGATCCCCAGCTTCTTTGTTGAGTTTAAGTTTAGCTCTTATGTCTTTTATTGGAAAAGGTAAATCAGGATATTGTACAAAGCCATTTTCAGCAGATAAATTAAAGGAGATTGCCGGATAATGATTCTCGTAGTATGCTCCTTTTACAGCGCCGTCGAGTTTAAAAGCTCCTTTGAACTCAATATCTTGGTAGTCTTCAACAAATGCAGCTGGAATTAGGCTGAATAATTCTCCAAAACTGTTGCCTGGGGCCTCAAAGGTAAGATCGCTTATTATGGAATTATCGTTCATTGCAACAGAACCAGCAGCGTTTAATAGGAGCGCATTTATTTTTATAGCATTTTCTTCGAGAATGAATTTCATTTGCTCTAAGTCAGCTAAGCAATTTATCGATGCCTCAATTTTGCTGTTATTTAAATAGCTGATATCACCATACTCTAGACTAAAGGCATCGATGGAAGAAATACTTTCCACTAGATATTCATTGCCTTTTATTTTTATAAATCCATCGGTGTTTAGGTTTTTTATGTTTGCATAAATGCCACTTTCCTCGTCTTTGTACTTGACGTTAATGTTTTTGATTAATAGTGCTTTGAGTTCTAAGTTTAAGGTGCTTTCTTCAGGGGTTTCTTCATCGTACTTTTCTGAGGGTATACCTGCGCTAGCAATGTCATAATTAGTTTTCCCATCTTTAAGGACGCGTATATCAATGTCTGTATCCTCTAGCCCAATCTTAGTAATTGATATACCCTCTTCTATGTTGAACAGAGAAAGAATATTGATCTGTGCTACAGCTTCTCCTACATGAACGAGTTCTGTTCCCTCAAAGTGGTCAATTCCAGAAATTCTGAAATCGTTTATAGTAATTGAAGGTTTGGGAAAGTTTTTGAAGAAGGATATTTGTAAATCTCCAAGTTCAACTTTTGCTTCTATATTTTGTTCTATTTGTTGTTTAACAAACTTGTAGATATCGTCCTTGTACAAACCTGGGAGAACTAGCATAGCGCCAAGAATTAATGCAAGGATACTTAGGATTGTTAGACTTAGAATTCTAGTTGGTCTTTTCATTTCTTCTTTTAATTTGATAAAAACAGGCTGCTACAAGCTTTGTATAAAAATATATATTAATACGATTATAAAGGCATAAATTTTTACCTTTGAACTGAATGTTTAATAGACTTATTGCGTTGGATAGCTATATATAATGAGAAACCAACGTTCCCTACAATATTGTTCAACTCCCTTCATAAAATTACAGATACATGCAAAAAGATTTACCAGCTTTTACATATGTTGAAAACGATGCTGATCTAGCGGAAGTATGTAGTAAGTTGTCCAATGAGGAGTGGCTATGTTTTGATACAGAGTTTGTAGGAGAAAAAAGATATTTGACTCTGTTGTGTCTCATACAATTGAGTAGTACCAAGGGACATTACATTATCGATCCTATTGCAATTGATGATATCAGTCCTTTCCTTGCGCTTATACAGAATCCAGATATCCTGAAAATAACACATGCCGGTGAAAATGACTTCCGCTTGTTGTATCAAAATTACGGAATTTTACCTTCTAATATCTTTGATACACAACTTGCTTCTGCTTTTGTAGGGTATAAATATCCTGTAGCTTTTTCGAAACTGTTAGAGGCCGAATTGGGAGTCAATTTAAGTAAGGGATACACCGTGACAGATTGGGAGTCTAGACCTATCAATAAAAAACTGATTGAGTATGCCCTAAATGACGTTATTTTCTTGAGGGAACTTACGGATCAATTGATCAGTAAGCTTGACGATCTAGGGCGTTCGGAATGGGTGAAAGAGGAGATGAAGAAGATGGAACAGAAAGAAGCTTATGCAAAGAATGTATATGCTGAGGTCTTTAAGAATTCGAAAGTTCGTTCTTTGCGTAAGAAGGAGCAGGTCTTCTTTTTGCGAATTACAAAATGGAGACACGATCAGGCGAAAGCAAAGAATTATTCCAAGGAAATGATTCTTTCTTCCACAAACATGAATCACCTTGTTCGTGCTATTCATTCAGGTAAAGAGGCCTTAAAGAGAAATCGAAGGTTGAACGATGGATTTGTCAATAAATATGCAGATACCTTTATCGATATGTATGAACAACCCGCCTCTGATGAGGAGCGAGAGTTGCTCAATTCAATTCCTAGGACAACTAAAGATAACTCGCAGGAAGATTTAGTACTCGAAATGCTTAATTTATTGATTAAGTATAAATGTGTTGAAGAACAAATGGCTCCTAGTATTGTATTGCCAAGGAGTTATATCAAGCATATAAAGTCTAGTGGAGAAATTCCCGATGAGATTATTAATGGATGGCGTGGAGAGTATTTGGGGGAGTCTTTACTGAACTGGATAAAGAATAAAGATGGAATCGATGTCTCCTTTGAACCGGATAAGTTGGAGTTGAGACCTCGAGTAAAAAAAGAAGAATAAAAAAAGCCTGCATAATTTATGCAGGCTTTTTTTTAGATTTTGGTAAAGCGGCTAGAATATAAGATCTGACCATCCTTGATCTGTAATATATATATCCCCGGACTTTCTTTGTTTAACTGTATTTCACGATCCTGAATGATTCCTTTTGAGTGAATCTTCCCTGTCAAATCGATTATCTCATAAGGCATATTGTCAAATGAATCATTGCTTAACAAAATCTTATCGAGATCTACTGGATTTGGATATAGTTTTATATCCACATGCTCTACATTATTTATCGAATTTACTATGTTCGTGATTTCTGATAGATAATCACAGCCCGCTGTAGTTGTGAATTGAACTGAGTAGTCACCTGTTTGAGCAGCAAAATAAGTTTGTTCAACTGCTGCATCAATTACTGTTCCATTAAAGTACCATTGGAAGCTTACTCCCGCACTTGGTGCAGTAAGATTGTATCCATCAACAGTGATCATCATAGTTGGAGACTCCTCAAAGATTAGCTCGTAATTGTCAGAGGTTTCTGTACAGTTTTCTATACCATAATCATAGCTTACCTGACCTGATTCACTAATGACTAAGCTGTTTGTAGTATTACCTTCTACAGGTTGACCGTCAATAAACCATGCGTAGGTTTCGTAATTTTCTTCAACTTCTAACAATACTGAATCTCCAGGGCAATAAGCTTCCTCAAGATTGAAGGCAGGAGTGCTTATTGGCACTACTATTTCTATGATTTCAATAGACTCGGTAGTAATACTACAGTGTCCATTAAATGCCACTGCATATAGTGTTCCTTGATCTGAAATACTTAGTTCATCACCACTAGCTAGTAGTTCCTCATTGAAGTACCAATCAATTTGCTCAGCAGCACCCTCAATGGAAATATCCAAGACCTCATCCTCACAGATTTCAACTGTTTCAGACTGATTGATTGAGACAATTGGAGTGGTGTTTGCACTTACTGGGTCTAGGTTTAAATTTTCTGTTTCAAACAAGAAAAGTCCATTCTGTACATCCGAAGCAATGATTGTGCCTGAAGGTAAATATGGATATACGCCCCAGCAGCCTTTAAATCCCGCATAGTCTGTATTTCCTGTTTCGGTATCATAGGATGCTACTTTAACAGCATTAGTAGGATCTGAAAAGTCATAAACCTGGACGCCGTCGTGATAATAAGAAAGGAAAACTAGGTCTCCAAGTACGAATGGGTTGTGTACGATACTTGCTGTATCATTGGGCGCAAGTAAGGTAGATCTAAAAAGATCCGTTACTTCCATGTCTCCAAGGTCTTCTGTATTTATGATTTTTAATGCTTTATTATGTGTCTCATCGGCCATTATAAGATGATTACCATCGACACTCAGCCAACTCGAATGATTGTATCCGCTTTGAGGGTAGTCATCAATTATGCCTAGTGTTACTGGGTTTAATGGATCAGCCATATCGTATACATATAAGCCATTAAAACCATGAGAACAAAAAGCAGTATCGTTACGAACATATAGATCATGCACATAGCCACCAGGTAGCTCAATTGAGCTTAATAAGGTAGGGTTTTCTGGCGTTTCGCTTAGGTCTAATATAACGAGCCCATTTGACTGGGTGTTGGTTCCTGGGCAATAAAGCTTAGCATTTAACGTGTCTAAGAAAATGTTATGAGATTTTCCGAAGAATTCATCTGTTTGTAGCACTCGAACTACAGAGTCAGGCGCAGTGGTCATATCGAAGACTTGTAGGCCTTCCGTACAGCTATCACAAACACCATAGATATAGTTCTTATAAGATTTATAATCTCGCCAGATTGTTGTGTTGCCTCCAGCGAAATAATTTATTTCTGCAGGAGCAGTTGGATCTGAGAGATCGAAAAAGTGGGTATAACTTGCAGAGCCCATAACTGCATATTCACCCCCGCTACAATCAACATAACCCCAGCAATCATTATAAACTACATTACCAGCATTTGGCATCGTGTCAATATCCCAATTTGATAGTAAGTTTAGATTGAAATTCTGGTCTTGGGCATTTGTACTTACACTAATGCCAATCAATCCGACAGTTAAACACAGAAACTTGTATAATCTCATTTATAATTATATATATTAAGGTAATTAAGCGTTAATTATTGCAAGGTAAATAATTCACATTCATAAAATAGGAAACAGGAAAACAGGAAAGCAGGAAAACGGGAAAACAGGAAAACAAGAACACAGATAGTACATTGTATATTATATAC
>JAQXAY010000001.1 GCA_029252685.1 Saprospiraceae bacterium | reverse complement strand
TCTCCGGTTGTGTAGAGCTTACCTACACCCTTGATAACCTTGGTAACTGTACCATAAGTCAAGGATCTATTGAGACTTACACAACAGAGTTCTTTGTATCTCAGAAGCTAAATCCTGCTTTTGAAGCACCTACTTCGATAACATGCTGGGATGGTACAAGCCCAGAAACTATAGATATCATCAATACTGGATTTTCAAGTGATAATCTCCCATCCAATGCGAGTATCAATTGGTCCATTGATGATGTGAATCTTAATACCTCTTTAGTTACAAGTGGCAATAATGCTCAGGTCATAATAAATTCATTAGATGACCCTTCGCAGACAACAGGATCTGTTACCATTTGCTTGGAAGAAACTATTTCTTATACCGATGCCCTGCCCGTATCAGATTGCATCGATTCCAACTTAGATTGTACTGCTCAAACATGTAAGACCCTTGAAATCTTCAAGCAAAATTGTAACGACGATTGTCTGTTATATACAGACATCAGTCAATGTCCAATTGAAAGTAATCCTACATTTACTTTTCAAATGCTGGGTCAAAATTTACCGATAACACCGGGTATTGATGTAGTAATTGCAACAGTCACCTCGAGTGTTACCGAAATAAGCTGCGGTGTCCCAGGAGTAGATAACATTGGGTGGGACTATCAATTAAATCTTAGCTGGCTGGACGATGTAGATGGAATTAATGATCCAATTGTTCCTAACATACCTTTATTGGGTGAACTTTGTGATATTGCCGCTTTCTCCATTGACTATCCAACAGGAATATGTGATGGTTGTGGTGGTTGGTGTGTGGATTTAGGTTTGGTAGAACCATGTATCACTTATGACACCTGGGAACCTTTTAATTTCCTTAATTTCGAAATCCCGGGAACGGATGTATCTGTATGTAATGCCACAGTTAAGAATATGATCATCGATCCAGTTCAAGAAATAATTGAACAAACAGCAATTGGTGTGGTGTGGGCTGATACTGATGGAGATGGAGCATTTGATTATGAACTTAGTTCTGGAAATCTGATATTTGATGGATCCGCAAGTGGTATGGCTGATGTACCTAATAATGTTGAAGGAGAAGGGTTTATAGTAATAAGAAATAATACTGCATCCGTTATCGCTCCTTATTCACCCTGTGTAAGTCCGGATGAGCAATCCTTTTTCGACTTGCTTCCAATTGATTTCATTCCTATAGCAGGTCCAGTAATCAGACAGGCCTTAACGACTGCGGGTATCGATTTCAACATTGCTTTATCTGCACATAAAGATCTTTCTATAAGAGTTGTCAACGATCAGGATCCTATATTTTTGAACCTTCCTACAGAAATGGTATTTCACACCAACCAATTCTGTGATCCTGTGCAATGGACAGATCCTATTGCAATAGACGGATGTACAGGAGCTATCATTGACAATGTTACACAGACTGGAGGTCCTTCACCAGGATCAATCCTAGCTGTTGGTAGTCATATTGTAGAATATACTGCCACAGCCTGTAACGATCAATCCATTGTTCAGGAAA
This sequence comes from Saprospiraceae bacterium, assembly GCA_029252685.1. Taxonomy (GTDB): domain Bacteria; phylum Bacteroidota; class Bacteroidia; order Chitinophagales; family Saprospiraceae; genus AM-2324. The sequence continues at coordinate 14,200 of JAQXAY010000001.1, read as the reverse complement.
TGGAAATCTTAATAGTGGAAGGAACTCCCGACATGGTTTGTCCTCCGAATTTCTCTATCCGAACAGATGCGGACAATTGCTCTAAGATTGTTACCGGAATTACACCTTTAGAAGGCCTTGGTTGCAATACAGTAATCACTTGGGAATCAGTAAATCAATCAGGTGCATCTCAAACTGGAACCGGTGATGCAAGTGGAACACTATTCCCTCTCAATGATAATACTATAACCTACAACCTACTTCACACAGATGACAATGGTCAGCAGTCTTCTGCTTCCTGTACCTTTACCATTACAGTAATCGATGAAGAAAAGCCTACAGCTGTTTGTCAGGATATTGAAGTTCAGCTAAATGAAAATGGTGCTGCTTTGGTTTCTATAGATCAAATAAATGGAGGATCTTTTGACAATTGTACGCCTTCAAACCTTCTAAACATTCAAATCAATCGCATTGGTGAACCACAGACAGATGTAGTGAGCTTTTCTTGTGAAGACAAGGGGAACAACACCGTTGCATTAAGCGTAGTAGACCAGGCATCTAACGAAAGAAAATGTTTGTCAAACGTTGTTGTAAGGGATTATTTCCAAGATGTAATTATAAACTTCGATGCTCCTGAGATTTGCTTAGAAGCTAATAACCCGGAACAGTTAGATTTCAACAACTACCTGACGATAGGCTATCCAAACGGGGCTATTACTACAGCATATGATGAATTCATAGATGGTGACGAAATCGCTGGGGTATTTAGTATTGCCGGTTTCCTTCCATCTCCAGGATCAGCATCTTCAGATCCTGGTTCTATTAATCCAGTAACAGGTGTTTTCAATCCTGGAGAAGGTACTGGATTCGTTACTATAGCTTATGTTCTTGGTATTTCTAATCAAGTTTCTGTAAGCTCTGCCAACCTCTTAGAGGGTTGCTACGTTATGGTTCACGAGACTTTCGAGCTTCGTCAGCCACTTGAAATGGAAGAACCAGAGTGTGTATGTGGAGATTTCACTAACAGGTACGTTGACCTAGGTATAGTAGAAGGTGGTTTAGAACCTTATACTATACAATACACTGGAGCTACCTTAGACTTGGACGAGGACTTTGATACGGACGATTCTGATGGCTCTTACACTTACAGCGCTACCGATAACCATGACATCACTGATTTCCAACAAGATCTCGGACAACTAAAAGTAGAATACAATACACCAGTATGGTCTATTACTATCGTTGATGCCAGAGGTTGTGAAATCTTCCGTTCAGGATCTTGTGACAATGATGATGCAGGTGAAGCACCATCTATCACTTGCCCAGCTGATATAGGTATTGTATTTACAGATGAATATGTTTGTACGAGCTTCGAAGAATGGTTACATCCAGATATCCTTGCTGGATTACTTTATGATAACTGTTTTATTCGCCAGTACAATTACTATATAGAAAATGCAGATGGAACAGTGGAAGGTCCGTTTGACCTTATGCCACTTGTAAATATCGAAGATGATGGTTCCACAAATGTAGATCCTTCATTATTTGAAGCATCGCACAACTTCCAAAAGGGCGTATCGACCGTATTCTATTATGCTGCTGATGCAGTAGGTAACTTTATTGATTGTCAATTTACAGTTACTGTAGAGGACAACCTACCTCCTCAATTTATCAACTGCCCTTATCCGCCAGTTGTAGAAAATTCAGAAACTGACCATTGTGATGCATACGTTAACTTTGCACTTCCTTTGGCAGAAGACAACTGTGATGTACCAACTGTGACTCAAATTGACAACACCGGTCTTACAACGGGAGATCGTTTCCCTGTAGGTACTACAATCATGTACTGGGAGGCAATCGATGAATCTGACAACAGAGACACCTGCCAGGTAAAAGTAATCGTAAATGATTATTGGAATGTACCTGAAATCGTTTGTCCGGAGGATGTACTTCAGACAACAGACGATTGGAGATGTGATGCTGAAGTTTATAATATCGAACCAGAAATCAGCAGTGTCTGTCAAGATAATCTATCCGTATTCTATGAAATATTCTCTGATGCAGCACTTACAAACCGTATTTCTTGTGGTGTTTGGGATGCTTCAGGCGAAAAATTTGATAAAGGAGATTCTTGGGTTAAATATACTGTAGAATCGCAACCGTTGTTATTGATTTCGGAGATCAGCCAATCGGCTGCTCTAGATCAATTAGAAATTGTAAATCTTGGACCAGCAAGCATGGACCTTAATTGTCTAGAAGTTGTTCGTACTGCTTCAAATGGAACTTTCACAGAAACGCTTCCAATGGTTACTATGCTTCCAAGCCTTGCCCCTACTGTACTCGGTGTTGGTGAAGTTATGGTATTTGACTTCACTGCTGATGCACCTGCAGATATGGCAGCTTGTTACTTGATTCAATATATGGGTTCTGTAATAGATCAGGTTGCTGTAAATGGATATGCAGACGCATGTGCTGACTTCACAGGAACATTGGATAGTGGAGATGTATATAGACACTGTGAAGCAGATACAGATGCTGCAGCTGATTGGGTTGCTGCTGAAAACTGTTCGCCATTGACTATTGGCATACTAAATCCTGACTTGAATGTAATGCCTGATAACGGAACACTTACTTCACTTCAGTCTGAGCCTGCGTCTTCTGCTTCATGCGTATTCCAAGTTACGATCATCGATGATGAAGATCCTTTCTGTGGAGAATTAGCAACTGCTCCAAATAACTATGTTGGACCAGCGATCAATAACATAAGTGAGACAACTTGTAACCGTTCAGAGATTGAAATTTTGGATGGATGCATAATTGGACAATTTGATTTCAACCTTTCAGGAAATGTAACACCTGCCAACGCAACGATTACATTGATATCACCAGAAGGTGTAGAAGTAGAAATCACTACTCTACCTGCAGCTCCTTTTGATTATTATACGTTTAAATCTGAGGGAATTTGGACCTTAGACATTGAGCCTAATACTGGAGTTACTGGACTTGAAGTAACAGCTTGGACCCTTGATATCACTTGTATGCTTCCATTTACTATGGATGACGTTTTACTTCCAAATGACACGGATCTTTGTGGTGCCCAATTTGACTGGATTCACCCTTGGTTTGTTGACAACTGTATAGAAGGAATTATTTCTGTAGAATACATCACTTCAAATGCCGAATGCACCCCTACGAATGGCCAACTTATTGGATTTGGAGGTTATGATGTCAGTGAATTCTTCTGTGTAGGTACGACTACTGTTTTGTACACACTAATTGATGAAGCAGGCAATGATTATGAATGTTCATTTGATGTTACTGTGGAAGATGTACAGGACCCAGTAGTTGTTTGTCCAGACGATATCATTATCCAGCTTAACGGTGGAGAATGTAGAAAACTGGTATGTTTTGAACCACTATCTGCGACTGATAACTGTGCCGTAGTGGATACAGTGTATACAGTAGAGCCCTGTACTGAATTTGAAATCGGTATTACACCGGTTACCATTACCATTTTTGACGAAGCTGGTAACTCAGATGAATGTACGTTTGATATAGAGATTATAGAGTATGTTCCAGATCCGTATACAATGATCTGTAATGACCTAGTAAATATTTCCTTAGGGTCAGACTGTGTTGAAGAACTTCATGCAGATATGATCCTTGAAGGCAACAACTACCACTGTTACGAAGATTACATCATAACCATTTCGGATGTATCTGGACCTATTTCAACTTCTCCAGAAGTTACCATCAACGATGTAGGCAACACCTATACGGTAATGGTTCTTGATCCAGACTCAGGTAATTCATGTTGGGGAGAAATCACTATCGAAGATTACAATATTCCACAACTAGAATGTCCTACAGACATCACAATTAGTTGCTTGGATCCGAGTGATGCATCCTTCACGGGGGAAGCGATACTTACTTCTTGTGAGGCGTCTATAGAGTGGATTACTAATGATATACTGTTAGACTTTGACAACTGTGAAGATGTGCAAAGTGAAATCACAAGAATCTGGACAGTTGTAGATGAAAGCGGAAATGTAAACAACTGTGTACAAACGATAGAAATCGAACGCATACAACTTGGAGACATAGAATTCCCTGGGAACTACGATGGAATTACAAACCCAGTTATAAACTGTATAGATGCAGCAGCAAATCCAGCTATTACTAGCCCACTAAGCACTGGAACTCCAAGAGTAGGAATATATGCACTAAATGTTGGACCGAATTGTGGCCTAGCAATCAATGTAGAGGACCAAGAGTTCTTCTTGTGTGATGGATCTTACGACATCATCAGAACTTGGATGGTATACGACGGTTGCCTTCCTGCTGTGCCTGGAGTAAATCCAATCGCATATTCACAAGTAATTAAGGTCGTAGATGATTCCGCACCACTCCTTACTTGTCCAGATGACATGACAATTAGTGTTGATGGAGATAACAATTGTAAGGCTACATTTGAAGTTCCGGCAATCGGAGTAGCTGATGCTTGTTCGTCTTACGAGGTTATCACAAACACACCTAATGGCAGCATCTTTGGTAATGGTGGATTAATTACCAATGTCCCTAAAGGTACTTTTGACATTAAGTACCAAGTACAGGATAATTGTAATAATATCTCTGCCTGCGAATTCAAACTTACCATTGAAGATGGAGTAACACCAATTATGATCTGTCAAGAGCAGACAGATGTTGTTTTGACAACAGATGGCACGGCTATTGCTTATTACGAAAGCTTTGACACTGGCACCTACGACAATTGTTGCCTAGACTACTTTGAAGTTGCCCGAATGGATGACAATATCTTTGGAGAGACGATTGCTTTTGATTGCGAAGATGAGCTTGTAATGGTAATACTAAAGGCTTTTGACTGTAATGGTAATATGAACCAATGTATGGTTGAGGTAACTGTTGAAGACAAGTTCAATCCAACTATCACCTGTCCTGCAAATGCCACTATCGATTGTAATGTCTATAATTTAGATTTTGCAGCTTCTTTGGAATATGCGACAACAGCGATGAATGATGATCCAGACCTTAGTGCAGAGGATGCATTTGTATTCCTTAGCAGCTCCTTTGGTTCAGTAACATCTTTTGACAACTGTAATGTTAGCACGAATCTATCAGTAAGCTACACTGTAGACCAATGCGGAGAAGGCTCAATTGTTAGAAGTTGGACAGCAACGGATAATGCAGGAAATACTGCGACTCCATGTTCCCAAACTATTTTTGTAGAACATACATCCGACTGGACTATCAACTTCCCTGAAAATTGGTCTGGTGAATTATCTCCAGATTGTTCTGTTCCTGAAATAGGCTTTGGAGAAGCAGTAGTAACAGATGATAACTGTGAAATGATTGCGGTATCATTTAGTGACGAAGTATTTAATGTAACTGCAGATGCATGTTATAAAATAGTTCGTTCATGGACTGCAATAAACTGGTGTACCTATGATGTAAATGTTTCAGCAGAGAATGGAATACTCATATCTGCGTCTGATAATGTTTACAACATCACAGGTAGTGATTTCATAAGCTATATTCAAATACTAGACATCTATGATACTTTAGCACCTGAGGTAACAGAAATCGATGATATCACAGTTGGAATTATAGCTAACTGTACAGTAAATGTTGAACTGCCACAGCCAGAAGTATTAAATGAATGTTCAGGATATGAGGTATTTGTTACCTCTACTGATCTTGCTGGTTTTGGTTCCTCCTTTTTCTACTCAAATGTAGTGGAGGGCACCTATTCTGTAAGTTATCAGATCCAGGATGATTGCGGCAATTCAAGCTTTGAAACCTTTAATGTCATTGTTAAAGATGAAAAAGCCCCTACTGCATTCTGTACGGATCAGCTGGTAATCGAGCTCATGCCTGATGGCACTGGTGGTGGTATAGCGATGGTTAATGCGGAAGATTTTAATGTAGGTTCATTTGATAACTGTACGGAAGTAACAGATCTAGTATTAAGTTTATCAAGTAACATAACACAAACAACGCAAGAGTTTGACTGTTCAAATGTTGGTATACAGCCAATTGAATTACATGTTTGGGATGAAGCTGGAAATGTTGATTTCTGTAGTGTATCACTTGACATTCAAGACAATAATAATATCTGTGGATTAGGTTCCCTAACAGTAACTGGAACATTGATAACAGAGCTTGATGAAGCCATAGAATCCGCTACAATTGATATTAACGGCGGCTTGTTTACATCGCAGACAGGGCTAGACGGATCGTTCATATTCGATCAAGTATTAGAAGGTGAAGATTATTCCGTTGTTCCAAGCTTAGATCTTGATCCAGATAATGGAGTTACTACATTTGATATAGTGCTAATAACAAGACATATTTTAGGAATTGTAGCACTTGATTCACCTTATAAAATTATTGCAGCTGATGTAAACAACTCTGGGTCTGTTTCGACACTAGATGTTGTAAATATCAGGAAAGTAATTCTTAACATTGATCCGAACTTCCCGAATAACACCTCGTGGAGATTCGTAGACGAATCCTATTTATTCCCTGACCCAGCAAACCCATGGGCACCTGGATTCCCAGAAGTTGTTAACTTCAATAACCTTGGCCAAGATGAGGATGCATCCTTCATTGGAATCAAAGTAGGTGATGTAAATGGTTCGGCTCAAAGTCATAGTTTGATGCCTGCAGAGGAATATGATGGTGAACAATCATTTATGATTAAAACCGACGAGCAGCAACTTAGAAAAGGGCAGAGCTACATCGTGAGTTTGAAGGCTAACCAGCCAACGCTTGGTTTCCAGTTCACATTGAACTTCGACAATCAGAAGTTGAGCTACGAAGGTATGAAAGATGGTCTAATGACAGAAGAAAACACTGGACTTACAAATCTTTCCTACGGTGCAATAACTTGTTCTTGGAATGATAATACAGAGCAGAAGCTTGATGACTCAGAACTAATAAGCTTCGAGTTCAAAGCACTAGAAGATGGCTTACTATCAGATCTGATATCTATCAATTCAAGAATCACACGCGCAGAAGCATACAGCAATGCTTATCCATTACAAGATGTGAATCTGATGATAGGTGAAGCACTTGCTGATAATATTGAATTATATCAAAATGTTCCAAATCCATTCAAAGGACAAACGCGCGTAAACTTCTACTTACCAGAAGATTCGGATGCAACCTTGACGATAAGGGACCTTAACGGAAAAATAGTCTCTGAATTTAGTTCAGAATTTACCCAGGGGAATAACACACTCCTCATTAAGGATATTCCAAGAGGTGTATTCTACTACACCCTGGAAGTTGACCGCTATTTGATATCCAGAAAGATGGTCAAATTATAATCTTTCATTCTAATAAAGGAAGCTAATTAATTTTAGCTTCCTTTTTTTATACTCATACAATAGAATGTATGCTCTAGAAAAGCATACCCCAAAATATTTTCATTCCTCCACCCTCATAAACAAGCGTAAAACAATTGTTATCCATATAGTTAGACAGCTCTCTGAAACTTTTAGCAATTCAAAAAGGTTGAAAAATAAACGCCTTAAAATCAAAGACTTAAGCCAAATCCTATTTTGTCTTAATTAACCATTCTAAAAAAATAAGAAATGAGAAAACTTTTAGCCTTTGCTGCATTATCTATTATCCTTGTTTCCTGTGAAAATCAAGAAGCTCCAGCAGCAGTTGAAAATACCGAACCTACTATTATAGGCTCATCCATATCGGATGATGGAAAATCAAGCCCACTTGTTGCAGGTGATACTGCTCTTGAACAGATTTGGCTCGATTATATAATAGCACATAATGATCGGAATCTAGAAAACATTGCAGCTATCAATGCTGAAGGATGGGAAGGTTATACTCCAGATGGAGGCGTAATCAAAGGGACTGAAGCACACATGGAATTGCTTAAAAACTGGTTTGATACAGGAAATCCAAAATGGCAGGTAAAGTGGATGATCACAAATTCAGGAAATAATGAAGAGGGCGTGATGACACACTGGTTGACGACTGGAAATGATCTTACTGATGTGGACGAAGAAGGAAATGAAACCCTTGAACACCATGTACATGATATTGAATTTGCGGGGGATAAGATTAAAAGAATCAATGTCTATTCAAGAATGAAAACCGCAGAAGACACAGATGGAGCGGAAACCGAATAAAAATTAAAGACCCAGCAGTAAATTGTACTGCTGGGTCTTTTTTTTTGTGGAGACGGCGAGAGTCGAACTCGCGTCCAGCGAAAGCATCAAAGGGCTTTCTACATGCTTAGATTATATTTGAATTTTCGAGCTGCTGATAGGTATATAAACAAACCGACAACTGCCTTAACCTCTGAAATCTTACCGTCCGGAGGAGATACTCCTTTCAGCCAGCCTAAGAGTTGTTGATATGCGGTCCTGCTGTGTATTAGGCATCAAGCAAGAAGCATAAAAGCTATCTAATTCCTAGAATTAGGCAGCAATGGCATAATTAGAATTGCCATGTAAAAAGTCCATTACCATTTATTGACGGAGTGAGCAATGTTTCTCCGGCATGCTTACCAATCGAAAGTCGTTCCTGTCGATTCCATTACGTCCCCAAGTGCGGATAATAAACCTCTTGGCACCTTACTAAGTTCCAAGAAGAAGAACAAAAATATCATTTTTTTTTAACTCGCTGTAACTTATTTGAAGTCTCTTGATTTATCAAAGGTCACACCACCCTACTAAACAACAAACAATCAACAACTTATAACCGAAAATGACTTTAATAAATGAACGAATTAATTTAAAATCAATGTACTGCTAAAAAATTAGTAAAGCCTTCGGGTTTTTTTTTATAATTTGCACTCGCAAAGAACGACCAAAATTCGCTGCCTTTACAGCAATCAATATATTATTGTACCATGAAGATCGGAATAATCAAAGAAGGGAAAACTCCACCAGACTACCGCGTACCGCTAAGCCCAGCCCACTGCAAAGAAATAATGGATAATTACCCTGTCGAATTGGTCGTTCAACGCTCTCAAAGCAGATGCTTTACAGATGAAGAGTACCAGGCTAAAGGAATTACACTAGCAGACTCTGTAGCAGATTGTGATGTGCTTATGGGTGTAAAGGAAGTAAAGATAAAAGACCTGATTGCAGATAAAAAGTATTTCTTTTTCTCACACACGATCAAAAAACAAGCCTACAATAAAGAATTACTCCAAGAAGTACTAAAAAAGAACATCCAACTCTTAGACTACGAAGTACTTACCAATGAAGAAGGTTCAAGAATAATCGCCTTCGGAAAGTTCGCTGGAATGGTAGGTGCTCATAATGGCATCATGGCTTATGGTCTAAAGACGGGTTCCTACGATTTAAAACGTATGAATGAATGCGCAGACTATGAAGAGGCTAAAGCAGTTTACAAAAACTTAAAGCTACCTCCCGTTAGAATCGTACTTACGGGAACGGGAAGGGTTAGCAATGGTGCTGCAGAAGTTCTTAAAGACATGAATATCAAACAAGTTAGTCCTTCTGAATATTTACAACAATCATTTAATGGGCCAGTATTTACTCAAATATCGAGTCTGGACTACGTAAAAAAGAAGGACGAAAGCACCTTTACAAAAAAAGAATTTTATAAAAACCCTGAAAATTTTAAATCTAATTTTCTACCTTTCCAACAGCAAAGCGACATACTTATAAATGGGATGTACTGGGACAATTCTGCACCAGCACTTTTCGCGCTAAATGACCTTAAAGACAAGTCATTTTCGATAAAAGTTATTGCGGATGTAACCTGTGATATTGCTCCTGTCGCTTCTGTTCCGACAACCATCAAAGCCAGTACAATTGCTGACCCTTTGTTTGGTTTCGACAAAAACACACAGGAAGAATGTTCCTGGAAAGATGATGATGCAATCTGCATGATGACAATTGATAATCTTCCCAATGAAATGCCTAGGGATGCATCAATGTCGTTTGGACAACAATTCGTATCATTTGTTTTAGACGAATTATTAAAAAAAGATAGTCATTTAATTGATAGAGCAACTATTGCTAAAAACGGCAAACTTGGACCGCACTTTCAATACTTAAGTGACTATGTATCATAAAAATATATTTTAAAGGCGATTAGATTTTTCCAAAAACCTGCACTTTGTGCAGGTTTTTTTTATATATACTAATAAATTATAAGTCCTGTATTTATTATATTTTGCATCCAAACAAGATAAGCCCATCAAGACATTACCTTGATAACAAAAAATCTAATTATGCAAGTTTACCCCCAAAGTTGTATTTTTCGAAAACTACTGTTTGCGATAATACTGTTGAGTACTGGACCACTGAACCTAAAAGCCCAAGACCCTTCCTTTTCCCAATTTTATGCCAATAGAATGTACCTTAATCCGGCATTTACAGGCTTAGAGAAAGGCTTATTTCTCAATGCTAGCTCAAGAATGCAGTGGCTAGCAATTGATAAGGGTTTCAGGACCTACGATGTCAACATAAGTAGTCAGATTCCATTTGCAAAAATGGGAGTAGGACTGCACCTTCACCGAAACATTGAAGGGTTTGCACAATTAGCAACCACATCTGCTGGGCTTGCATTTTCTTATACAATTCCAGGAAAGAAAAATAATATTCACTTTGGCTTTGAAACTAAGATTTCAGAAAAATCTATCGATTGGGACAAACTCACTTTTACAGACGAGTTACATCCTATATTCGGTATCATAAATCAAAGTACAGCTGTTCCTGTTCGTGATCAAGTTACATTTGGAGATGTAGACTTTGGAATCGTTTGGAGAAGGGAAGGCGACTGGTCATTTGGAAGGCGTTCCTTCCGGAAAGTTCGCTCTATGCTCGGAATTTCATTCCACCACCTACCCTATTGGTTTAGTAATTCTGCTCAGGGTAATGATTCTTTCCTAAATAGGGATTGGTCCGTTGCCCCAAGAGGGACCTTACATGGTGGCCTCCTTATACCCTTCCGACCAGTATCAGCAGGAGGTAAACAGATTCTTTTTTCTCCAAATTTCAAATTAGACACCCAAGGCTATCAATTACTAGACAGAGCGACCAATATAATGGTTGGTACATTCGGAGCATATGCACTACTCGGCAATCTTTATCTATCGCTGTTTTATCAGAATAGGAATTTCGCACCGAACCCAATACATACCAATAGCTTAATCTTTGGCTCGGGAGTCTATATCGAAGGAGCTCGAAGCAATTCAGGCGAAACACCTGAAATGTTCATAGGAATAAGCTTTGACCTTAACAGCACCGGCCTAGGACCTGCAGCAGGAAGCATTTTTGAGCTACAATTCACATATAATATTTCCAAACAAATCTTTGGCAATGGAAAAGGATTTGGCAGTCGTAACCGAAACCGGATTTTAGACTGTAAAAGCTTCTTCTAAACTTCAAAACCTTACAATGAAAAAATTATACATTCTCCTTATTGGGCTTATTATAAGCCCCTCATTAAGCTTTTCACAATGCGAAATCCTAGCTTCGCAAACTGAAATATGCGAATTCCAAACAGTCAACTTACTCGTTGATAATCCGAACGCATCAAGTATTTACTCCTGGGACATCGGAGGGGATGCATCAAATATTATAAGTGGTGATACCGCCATATTCTCTATGGATTATCTGGAGGGAGATTCCTTGGTAAATATAATCCTTCTTCAGGATGGCAGTCCATGTAACACTATTGACATACAGGTAATCAATGCTCCAGTAATAGACATCGGCATTCCTCTTATCAGTAACATCTCTTTGAATGATGATTTGTTAAAATCATGTGTAGCAGAGGACGACGCTCTTCTAAAGATCTTTAACTTCGCTCCACTTACAAACCCTGTAAGTGTCTATGAAGTAGATTGGGGAGATGGTAACTTTGAAACATTTGCTCCAGAAGAGTTCTCTCCTCTAAGCACAATTGAACACTCCTTTCAGGAAGAAGGATACTATACGATTCTCATAACAGCTATAAGCAACGAAAATAGCTGTAATACCGCTAAATCTTATACCTTTTACAAAGGATCTAATCCTGCCATAGGATTTGCAACTCCTGGTAACACGGTTGGTCTTTGCGCACCGGCTACTGTTGACTTCCCAATTCTTAACTATTTAGATAATCCTACAGGTACAGAATATAAAATATTCGTCAATGGCGAAGAGGTTGCATTTTATGACCAAACGAATATCCCTGCAACTTACAGCCACACCTTCGACGATAGCTCTTGTGGGCTTATAACAAGTACAGGAAATTACGAAAATGCCTATGATGTGCAGATCATCGCCAATAATCCGTGTAATTCATCTTCTGCAACAATTGAACCTATAGAAATATCTGAAGGCCCCAGTCCAGAAATACTTTTTGATACAACAATCACTTGTACTGAGCAGATCATAACTTTCACCAACAATACTGCTGCACTTGAAGTCATAGGAGGATCACCCTCACAATGTGTGACCGAGTTACTGGCAAGTTGGACTGTAGAATCGGCATCGGGATCAACAAGCTCTTATAACATTATCTCGGGTTCACCATTTGGATCGAATGAGATTCAGATCTCCTTCTCTGAAGCGGATACCTTCTTTATAGAGATGCTGGTAAACTCTCCAGCTTGTGGCATTTTCGCTACTGGTGATACCATTATAATAGAAGAACCCCCACAAACCTATTTTGAAATAGATGACCTTAATGTCTCAGCCGGAGCCAGTGAAAATCCATGTGCACCTTTTGCTGTATTCTTGGATAATAACTCACTTGGAGACTCTTTGGTCTACCTTTGGGATATTAGTACTGATGGAACATTCACACTTGGTGATGGTTACTCCGAAGCAAGTGAGGATATTGAATTAATTATTGAAGATGGTGGGCTTGTAAATATTGCTCTTAGCGCTGAGAACACCTGTGCCAGCGTAAGTTGGGATACTAGTTTTACTGTTGCGGGCACGCCGGAAGTTATTCTAGATCCTATCCCTGATGACTGCTTAGGACTTGAATTAAATCTAAATGATTTTACAAGCTACTCATCCAATGGAAATTCTATCAACTCCTATCAATGGAGTTTTATTGACCATCCAACAGGAACTTCAACAGATTCTATCCCTGGGATATTGATCTATGATCAGCCTGGACAATACAGTATTGAAATCTTCATCGAAAATGCATGCGGAAGTAATACAGCCATAGATACCTTCATCATTCAGGAACCAACGGCTCTTTCTATGCCACCAGACAGCTCTATCTGTCTCAACAATGAAGTCCTAAACCTTGAAGCACTTCCAGAGGGAGGAATCTGGTCAGGACCTGGAATCAGCAATCAAAGCAACTTCAATCCGATGATTTCAGGCCCAGGTATTTTTACATTAAATTATGCCTATGGCGTTGGCGAATGCAACGCCAATGAAAGTATAAACATAGAGGTTCTGGATATTCCTTCAATTACACTCGAAGACCAAGCGGTATGTGCTTCATTGGATTCCATAAGCCTTAACGCTTTACCTGCAGGAGGCAACTGGTCTCCATTGTCGGTAGTAATATTTAATGATAGCACATTTTATCCTGCAATAAATGGTGCAGGTATCTACGATTTTGAATACACCTATAGTGGAGTAAATGGTTGCTCAAATTCTGAAGTAAGTAGCTTAACAGTAAATGCCCTACCTAGTCTCAGTGTAAGTGATGTTAGCTTTTGTCTTGTACCTGGTAACCTAAGTTTACCAACAACAAGCCCAGCAGGTGGCCAATATTTTGGCCCAGGATTAGTTAATGGCAATCAATTCAATGCTACAGATGCGGGAGGAGTAGGAAATTATAATCTCAGCTATACTTATACCGATCAAAACATGTGTACAGATTCTGTCAGCTTCACCGTTGAAGTCATTGAGGCTGCTTCCATAGATGCAGGAGATGACAACATACTTTGTATTGATCAAGGCATATACGAATTGGATGGATTCACACCTGCAAATGGAGTATGGTCAGGCTCTGGCATCACTAATCCAAATGGTAGTTTCGATCCTTATGTAGCAGGAGCAGGTACACATATTCTGAACTATATGATCGGAAGTGGTAGCTGCGAACTAATGGATGAAATTATTATTGATGTAATTGATCTCACAGCGGTGCAGGCTGGTCCTAATCTAGAAGTTTGTAACAATGAAGAAGCTTTTCTATTAAATGGAGCATCTGTAAATGGTGGGACCTGGCAAGGACC
>JAQXAY010000285.1 GCA_029252685.1 Saprospiraceae bacterium | reverse complement strand
AATTTCCAAGAAAAAAACAAAAAAAAACGGCAGACTTGAGTCTGCCGAAAAAGGGTTTATTTCTTTACAGCCTTTCAACATGATTATAATTTGTAAATAGCTAAAAAATGAACGGCTGCTTAATGGGAAAGAATTAAACCAACACAATATATTTATATTCGTTTATTTCAAAGATGAAACACTTGCTTTCTTCAATACATATTTATTTTTAATATAGTAAAAATGTATTAATAATTGATGCTCAATAGATGCAAAATTTGTTAATGTTCCTTATGTAACAAATCTACGCAAATAATTGAATTTTACAAATAAGTCATTTTTTTTTGTAAAAAAAACACTATTAACTCAAACTTGTATACATAAGATTACAACCTCTTAGCATAGCTCGATCCAAGCGACCAAGTATTTCAAATTCTCCATCCGAAATTTCACGAGCAAGATCCCCAGTTTCAATAAATGAGCAAGTAGAAAAGTTGGCTAAATCAATGATATTAAGAACCCCGGACTTACCAGCCTTTGCCAAGTTGAAAGGATCCGTCATATCATGTATCATGAACTTCATAGAAGGTGGTAAAGCAAACACACCCTTTCCTTTGCTGTAAGCCTGACTCAACAATTCAGTCATTCCATATTCCGAGTGCACATGCCCTGTGTTAAACAAAACGGACACCGATGCGTGCATTTCGGACCTGGGTATTTCTGCTCTTCGCCCTTTCATACCGCCGGTTTCCATAATTATTATATCAGAAAGATCCATAGAGTATTGCTCTGAAAAATCCATTATGGCAAAACTCACTCCAAGTAATAATGTCTTTTGATCACTTTGTTTTTTCTTCTGTAAAACCGTTGCAAGTGAGCGCCAATCGTCTAAGAAAAATCCACTGTCCACATCCGTGGATGTTTTGATAAAATGATCTGCCATATAGACTAAAGAAGAACCTTTCCGTTCCAGATATGCTGGCAATAGGGCTAAAACACAATACTCTTTTAGATCCCCATAAAAGAATTCGAAACAATTCTGGCTATGCTGTTTGTAGAAGGATTCTGAATATAAATAATGCTTTGAAGTCTGTAGCCCTGTAGTGCCTGAGCTAGTAAATACTTGTTGGTGATTCCAGCTCCCCGCTTTGACCGAATGATTTTTAAAAAACTCAATTGGTAAGAAAGGTATATCATCTAGTTTGCTCACACGAGACGGATCTTTACCCAAAAGAGCAAGATATTTTTTATACACAGGATTTGTTGTAGCTTGAAACCGAAATAGCTCTAAGACCCATTCCTGATCAGGGAATTCGGTCAAATTGAGTACCATTTGTTCGTAATGTCGAAGTCTTTCGGTTCTATTCATTGAACAAATTTAGTTAAATTCATTGTTTAAGTATTAAACAGTTTAAAAATCAGGTTTCAAAACGGAAGCCAAACCTCATTATATGCGAATCATTAGTTCTATTCTTTCAGTTGCTATCATTTTAGGAGTCTTCGCCTGCACGTCTCCTCCGGATTACCCAGTTGAACCATTCATCGAATACATTGGCTTTGAAAAGGACACCTTAAATCAAGGTCAATCCAAAACAGATGATTTCGTATTCCTTACCATCTCCTTTACTGATGGGGATGGGGACCTTGGCCCAAAAGAAGGTGAACTAGACACCATAAAAACTATTGTTTTCACTGACCTAAGAACAGGGGTTTCGGAAACTGAATTCGATCTTCCAGAGATCAGTGACAAAGGTGCAAGCAATGGAATATCTGGTGAGATTACCATAAAAGTACCAACTACCTGCTGCATATTCCCAGCTTGGGTATCTGACGTATCTGGACCATGTGATGATTCTGAAGAATATCCGATCGATGAGGTAAGCTGGGAGGTTTATCTAATTGACAGAGCTGGAAATGAAAGCAATAGATTAGAACTCCCTGCAAGATACCTTAGATGTAATTAAAGGCATCTTTAGCTTTTTCAACCACCTTCTTTGAGTTTCCGATAAAAACTGAATCTTTAATCAATATTACTGGTCGTTTCAAAAAAGTATATTCCTCTAATATGTATCTTTTATAATCGTCTTCCTCGAGCTGCATATCATTCAAACCTAAGCTTCGATACTTCATTGCACGCCTAGAAAAAAGAGCCTCATAGGAACCAGCCAAATTTTTCATCTCCTCCAATTGAGGTACAGTAATCTTTTCCGTTTTTATATCCTGTAAAAGTACATCGGAAGAAGGATTCAACTCTTTGACAATGCGTTGGCAGGTGCTACAGGTACTTAAGTGGTATATTTTTTTCATTGTTTATCATTTGATTCTTTCTGCTGTTCTTCTATTTCCTTTGTTGGAATAGAATGTTCTAATTCTGTCTTACTCTTCAAGGTATCAAGCTCTTTACGAAGCTCCAATAAAACTTGTTCTAAACTCCCTAATCTTTCTTCCATTACTTCCAATTCAGATTGCTGTCTACTTATGATAGTAGACATAGTATCTAACTCTACATCTTTTAACTTGGAATCCTGAATAAGCAGCGGTACAAAACCAATATAATCTACAGTCAAATAACCAAGACCATCTGAGGAGACTAGGTTGGGATAATACTTTTTAACTTGAGCTCCATTTAGTCCATAATTGGTATCATACCTATTTCTAAATCCAGTACTTCCCTCCCACTTATATTGCACTGCGTCAATATTTGAAAAATCAGTTAATTCATTGGAAAAGGTATCTATATTAACATAGTTAACTGTGTCAGCAGCTTGGTACAGTCGACCTGAAAGCATAGCATCTCCACTTTTTAATACATAAAAGGCATCTGATCTATTCTGACGAGTTTCTATAGCAGAAACAACCTCCGTCCGTCCGTTTCCAAGGACAAATAAGCGATCCTTAGGATGCGGGGAAACAGAAGATAATGGCGCATAAATTGTATTCAAATAACCTACAGCAACTTCTCCGAAAGAAGGAGCTTTGAGCCACCAGCCACCAGGAATTGTTGCATATTGCCCCCGAACTTCATTCACATAGCCTCCACCTATTGTTGCAAATGAATTCCTAGTAGTATTAAATTGACCACCAACTACCAAAGACAATTCACCATCGGCAGTATTTTTATACCCTCCACCAATAAAAGACTCTGACCCAAAGGCACGATTTGCCCTTCCTCCTGAAACAAAAGCTTCATGACCAGTTACTTGGTTCTCTTGGGAATTGTTCTTTTGCGCATGAACATCTTTTGGCACTGCAATAAAGCTGCTAAAAACAAGGAAGAGATAGATGTATTTTGTTCTAGACATAGAATAAAAAATTAACGGTTAATATTTCATTATTAAACAACACCTAAAGAAGTGAATATTGTTTAAGATTTTTTTTGCAAATTTGATGTGAATTTAAAATAAAAAAAGCAAATGACCTTTTTCCCAGAATCAGAACTTATTTTAAACAGCGATGGCTCGATTTATCACCTTGGACTTCTCCCTGGTCAGATTGCAGATACAATTATTACTGTAGGAGATCCCGATAGAGTTGAAATGGTTACAAAACATTTTGATTCTATTGAAGTAAAAAAGTCTGTTCGAGAGTTCGTAACGCACACCGGCTTTTACAAATCTAAGAGACTAACCGTTATTTCAACTGGAATTGGAACGGATAATATAGATATAGTCCTAAATGAACTGGATGCTTTAGTTAATATTGACTTTGAAAACAGAACAGAAAAAACTGTCAAAAAGTCTTTAAACATAATACGTATCGGAACATCTGGCGCACTTCATAAAGATCTTGGCGTAGATCGTGTTCTTGCCTCTACTCATGGTATAGACCTTGGACCACTACAACACTTCTACCCAAGTCAAGAAATAGATGCGCAAGAAAAATTAATCAAACAAGCTTTGGACAACATATTTAATGATCTAGACTTGGGACATATTCCTACCGCTGTAAATAGCTGTAATACATGGTTATTAGAAAAGATCGCATCAAACTATCTTCAAGGAGTAACCTTAACCGCTCCTGGCTTTTATGGTCCTCAAGGAAGATCTTTGAGGGGGCAAACAAAATTAACTGAATCTTTCTTTGACCAAATCGCTGCTGTAGATATCAACGGTACAAGAATCACTAATTTTGAAATGGAAACAGCTGGTATTTATTCCTTAGCAAAATTACTAGGCCATAAGGCATTATCTATTAACTTACTCCTTGCAAATAGGCAGTCAAAGGACTTTAGCCGGAAAGCAAATGAGGGAATGGCTAATCTTATAGAAGAAGTACTTGACTGTATTAAAAAGGAACTTTAATTTGACCATATGCTAAAGGATATAATCAATCTTTTGAAATATGAATTTACAATTGAGCTTAGACAGGCTCATGCATTGGGTGGACTATTACTTTATGTATTATCTACGCTTTTTATAATATTCATATCTTTCTCAAATGTTTCTGGACCAATATGGATCATCTTATATTGGATAATCGTTCTTTTCGCTTCTGTAAATGCAATCCTTAAAAGCTTCACACATGAGATGGGAAAACGGAGGCTTTACTATTTCTCGCTTGTAAATGGATCCGCATTATATATATCTAAAGTTGTTTATAATTTCATTATTTTATTTATTCTATCGATTATAAACTTTACAATTTTCGGAGCAATATCTGGCTCACCTATTCTAAATCTACCTTTATTTCTTCTTGCGATTTTATTAGGAAGCTTAGGCTTGTCGATGGGTCTTACACTTATTGCAGGCATTGCAAGCCAAAGTTCGAATAACGGAACAATGATGACGATACTTGGCTTTCCAA
Organism: Saprospiraceae bacterium; assembly: GCA_029252685.1. Classification (GTDB taxonomy): domain Bacteria; phylum Bacteroidota; class Bacteroidia; order Chitinophagales; family Saprospiraceae; genus AM-2324. The sequence continues at coordinate 6,882 of JAQXAY010000285.1, read as the reverse complement.
TTATAATACCGATATTAATATCCCTGATACATATGTCCGCGTATTCTCTTCAAGCTGGAACGATTGCGAGTGTTGGTGCAGAGGCTAATGGTGATATTATGTCATTATTAGGAATAATATTATTGCTTTTTGCTGTATCTATAATATTATTCCCATTTTTATGGAAAAATTAAGACGTATATAATATGAATCTTGTAAAAAACTGGTGGTGGAAAATCCTTGGAATGTTATTATTGATTTATGGGTTTGCAGCAGGATTATTACTACCGCTAAAAACGGGGATTACAGATGCTAGTCCATTCACAGCAGAGCTTGGGAAGAATATTAGTATTCAATCAAGTGGCTACAATACATTTTATACAGCATCTGAAGAGCACCGAGCATGGTTAAAACTAGGAGATTACTCCATAGCAGCAAACTCTATTGAAGTCCTCTCAGACCAGGGAATGACTATCAATTTTGATATACCTCAAGAGCTTCCAATAGGAATTGAAGAACGAAGTGCTACACTTATTATTGATAATGAACTTGATGGAACGCATTTACTACCGGGAGCAGTCTACCTAAATGAAGCAAAAGACAGTTTAGGAACGAGCTCAAAATCTTGGGAGAAGGATGCTATTAAATCCTTGAACAAGCAGGAAGGAATCACCTTTCCATATAGAAATACACTCTACGAGACTATCAGAAATACCTATTTTCACGTGAGTCTTTGGTTTGCAATGATGATCATCTTTGTTGTCGGTATGGTAAACAGTATTCGCTACCTTTCATCTAAGAAAATGATTTTTGATCATAAGGCCTCCTCTTTTACATCCGTAGGAATACTATTTGGAATTCTTGGACTGCTCACTGGAGCAGTTTGGGCTAAACACACGTGGGGAGCTTATTGGAGTTGGGATATCAAACAAAACATGACGGCTATAGCCCTATTGATTTACCTGGCATACTTTGTACTTAGAGCATCCATTCCAGATGTGGACAAAAAAGCAAGACTTGCATCTGTTTATAATATATTTGCATTTTCAGCATTAATTCCTTTAATCTACGTAATACCTAGACTATTTAGTAGTTTACATCCTGGGAACGGAGGAAATCCAGCCTTTGGATCACAGGATTTAGATAATACAATGCGTTTGGTCTTCTATCCTATTATAATTGGATGGACTCTTTTTGGTTGGTGGATTGCAACGATTAAATCCAGAACCAAAACACTTGAAGAAAAAGTAAGTTAATTTAAAAAAAAATTATTGGGTAGGTTTAAAAATCTGTTTACATTTACTCACTTTTAAATTATGAAGAAAAGATACATCTTATTCATATTAGGGCTTGTACTAAACCTACAAGCATTTGCGCAAGGAGAACAAATAGACTTCATGCGCAGTATTGGCAAGATCTACGTAGTAGTTGCTGTTATACTCGTAATACTACTAGGGCTATTCTATTACCTTTTTAGAATGGACAAAAACTTAACTAAATTAGAAAATCAAATAAATAGAGATGTCAGAGCCAAAAAGTAACACAAGCTTTTATCAAAGTGTACAAAATTACTTTGAAAAAGCTGCGGATCATACAGGGTTGCACCCCGGCTTAATTGAACAAATCAAAGCTTGTAATGCGGTTTATCGTATGAAATTTCCAGTAAAATTGGAAAAAGGATACGAAGTAATCGAGGCTTACCGAGTTCAACACAGTCATCACAGATTGCCTACTAAAGGTGGTATTCGATACAGTAAGCAGGTAAACCAAGAAGAGGTTATGGCACTGGCTACTCTTATGAGTTTGAAATGTGCTATTGTTGATGTTCCATTTGGTGGAGCGAAAGGTGGTGTAAAAATCAGTGCAGCAAAATATTCTGAATTAGAGCTTGAAAAAATTACCAGAAGATATACTACTGAATTAGTTCGAAGAAACTTCATAGGACCAGCAATTGATGTACCAGCGCCCGATTACGGAACAAGCGGTCGTGAAATGGCATGGATTTTTGATACCTATAGAGCTTTTAAAGGCGAAGATATTGATGCAGCAGGTTGTGTAACTGGTAAACCTGTTACATTGAATGGTGTACGTGGGCGTGAAGAAGCGACAGGTAGAGGTGTTTTCTACGGAATACGTGAGGCACTGAACTACAAAGAAGATATGGATAAAGTTGGTCTTTCAACAGGAATCAAAGGAAAGACGATGATTATCCAAGGTCTTGGTAATGTTGGTTCCTATGCCGGTAAGATCTCTCAAGATGAGGGTGGTGCAAAGATTGTAGGTATCGGTGAATATGAAGGTGCTATCTACAATGCTGATGGAATTGATATCCACAAGCTATTAGAATACAGAAAAGAAAATAAATCTATACTAGGTTTTCCTGGAACACAGGCAATAAGTAAGGAAGATAGATCTTCTATTTTAGAATATCCATGTGATATCCTAATTCCAGCAGCTCTTGAAAATCAGATTACAGAAGAAAATGCTGGAAAAATTCAAGCTAGGATTATCGCAGAAGCCGCAAATGGACCTGTAACCTCTGGAGCAGAAAAAATTCTACTTGAAAGAAATATACTTGTAATTCCAGATGTATATTTAAATGCTGGTGGTGTAACAGTTTCTTATTTCGAGTGGCTCAAGAACCTCTCTCATATGCGTTTTGGACGTATGGAGAAAAGATTCAACCAGCAAACCTATGAGAAGATGATAGGTATCATCGAAGAACATACAGGCCGAGTTGTTGGAGATCTTGAAAGAACATTTGTTGCTCGAGGAGCAGATGAAATAGATCTAGTCCGCTCTGGCTTAGAAGAAACTATGATATCTTCTTATTCACAGATTCGTGAAATCATGAATACACATATAGGTGTGAATGACCTGAGGACAGCTGCTTTTGTAAGTGCTGTTGGAAAAATAGGATCTGATTACCTGGCGATGGGAATATTCCCATAGCAATAAAAAAACCGAGTTGAAAAATCAACTCGGTTTTTTTTTAGTCTTCTAATTCGTTAATCAATTCACTAATAAAAACATCATTATTTAGTTTCTCTTCTAAATCAATGCTTGACTGCCTCACTCCTGAGGCCTTTACCTCTTTCAACTCTCGCTCTAGTGATTTAATAATCAAATTCTTTTCTGTTATTTTGTTGGTCAAATCTTCATTCTCTTGGCAAACTTCATTGCTTATTGATAATAATTCATCAATTAGAATTGACTTTGGACGATTCATACCGAATCCTAAACCCAAAAACAAAGAGAAAGCCATTAGAAATTCAAAAGGCCCGTATATACCTAGTACATTCGAAAACTCACCAACATTGATGGATTGAAAAATAAATTGAGATCCAAACAATGCAATAAGTACTAATGTTTTTTTCATGCCCTTTGACTTTCCTAATAGTAGGAACGAAAGCACTGACGTAGAAAACAACCAAAAGAACTGAACAAAATAAATACCATCAAAACTTATACTAAGGCTAAAAACCGATAGAATACATAGCTCTGTGGATAGTGATAGATTTGCTTTATACTTTAAAGCTACTCCCCCTCCTACTAGCAATCCAACACATATAAGATGTGATACATTGAAATAGTCAGAAAAAATCAATCCAGTTCCAGATGAAAATACTGCGCCGAGAAGGCAAAGAAAGAATATATTGGACAGACGAAGAGCATTCATATGGTCTTCAATCTCTTCCATTTTTTCAATAGGTAAGAACCATTGAACACTAAGTTTAAAAAAACTAGCGATTGCAGAAATAGTATTCATGTTATTTTAGTTTGGGTTAATCAAATAACAGCCACAGTTTGCAAAAGATATTCTATACAAGTAATATTGGGTATAACATCCAAGGGGGGAGGATTACGTAGATAATTAGTAAGATCAACAATTAAGTGGATGTAAAGCAATTATAAAGATAAATTTGAAATATTACAAACAGTTTAATATTTTTTTTTAAACATAGTTATCAACATATCTAATATGTTAAACCCTGATTTAAACATATAATTTTGTAAATTCTCAAAAAAAATAGATTATATTTGTTTACTTGATCGTTAATAGCGATCTTATTAAATAAAAATTTTGTAAGATGTCTGATAAGCTAGATAAAATAGACTTAAGAATACTAGAGATTCTTCAAGCTAACAGTAAAATAACGAACCTTGATTTATCCAAGAAAATAGGACTTTCACCTGCTCCAACATTAGAGCGCGTAAAGAAACTAGAGCAACAGAAGATTATTTCTTCCTATCATGCACACATTGATCCAATAAAAATTGGCCTAAATGTAAAGACGTTCGTTCTTGTTTCTTTGGCTTGGCATAAAGAAAATGCTATGAAGAAATTCATAGCTGAAGTTGAGAAAATCGATGAGATTACCGAATGTTACATTATAACAGGTGAAGGAGATATGCTAATAAAGATAGTATGTCGTGATATTCCAGCCTACGAACAGTTAATGTTCAAGAACCTAAGTCAAATTGAAGAAATAGAAAGGCTGAAAACACTAGTCACTTTATCTACTGTAAAAGATTCAAAGGTTCTTCCGTTTAAATACGATTAATTTAGAGAATAAACATTTATTCCTTGAATAGTAATCTATCTGATTTCCTGCTTTGGTCAGTACAACTTGACGGTTTGCAGGAAATCTTCGTGTTTGGAAGCATTCATACCGGGAGTCCTGGCATTTACAAGCACCTTCCAAAGGTTCGTTCTATTATAGACGAGGTTGATGCAGTACTCAACGAAGTAGACATGAACCAGCTTGCGAATATGGATGCGTCCATATTTTTAAATTCAACCTATCCTCCTCTCGACAAACTCATAACTTCCAAGCAATTCAAAAAGTACAGCCTTGTATTCAAAAAAGTAACAGGACAAGAACTAAGTAATTTCAAGCACTATTCGCCCTTCTTTATTCAATACCTTTTTTTGAAGTTTTTGATTGCAGATCCAACTATTCAAGACACGGATAGCGTGTTGTTTGAATATGCTAAAATCAATAACAAGATAACTGGTGGCCTAGAGGATTTCCAAGAACATTTTGATGCCGTTCTAAATATTCCAAATAAAATTCACCTCAGACAACTCAAAAGCACCATAGGTAATTTCTCAAAATCAAGAAAACAATTCAAACAACTAGAAAAGCTTTATAGTGATGCTCGAGTGTCTAAAATTCAAAAATATACTATGAAGAATATGGGTGCTTACAAAAAGCCCTTGCTTTACAAGAGAAACGAAGTAATGGCTAAGGCACTTATCGAGCAAGCAAAAAATCACAGTACATTAGGGATCATGGGACTTGCACACCTTGGCGGACAAAAAGGAGTGCTTAATATTCTTCGAAAAAAAGGTGGCTCCATTAAAGGAATAAAGACTGTTTATTAGATTTTAGTTTCCTGAATCCTTTTCATTACCTTTGCAAAAAATAAGTGAATGAGCAAGAATAAATCAAAAATAATACTAGAGGTAGAGCTGAATGATGAAAAAATTCCAGTTGATATCAAGTGGAATGCCAGCACCAAAGATGGGCAAGAATCTTGTAAGGCTTTTATGCTTTCCATTTTTGAGCGCAAATCAAAGGAAACTCTAAAAATAGATCTTTGGACTAAAGATATGCAGGTTATGGAAATGGATAGATTCTTTTTCCAAACATTCAAATCAATGACTGAAACATACTACAAGGCTACTCAGAATCAAGATATGGCAAGAGACATGCACCACTTTGTAGAATATTTTGGAGAAAAAACAGGCATTATACCAACGGAGGATAAAGCTGATCAAGCACCTAAGGCTTAGTAATCATTATTTGCTTAGGATAAGGAATCTCAATACCTGCGTCTTTCAGTGCCTTGAAAAGCCGAAAACGCAGGGAAGATTTCACTCCTTCAATACCGTGAAAACTTGTGCTGTAAAAGAATAATTTGAAGTTGATACTAAAGTCTGCGAATTCAACTAAATGAACTTGTGGGGCGGGTTTATTTAAAACACTTTTTTCTTCTGCACAAATCACATTCCAAATGCCTTCTATTAAAGCGGGATCCGTATCATAGGAAACACCAACTTCAATAAAAAATCGAGTAGATCGATTGTCGTGTGACCAATTCAAAACCCGATCTACTACCAGCTTAGAGTTTGGCACAAGCCAATCCATTTTATCGGGTGTCTCAAGTGTAGAAATTCTCAACCCAATTTTTTTCACCTTAGCCTGAGTACCTTCAATAACAATGGTATCATTAACTTCTACAGTGCCTTCAATGAGCATAATAATTCCTGAGACAAGATCAGTGAAGGTCTGTTGCAAACCGAGACCTATACCAACTGCTAATCCAGCAAATGCTCCTACAAGTATTGTTACGTCACGCATGATTTCACTAAGTGCAACTACAGCTGCAATCGTATAAATAACATACATGCTAAATTGAGTCAAGGCAAATTGCCTTCCTTGATCCAGGTCATTGCTGGAAAAGAAAGGCACAAGAATAAACTTACGACTCAGCCAAGCTAATCCTCCGGCAGTATAGATTATAAGAACTACATTTATAATCTTTCCTACCGTAATTGCTCCAGTTTCTTCTGAGGAGAGTCCTACAGAATAAGAAAGGAAACGTGTAGGAACTTTCAATATCTCAATAAGTAAAACAACCAAAATGATGTTCACAAAAAACCGCGTATAGGTGCGCATCCTCCTTTGATCAACCTCCTTCTTAGTTGAGTTGACAAACATCAAAGACGTCCACTTCCTATTGATAAGGAATACAAGTGTTTGACCAATTATAAATATTGCCAAGGCGAGCAGTAAATCAAATAATCTTATTTCTGCACCTCCTGTCCATGTAAACAATACATTACCTAAGTCCATAAACTTGTTACTTGATAATTTATAATTTATATTTAGATTC
>JAQXAY010000276.1 GCA_029252685.1 Saprospiraceae bacterium | reverse complement strand
CCTACTTCTATAAGCTCAATATAAATTTCATCCCCTTGGCTAGCAGCTTGAGCATCAATATTACCTAAGGTACCAAAGATGCATGCTACTCCATCAGCATGTAATTTCTGATAGAGAGCGGCAGGTGATTTTCTTGTACCTGTGAATGCAATAGTTCGGCTTGGTGGAATCATCGATTGCTTCCACCTGTGGTGTTCTTCCAAATTTCTTATAGAAACCGACTGCATAAACTCTGGCGCTAAGCGATATACTTTCTCTGCTTGATTCAAAGTATAAGAAATGAGCATACAATACTCAGTGGCATTTGCTTGACGAATCAAGTCTATTACTAATTCAACAGGAACTGATCTTTTGATATCTACACTCAATATAGTTTTTGATTCAACAGCCCATTCCAAGATTTCAATAAAACGGGGGATATTAAATGAAGTCTCCTTTTTATTAGTTATCAACTTATGCATGGCCATATCTGACCAGTTTATTTCACGCACTAAACCGTTTCCCGTTGTCGTTCGATCCAAAGTATTATCATGCATGAGTATTAAAACACTATCTCTAGTCATCAACACATCACACTCTATAATCATGTTCCCCTCCGATTTGAGCTTCATAAAAGTCTCCAAACAATTTTCTGGAAGTTCATCGTGATTCTTAATTCCCCTATGACCGCTAACCAATAATTCTGGCAGAGGGTAAGTCAGATCATAAACATCTAAAAGATCTGATGTATTCGGTATTTCCTGAGTAGATTCCTCAACTTTTGAACACGAATAAACGAGACAACAACAAAAAACAAGTCCAATTAAATTTAAGGTTTTGACAGAAAACACCGCTCTAGACATAGTAAATTGTATGATTTGAATTAATAGAAAAAAGAAAACCCTGAACTTTAAGGTTCAGGGTTTCTTAGATTTTATGATTAGTTCATTATTATCTTTAGCGGTTGAATAATCTCTATTCGTTCACTATTTTTTCCTTTTACAAAGAACAAACCTGAACCGGTTTCTGCTTTGGAAATCTGAATATTTGAACTAAAATCGGAGGCATTGTAAACCAGTTGCCCCAATTGATTATACACCTCCAAATATTTCAAATCAATGGCAGGATCAAACTCAATTGTCATAAATCCTGAACTTGGATTTGGATAAGCATTTATCGTTTGTAGTCCAAGTGAATTGGAAGCTGAACTTATGCCTTCACAGACAATAGCTTCTACAAAGATACTTGACTTATTTAAAACCTCTATGGCATTGTCTGACGCTAGATTATTGAAATAAGAAACATGACCCAGTGAATTTTCAAACGTTACAAGTTCATTCACTATTCCTAATTCAGTGGCTTTAGCTTCTATCGCTTCAGAACCTTGAAGGCTTACTAATGGAATACCAAAAAATGGACTTGCAAAACCTACTCCGTAAGGAACTACATTATCTCCATCATCGTGGGCACTAAAGATAGGTTCATCATTTTCATCCAACCATGAAACATTATAGGTAGCACCTGAAAAATTAAGTACACCTTGAATAACAGGATCGATAGTAGTTAAATCATTTGAATTACCTGTTAATCCAAAAGTTGGATCAATAAACTCAGCCATAAAATCTGGTATTGAATCTTCCTCATCTAGGTAGGCTGTATTTACAGCTGTTATACCTCCAGCTGAGGTACCTCCAAGAAATACCATGTCAGCATCTATGCCAAATGTATTAGGCCCATTTGCACTGTCATCAATAAAAAATCGAAGTCCAGCATAAGCATCTTCAACTGACTGAATAACTACTTCTACTAAATCAACAGAATCTGGCAATGGAATTAGAGGTCCATCAAACAAACGATATGACATAGTTGCAGCAACATAACCTCTTTGGGCATAATTTCTGCAAATTTCGTGTAATGATTCTTTATTTCCACCAACATAAGATCCACCATGTAAAAGCAGAAGTAGTGGACGTTCTGTGAAAGCATCTCCAACAGGCTCAAAAACATCTACTAGGAGCTCTTTAGTTTCTCCAGAGATTGTTATGTTTTCACCAAATTTAATATTTAATGTTTCTGATACTTCATCAAAAACAAAATCTACATAACGACTTCCATCACAATGTGTAATTTGCCCAAAAGCAATTGCTAGAAAACTAGAGAGTAAAATTGTAAGTACAAAACTTTTCATATAACTAGTGTTTAAATTAAATGTCAGTTTTTCATCAGCCAACTGACGGATTTATCATTGAAAATTTTTGGTTGCTCTACGTTTACGACATGGCCACAGGAAGGTATTACATATAATTCTGCGGTTACGTGGTTTTCAACTAATTTAGAAATTGAAGGGAGAAACATATGATCCTCTTGTCCCATTATGTAGAGGGTTGGTATTCCCGAATCTTTAAACCTAAAAAAGGAAAGTAGACTATTCACATCAGCTATTAAAGTGAACCATCGTTTGAATTCTTTCTGGTAGAGCTTTTTAGCCTCTTTAACAAAAAGATTCCTAGACTCCTTATGCGTCTTTCTCGGCATAATTATAAATGCGAGTATTTTGTATAAAACTAAATATGGTATTACAGATTTAACTAAATCCGCAATTCGCATTAGAACTTGTCCTTTGAAATTAAGCCTCATAACGGCACCACCCATTATCATACTTCGTACACGCTCAGGATAACGTTCTGCTATTTCACGTATAATTATAGTACCTAAAGAAATACCTACGAAGTGACTCTCTTTTAATTGTAGATGATTTAATACATCAATGACATCATCACCGATAGTGTCAAATGTATAACGCTTCAATTTTGAATAGGAAGGCAGTTTTGATTTTCCGTGACCTCTAAGATCTATAAGTAAGATATTATATTTTGAACTAAACGACCTTATTTGTTTATACCAAATTGTAGAACTACCACCAGCACCGTGAATGAAAGTTACCCACTCTTCTGAACTGGCGTGTTTAACAATTGAATAATGAAGCATAAAGAGTTATTTTGATCAAAAAACCTAAGATAGCAAATAATTATTTATTTGCTTCCTTACTTTCGATTATAGCATCTATCTCTTTCATAACAGCCTCAGCTTCTACAAACTTTTTATCTGCCTCTCTTCTATTGATTTTTGATATTCTATGGTAATCCTCCATTAGACCGTCGTACTTCTTTTGTAGGATATCAATTTTTGATTTCTTCTTAAATAGACCAAACATATTATTCGCTTTTTATTTATTCTGTAAACATCAAAACCCAGTATAAGTTTATTTACCTAACATCAATTCAGCTATTAATCCGATGTAATCAATGGAACTATTAAAAATATCAATCTGTACTACTAATGTTACTGATAAGTCACTCATTTTAGAAAATGAATTTCACATTCATACATAAAGTAAAGTTATATGGGTTATTTTACAGGGTATAATTATTTTAAACAAAATTCTTAAAACCATGAGACAATTGATCTTAGTCTGCATGCCTCTCTTGCTGTTTTCTTGTAAAGCCACAAAAGATGCTCAAAATCAGGCCTTAGTAAATCAACAAAAAGTGGAACAGGCAGAAACAGAATTGACTGGCATGAAGAGTCAGGTGGAAACCATGTACCAAAAGAATCAAAACCTACAAGACAATAAGATTCAGCTCGAAAAAATGAATCAACAACTAATGTCGGAGAATGAAGCTATGCAACAAAAACTGCTAGCAAATCAAGAACAATTAAGTCAGGTTACTACGGAGATGAAGGCATCCTCTGATGATTATGGAGTATGGTTCAGAGTTCAAATCGGTGCATTCGGTACAAATAAGATTAATGCTGATATTGAAACTACAGATGAACTAAGTATAGAGGATCAAGAATCATTACAAAAGATTTCTCTAGGCAGATTCAGAGACTATGAAGATGCTAAAGCACTTCAAAAACACCTCATGGAGATTGGAATTATAGACGCTTGGGTCGTCTCCTACAAAGACGGACAACGCGTTGCTGTTGATTCGGTTATTGAAACTACCAACTAAAACAAAAAGGATTATTCCAAAACTTGGAATAATCCTTTTTTATATTTTTTGGCCTTAGATTATAGTTCCTTAATCCCAAGAGCACCAACGATTTCATCCAATGTTATCAAACCAAGTATCTTTGAATTTTCTTGCCCATCCGCACTTATAAACAAACCGTCTAGATGAATATCAGCAGATTTACGATGTTCAACAAAACATGCGTAAGCTTCATATAATGTTGCAGATTTCTCTATGAATTTGAAGTTTCTTTTGAATTCAACATAAGGCAGTAATGCTTTTATTTTGACTGCATTGACATCTAAGTCACCCGAAGGCTTTATACAATCTGCCATCCAACGCACAACTGTTTGACAATTGATAATATCCAGAATCTTCCCTCGATCAAAAATGGGTACCTGAACAAAACTTTCTTGTTCCATTTGAGCCAACAAAGTATTTATATAGCTAGTTGGAGAAAGCATAGTGATTTGTTCACTAAACCTAGGATATACCTTCTCCGGATTTTCTAATTCCTCAAGAATATATTTAAACCGCTCCACGACTCGTTTATGAGGCTCTGCAATGATTTCTTTATTCCTTATGTCATTGTGGACAATTGCATTTCGAAGCTCTCCGTAGGACAATAGATCATCTTTGAATAACTTCAAACGAGTGTCCTTGGATTGCAGTGATTTGATTTTTTTTGAGTAAGAAACATATCGGTCATACTTGCCTTCTTTACTTAACCAAGCATCGATATCATTATATGTATTTATAAAGTCTTCAGAAGCCTTCATTCGTATTCTAGATTAATTATTTGAGATCACAAACCATAATATACTAATCGTCTAAACTGATTAACTATCACCAAAGACATAAATCAGATTTCTGATCATCTGCTGCCCATGATTCAATTGTTCAATTTCTATAAATTCATTTGCTCGGTGCGCTTGTTCAATAGAACCTGGCCCACATATAATAGAATCAAACCCATTCCTGGCAAATTGCCCAGCCTCAGCTGCATAGGAAACAGCCTGCTCCTCCCCGTTAATACCGATTGCTCTAAGCAGCTTTAACACCCCAGAATCTGTTCTGGTATCTAAAGCAGGTACTGGTGGATGTGCCTCGACAGTACGAATATGAAATTCTGGAAAGCGATTACTTAATTCCTCCATACGTTTAGCACAATATTGCTTAAATGTATCCATAATTTGCACTAAATCGTCAGAGGGTATGGTTCTAACATCCCAATCAAAAGAGCATTGGTCTGCAATAATATTGGTCGCAATTCCTCCCTGTACTTTTCCGACATGTATAGAGGTATGCGGTGGTTCAAAGCGTTCATCAATACTACTAACACTCAACTGAAGCATCTTCTGCTCCAACCAGTTAATGAGACGCATGGATTCATGGACCGCACTAACCTCTTGCAGTATACGACTGCTATGGCCCTGAGAGCCGTTCACCTCTGTTTTATAAAAGCAAATACCTTTTTGGCCTATGGTCGGTAACATTAATGTTGGTTCTCCAATAATTGCATAAGCTATTTGCTCTGGATAAACTTCATTTAAAGTTTGGGCGATTAGATCTCCTGTCCTACAGCCAATTTCTTCATCATAAGAAAACGCAAAGTATATAGGCTTTTTTAAATCTGCCTGAAGCATCTCTGGAATAAGACTCATGCAACATGCCAAAAAACCCTTCATGTCACAACTCCCCCTTCCGTATAGCTTGCCGTTCTTCTCAGTTAATACAAATGGGTCTGTATCCCAATCTTGTCCCTCTACAGGTACTACATCCATATGACCAGACAAGACTACTCCCCCATCTACTGCTGGTCCAATTCTACAATGTAAAAGCGCCTTTTCTTTTGATGAATCATATAAAAGATGTGCTTCCACACCTTGCTCCTTCATGTAGTCTTTGATCCAATGCACTAATTGAATATTTGATTCACCTCCAAACACATCAAAAGAAACCAGTTTTCTTAAAATCGATATTAAGTCCATAGTCTAAGAATAATTAATTAGTGAAGCAAAAATCAAAAAGAATAAAGAAATCAACAGTAGAATTCCAGCCAAAGGAAAAATAAATTTCAACCATTTATCAAAAGACACTCGACATAAGCTCAACATTGCAATCAGTCCACCTAAGGTTGGATTAATCAAATTCGTCAAACCGTCACCAATTTGAAAAGCAAGTACACTAGTTTGAGCACTAACGCCTATTAATTCACCGAGGGGTAACATCAAAGGTAAGGTTGCAAGTGCCTGACCACTTCCTGATGGGATCAAGAAGTTTGTGATAGATTGAGTAAACATCATCAAAACTACCGATAAGGTTTTAGGCAGTCCAATTAAAATATTTGATGAGTAATAGCAAAGGGTATCAATCATAGCAGCGTCTTCTAATAGTACTTTAATAGATGCAGCAAAACCAACCATAAACGCACCTCCTGCTGTCACTTTTACGCCATCTAACACCGCAGAACTAATAGCTTCACTATCAAGTCTTCCTATCAAGCCTGCACAGAGGCCAATGAGCAGAAACATTCCACTCAGTTCTAAGAAAAACCACCCAAAATTAAAAATACCATATATCGCTATTGCCAGTCCCACAAAAAAAGTCAACAAGACAAACCAATGCTTTACAGTCAAGTGATACGAATCCAAGGACCCTTTAAGTTTTAGACCATTAAGATCTTCCTCAGAGGCAGGTCTTACAGCCTTATTTTCTAATTTTTTTAGATATCGAAGATTATACACACATACCACAGATAAGGCTATAATACACAGCATACTTCGCAACAAACTACCGGAAAACAATGGAATTTGTGCTAACTTCTGACCCAGTCCTACTGTATATGGATTGATAGGAGAAAGGCCAAATCCCACAGTCATAGCACCCACTGATATTCCTGCCGCAAGTAAAAGATCTCCACCTATTGCAAGGCTTACCATAGCAGCTATTGGAACAAGAGCAATATTGTTCTCATACCCGACTACTATACCTAGGAATCCATAAAGGAGCGTCAAAATAACAACAATCCACTTTTTACGCTTCAAGCCTAGTTTTCGCACAAATACTCCAACACCATTCTCAAGGGCTTTTGTCCTATCCATCAGTGCAAACATAACACCACCAGAAAGAACGACATACATAATCTCTGATGCCGCCTTAAATCCCCTTGGGAATGAGGTAATAAAGTCAACAAACCCAATCGGACTTGATTCTACATATTCGAATGTACCTGGGACAACTAGTAATCTTCCATTAAGATCGGATGCTATCCTTTGGAAACTTCCTGCAGGAACAAAGTGACTTAACAAGCTTACTAGTAGAGCAATGGTGAACATAATAACCAAAGCATGCGGTACTCTTAATTTCTTTTTGACCATTGGAATTCTATTGTGGATGTTATCTTAACCCAAAATAAAAAAATTGGCTTACTCTGAGTCAGAATAAGCCAACAAGATCATAATTTGTATTTAAAATAGTAATAGCATACGTCTATAACTCTTTACTCAGATACCACAATCATTCGCTTTCCAAGTGAAAAACCTTGACCGCTTATGGTATAATAGTACAAGCCCGGTTCATTTAAATCATTCAGCTGAATTTCAGTGATTCCAGCTTCATATTCATTAGAAAAGCTTTTTACCAGCACACCATTTTCTTTAAAAAGATCAAATTGAACAATCCCAGCTTCAGCCAAAGTGAAGGAAACGGTAGTACTTTCTATTGCAGGGTTAGGTTTGTTTTGAAATAGTATGTTTGTGTCATTGGAATCAAAACCAAGTTCTATATCTGAATATAATAAAGAAACAAGGTTTACACCTCCATCATCAAGGATATAATCTACCTGCGCTATTGTATAATCAACGATTTCGTTATCATAGGGATCAGAAAATTTAACTTCAGAAAATTCAAAGTCACCCACAACTTCAAAACACAGTTGATATATAGCAGTACCATCAGGAACTGAAGTTCCCTCAATAATTGGAGTTCCATTTGCTAATTCAGTTGAAAGCCAATATAAAAGAACTGTATTTTCTGCGGGTAGACTAAAGCTAGCCAGGCTTAATTCCTCTAAATTTATATTTGAAACACCAATAAATGCTAATTCTGTAGTATCAAATTCAACACCATAATGCATATGTAGAATTTTATCAAATCCATAAACCTTTACATCAAGGCAAACCTCTTCACCAATCTCAGCAGAACCCACTGAAAGATCAATTGTTAAACCTCCAAAATTATCACAATCTAAACCATACTCTACAGAGCCATTTATTACCTCCGGATACACAACCTGTACAGGAACTATAATTTCCAGATCAAGACCTTCTTGCCCTATTTCTACATTAGATCCTGCTTCGGATATGATCTCAAAACAAACAGAAAACAAGACCACATCATTTTCTACGGTTACAGGAATTGCGTCGGGGGCAAGCCATACAAAATCTAAATTACTTGGGCTAGATAAATTGAAATTACTAGATGTCACCCCTGGAAGAGAACCAAAAAGTACTTCTGAGTAACTTAAAGCATTTTCGTTATAACTTACACTAAATTGCATACCTGCAAGGTTAACAAGTTGTTCACCTGTAAGGTCAACGCAGACCAAATCACCAATCTCCCCGCAGGTTTCACTTAGTTCTAAGATAAATCCTGTAGGATCCTCGTCTAAAACATTTACTGTTCCATTATTGAAGAGTGCAGAAACATCTTCCCCAGTTATATCAATAACTTGAGAAGCAATAGGGCTCTCAGAAAAAACAACCGGACTACTACCAGGTTCGCCAATAACATCAAAACATAGTTCGAAAATAACAGAACCATTTTCGATCCCAGAACCATTGATAAGATCATCCGTAAGCCATGTAAAAACAAGCTCACCAGCTTCTAGATTCAATATAGTAGAATCAGTTAGATTAAGAATGCCTGGATGATTGAAGCCCGTATATTCGAGTACAGATTCATCGTAATTCATTGAGAACTGTATGGCAACAAGTTCATTAAAATCATCTACAATAACAGGCACACAAATATTATCCCCAGAATATGCTTCAACTTCATTTAAACTAAATCCAACAGGATCGATAGGATTACCTTCATTTTCGCAATCTAGAATATTGATCTGAATTTTTCCATCTACACGCCAAATATCCACTTCGCCTTCTGAACTAGAGATAACTTCTATAGGGGTAGGTGTACTTCCTACTGATAAATATGTAGTTGCTGCAGCTGCAGAAGATTGTATTATATCAAAACAAAGCTCATAAATCTTTTCACTTCCAGTTATAGAAGTTCCCTCGATCAAGTCGTTTGATATCCATGATAAGGTTATAAACCCAGGATATGGATTAGCGATATTTGAAACACTAAGACTAGGCAACAAGAAATCATCTGCATGTGTAAAAGACAATGCCGTTGGATCATAATTGATGGAATATTGCATACTCAAAATATGCTCAAAATCCTCTGCTTTTACATCTACACATACATTCTGACCTGTATCTCCACAGCTTTCATCAACGATAATCTTTATACCTTCAAATGGACAATCATCTTCTGTAAAATCTGATACATTTATAAATGTAGAAGAATAGGTAGATTTTATTCTTTTGTTACTGGAATAAACTTCAAACGCTACGGGCTCAGGTATTAGTGATACTTCAGAATTTTCAGAAATAGCTATTGCTTCAAAACAAATTTTTAAAATATTTTCACCATTCTGAAGCTCCAAACCATTAGGATAATCACTTACCGAAGGCTCATAAGAAAGCGTAACAAGCCCTTCCCCATTTGAAAAATAATTACTGGAGGTAAAAGCAGGCAAAATAGTACTTTCAACAGTTGAAAAAGACAGAACTGCTTCATCATAGGACAAACCAAATTGAAGCGATGTTAAATCTCCAAAATATTGAGCTTCAAAGTCAATACAAACTTGCTCTCCCACTTCTACAGATGCCGGTAAAGGAATAAGATTAAAGGATGCAATTCCTTGTCCCAAAAGGACAGATGAAGACATAGCAAGGGCTAGAACTACCAGTGACCTGATAGTAGAAAAATAAATGTTCATGGATAAAAAATTAAATAATAAACACCCTGGATTAGGGATGCTTATGCTTGGTTAAATAATAAGTTTATAGTTAATATACCCTTTGAAAAAAGGGATTAATGGACAAAATTGGTAGTGGTTGAAAAACTAGACGGAAAGTCCTTACGATTGATTGGAACATATTGGATTCTAATACGCTGCAAAAGAGCATATCAATCAGATATTGAATGAATGTCATGGGTTCGGTTTTTGAAAAATAATTAATGCCTTAAAAGACATCAAAGCTATTGCACTGATGTATTTTAATCATTCTTTTTAAAGACTCAGAAATCCAATTAATAGGTTTGGAATCTAAGTCTAAATTATAATTCTGGAATATATAG
>JAQXAY010000264.1 GCA_029252685.1 Saprospiraceae bacterium | reverse complement strand
AAGTTATATTAACTTATTTTATATTAATTATATTCGCATCTATGAGAGTACGATCAAATGTATTGCTTCCTTTTATTCTAATCACTGTGATTGGAAATATTCTTAATGCTCAGTCGGAGTTTAAAAGAATTGGCTACATACCATTTTATAAAGTCAAAATGGTTAATTCTTTAGATTTTGAGGGTTTAACACATCTGAATATCGCATTTGCCAATCCTGATGAATACGGTAACCTTCATACAAAGACCTACGATTACGCTCCAATTGTTGAAAAGGCTCATAAGCATAACGTAGAGGTTTATATTTCTCTAGCAGGTGGTGGTTTAGCAAAGGATCTTAGTGAACAGTGGGAAACTTTAATGAATCCTTCAAATCGCTCTTGGTATATTTCTAAGATCAAAGACTATGTGCTCATAAATGGTTTGCAGGGAGCTGACATGGATCTTGAATGGGGCGATGTCAATAAATATTATAGCGCCTTTGTTCAGGAAATGAAAGATACCTTCGATGTATACGAATTGGGACTAACGGCTGCACTACCAGCGGTAAAACGATTTTCGCCAATTACAGACGAAGCTTTAGATGCTTTCGATTGGATTAATATGATGGTATATGATGCTCGAGGACCATGGAATCCTAATAATCCTGGCCAGCACTCGTCCGTCGATTTTGCATTACAGGCTATAGAGTTTTGGAGAGGACAGGGGATATCAGCTGATCGATTAGTTTTGGGTGTTCCTTTTTATGGATATGATTTTTCGGATCGAAAAAAGATTCATTCTGTGCATTATTCTGAACTGATTGAACAGAGTGCTACAAATGCTTTTCTTGATCAAAAAGGACTAGTTTTTTATAATGGCATCCACACAATTTTGAAGAAACTACGCATTGCGTATAGCGAACTTGGAGGGATTATGATGTGGGAGCTAGGACAGGATGCACCAGATGCCTTTTCCCTGTGGGGGAATATCAAACGAGAACTTTCCTTGTATGAGTCTCAAAAAAAAAGAGTACCAGTTACGGTAAAGACTGATCTTTATCCCAATCCTTTTGAAAAGGAATTTGTCCTTGAATTAAAAAAGCAGACCTCGGGTTATGCTAGAATTAAAACAGTATCAGGCAAGGTTCTTTACGAAACAGACTTTACAAATAAAAAAATGTTAAATATCAATCCTTTAAATATTCCAAATGGTATATTTGTAATGGAAATTATTGACGAGAAGACAACATATAAATATAAGCTGGTGAAGCAAACCAATTAAAAATCAATTAAATGCCAGATTCTACATCCCCCTCTTTCAATCATGTATTCAGTAAAAAGGTGACTTTTGTTGCTCGATCCTCCGCAGAAAGAAAATTGGAAAACCCCAAAGCTCCAATGGGAGATACTGAGTGGTCAATTTGTAATAAGTTTGGAATTACAGATGTAGAATTCAGAAAATGGAATGACCTACCTTTACAGGGGCATGTGACAATACATGCTGGTAATTCATATGTTGTTGGCTGGAAAAAAAAGGATTTTGAAGATAATAAAGAGCCCGAGACTGATTTCGATTCAGATCCTTGGGCAGATGCTTTTTCAGATATACAAGAGCCCATTCGCATAAATCCACACCCAAACTGGATTTTCAAACAAGATAAGGATGTATCTAATAGTGTTGTTGGAAAAAATATTAAGCTTGCTAAATATTTGAAGCCTTCAATTCCACTTCAGGATTATATAAAGAGTTGGGAGAGACCTCCAGGAATGTCTGGTGGCCATGGACAAATATTTAGGGATACTAAAGGAATGCGAACAATAGGTTATGGGCACTATATTCCTGATGAAGAGTATGCCTTATGGAAAGACTATGATCCCGAGACTGGTGGCTATAAATTTCTGACTCAAATCGATATGGATGCTCTTTTTAGTAAAGATCTAGAAGAGCGATCTGCTATTCATGT
>JAQXAY010000252.1 GCA_029252685.1 Saprospiraceae bacterium | reverse complement strand
GGCAGCTTAATTAAGCTGCCCCTTTTTTTATAGTTCATAGAGTTCACCATATTTTTTCTGCACATAGGCTTCAAAATATTTATAGTTTAGGCCTTCTCCTGTTAGTTCTTTACATAAGCCTTCTGCACTATTCCGCTTACCGTGTTTATAAATATTGCCTTGCAGCCAAGTGAGTAGCTTGCTGTGATCTCCTGTTGTTGCTTGTTCTTCCAAATTATCAATCTCCTTTGTTGCCTGCGCATGGAATTGAGCGGCATAGAAGCTTCCAATTGAATAAGTAGGGAAGTATCCAAAACTTCCTAAAGACCAATGAATATCCTGAAGGATACCAGAATTAGGGTCTGTAATGTCCAGCCCTAGATATTCTTTGTACTTTTCATTCCAGTAAGATTCGGCATCAGCAGTCTTTAAACTACCTTCCAAGAGTGCTTTTTCGATTTCAAATCGAATTAGAACATGAAAATGATAATGGAGTTCATCTGCTTCAGTACGGATCGGACTTGGAGCAATCCTGTTTGCAGCTGCATAGAAATCATTCAAACTTACCCCATCAAATTGCTCTGGGAAAACATTTTTTACTTTAGGGTAATGAAACTCCCAATAAGCTTTAGATCGACCAACATGGTTTTCCCATAATCTGGATTGAGATTCATGGATACCCAATGAAATATAACTTCCCATAGGCAGACCATAATTCTGAGACAACATTCCTTGCTCATAAAGCGCATGCCCTCCCTCGTGGATACAAGACCAAACCATAGAAGAAAAATTGGTCTCACTTATGCGTGTGGTGACGCGAATATCATCCGGTCCAAAACCAGTTGAAAAGGGATGGACAGAAATATCTTGACGACCTCTGTTGAAGTCATAGCCCATATTTTTTAAGAGGTCAATTCCAAAGTCCCACTGTTTATCCTTATTGAAATGTTTGAAAAGAAAACTATCGTCAGGCTTTTTTTGAGCATTTATTTTCTTCAGAATTGGCTGAAGGTGATTTTTGACTCCGTCAAATATTTTATCTACCATAGCACTGTTCATCCCCGGTTCAAATTCTTCAAGTAAAGCATCGTAAATATGCCCATTGTACCCAATTCGTTCAGCCTCTTCTTTTTTCAGCTGAATGAGTTTGTCCAATTGTTCTTGGTATACGGAAAATGATTTCTTTGCTCTTGCTTCCGTCCATGCTTGATAGGTTTCAGAGACTAATGCAGATCTTCGTGTTACAAAATCAGTATCTAATTTTTCGGCCCTTTCTATTTGCTTGAAGGTTTCGTTGATATTAACTGATTCTTCGGTGTTTAGCTGATCCAGGCATTCATTTAGATCCCTTACTTTTGATTTGAATGCACGGTCTGTAAGTAATTCATGTGCTATACCGCTCAATGTACTGATTTGTCTAGCTCTTTGTTGAGCTCCACCTTTAGGCATCTTAGTTTCTTGATCCCAGTTGAGTAATGCAATACTAGCTTGTACATCGAAGATCTTTTGTAGATGATTTTTTACGCTTTGGTATTTATCTTTTATCATGCTTTTTTTCTTTTAATATTGCTACTATAAATAGTATCCACCCTGCGATGAGTATAGTGCCTCCAAGTGGTGTGATTGGACCTAGTACTTTAAGGAATTCCATGTCAAATAGTTTTCTGCAAACTAGCAACATGATAGAACCTGAAAACAGGAGTGTCCCTAAGAATAACAGTTGACCAGAAATCTTTATCCAATTGTGCTGCATTTTTTCCATAAGTATTCCAATGACTAAAAGTGCAAGTCCATTGAACATAAGGTATCGAACTGCAGTATTGAACGACTCCAGTTGATCTACTGTTAGTACTGACTTTAGGGCATGCGCCCCAAATGCGCCAAAAATAACTGCAAATAAGGAAAATGATGCGCCCTTTATTAAGGTAGGTTTATGCATATGTTCTTATTTCAATAAAAGTGTTTGTTATTACAATCAATATTATGCTAAATTACATAATCTTGTTATTATAACTAAAGTAGATAATTCAATTAATTATACTTAGATCCATAATCCTTTTTGATCTCTAATGAACTATTCTAAACGGCTGATTTTATTTGTTTTCGGTATCGCATTTTTATTCAATGCGTCTTGCTCGCTTTCAGAGGACTCTCCGGGTCTAACTGTATTAACAGGCTTAAATCTTCTAGAAAATAAACTAGAAATACCTCCTGCGGGTCAAAGTGGGATTGGTTATTTTTGGACTTCCGTTCTAGAGCTAGTAGATATACACTCTGATTCAGATAAATTCGCATGGGCACCTGTATACTCAGGAAAAAATGTTGGTTACCTTCTGGCTTTAGAGGGACGTTTAGCGGAGGGCCACGATGAGGCAAATGCTATTCGTTATAAAGGCGAGCGTATCTACAAACTTGCTAGTGGAATATATGCTCTGGAGTTAGAGGATAAACTTTATCTAGCTTCTTTCCCGACAGCTTTGCAAGCTATTGTTCAGGGTGACGGTGTCCAGTTGCATGATTCGAATACTTTAAATGTAGATCAGTTGTTGAGGTATTGGTTGCCAAATATACGCTCGCAAGAAATATCCGATAAAGGAAATGATGTTGTCCTTAGACCCAAAGATCACTATAGTTGGGAGTTAGAAGTAGGAACAGATTTTTGGGAACCGGATTCTTTGTTCAGTACAAAGGTTAAACCCTTAATCAAGGAGGGAGATTCATATTTTCGGTCAGCCGAAAAAAGTATAGAGGACTCGTATCAAGGCCAGGAAGATGCCTTTGTAGATCGATGTTTGATTTGGAGAGAATCTTCTCTGATGCTTATCTACGATAATAGTGCTGGAAACTTTTCATTTGATGAGGCTGATATTCGAGATCGAAAGTCAGTGTATGGTATGGCAGATATATTTCAACTTAATCAAGTTTGGAACTTGAAGCTGAGTGAAAATAGCAGCTATCCAATTGATGATATGTATGCTTTTGAGTGGGAAGGCCTATTACTTTTAAGTCCTGAATACAAAATACTGGAATCTGTCTTGTCACATTTGATTCTTGAAGAGACGGTACTTTCTTTGAGCGAACCTTGGAAAGAGTTAGGGGTGTTTTCAGTAAAGGACCTTGGAAGTATGTTTAGCTCGGTATTTGAATTACCGACAAAGGTCTTAGGGCTATTACCTGAAACAGGATTTTATACTTGTGTTTTAAATGGGGCTCATTTAGATTTGACTTATTCAGAAAAGGAATCTCCTGTAAATCCAATATTAATACAACATTCCTTGAAGAATAATCAAGGCACTGTATTTTCATTTTTTGACCAAAGAGCTAAGCTTTGTTTTCTATATCAGGATGATAATAACAGCTTAAATTGTATAGATAAGAATGGCAGGGATCTTTGGCGTATTCCATTGGAAGAAAAGTTGTTAAGCTTTGATTATGCTGACGATATCGGTCTTCTTGGTTTCAAGAATAAGCTAGAATATCTAGATTTGAATACAGGTCTACTTATGGATTATCCTGCACCTTTGGCGCTCTTTGATGTAGATACTTTTGGCTTGATTAACTATCCTGACAGACCTGCACTTGAACATAAAATTTGGATCAAGGAAAAGGATGGTAGTTTAAAATTTTTAACGCTTGATCAACGAACAGAATGGCAATTAGCTCCTCTATTCGATTCGCTAGATTGCTCGATTAGTCATTTTGGTTTTAGTGATACAATGGATTATGTTCTCCAATTCTGTGGGGATAGTCTTTACGGACAAAATATAAAAGGTAAACATTTGTTTGATCCCATTCCCTTGAAACAAAATACTTGGTCTAACTTTCATGAACTTAAGGGGGTGGGGCTAAAAAGATTGATTTATCCAATGAACAATGGAAGAGTTCGAATAATAAATGAATTGGGGCAGTATTTTAATCTAATAGTTAAGGCCAATATGCAAGGCTTTTTATTAGGCAACATGGATGATGGGCCAAATCCAGAGTACATAGGGTATTCTAACAAAGGGATTTCAGTATCTGGCTATAAGGGAAATACCTTTAAAGTTTTTTCGACCTATGTTTCTCAGGAGAAAATCGAAACGGTCAAATACGCTAGTACACCAAGGGGGCATTACCTCGCTTGCTTTAAGGATGGTGGCGTAGAGATATTAAATGAAGAGCTCGATGTACTGGTTGCATTTGATTGTCCTGATTTTGAGCAGGCCTATTTTTATTTTAGTGACTTTGATTCTGCATTAGATCTAGTACTTTTGGATGGCGATAAGGTCCTCAATTTTATTCTAGAAGAGTTGTAGTTGAGGGAGTGACCAGTCTATTTCTTCCATTCCATTGCTCCGTAAATATCTATTCGCTTGCGAAAAGTGTTTACACCCAAAAAAAGCACCTCTTGCAAGTGGAGAGGGGTGGCTTGCTTCGAGTATCAAATGATCATTTGAGTTTAGTAAGGCTGCCTTTCCTTTAGCATAATTACCCCAAAGCATGAAAACCAATCCTTTTTTCTTCTGTCCAATCAGTTCTATGCAAGTATCCGTAAATATTTGCCATCCTAACTTTTTGTGCGATGCAGGTTTTTTATGTTCCACGGTCAAAATCGAGTTGAGCAATAAGACACCTTGTTTAGCCCAAGGTCTTAGGTCTCCATGGGCAGAAGGGCTTATATTAAGATCCGTATGTATTTCTTTAAATATGTTTCTTAGTGAGGGAGGTACTTTTACATGATTAGGCACTGAAAAACTGAGTCCCATAGCTTCATGGGGTTTGTGGTAGGGGTCCTGCCCGAGGATAATAACTTTTGTTTTATGAAGGGGACAAAGTTCAAAAGCAGCAAAGATATCATCGTTTTTGGGATAGATTTTTTCGTCTGATTCTTTGAGCTGGGCTTTAATAGATTTAAAATAGGATTTTTCAAATTCTTCTTTGAGCAATGTTTCCCAACCTGTTTCCTTTATGTTCATGTGTAAAAAATTGAATTTCAAGTGTGAACGATTGCAAAATAGACTTTGTTTTGTCAACATACTTAGCGGCTCAATAAAAAAAATAAATTTCAATGAACATTTCTTTTTATTTTTCATTGGAGTTGCTATTTTTGCGTTGCCTTATAAAAAAGGGCTCGTAGCTCAGCTGGATAGAGCACCTCCCTTCTAAGGAGGCGGTCATAGGTTCGAATCCTATCGGGCTCACTTAAAAAGAGAGTTAGTACACTTGTACTGACTCTTTTTTTGTTATTCTGAGCTTTGTTTTTTCCTTTTCTATTGATTTATAAAAAAAAGTCATTTTTTTCGCCTCAATGTCGATTAGATGATCCTAGCAAATACTAGGACTTTTGGTCTTTGTTTTTTTTTATTGAAAGACTTAACTCAAAGTTAACCTAGGCTTAAACTTGAGTTTTCAATTAAGATGCAATTTTACAGTAGTTAATTAAAGAAACAAACAAACATTGCATTATGAACTTTAGAATTTTCTCTTCGGTAGCTGTTGTCTTAACTCTTCTTGTAACAGCATGTTCAACTGATGATAATTTACTAGACACTTTCGAGCCAATTCCAATGGACGGAATACTTGTAACAAGTAATATTACTGAGAATACGATTTGGGAGTGTGATCAAGTTTACATATTAGGAGGAAGAATATCTATAGAGTCTGGAGCTTCTCTAACAATCTGCCCAGGAACAATAATTAAAGGTCAAGGAGGAACAGCAGCTAATGCAAGTTCACTAGTAGTAGCAAGAGGTGCACAATTGTTCGCTGAAGGTACTGTTGATGCGCCTATCATTTTTACATCTGTTGCGGATGAAATCACTATAGAAGATGTTAAAGCGGGTGATTTTGTAAGTCCAAACCTTGATCCAGATATCAATGGTTTATGGGGTGGACTTATCGTTCTTGGAAATGCAACCATTTCTGCTTCAAATGCAAACACCGAGAACGGTTTTGATGAGGTTCAGATAGAAGGAATACCAACATCTGATACAAATGGATTATATGGAGGTAATGACGATTATGATAACTCGGGTATCCTAACATACCTTTCAATTCGTCATGGAGGCGTTAATATTGGTCAGGGTAATGAGATAAATGGATTGACGCTAGGTGGTGTTGGTTCAGGAACTCTAATAGAAAATATTGAAATAGTAGCAAATCAAGATGATGGTATCGAATGGTTTGGTGGTACGGTTAATGTTTCAAATGTTGTTGTTTGGAATGTTGGAGATGATGCTATAGATACGGATCAAGCTTGGGCTGGTACATTAAATAATTTTGTTATTGTAACTCCATCAGGTTCTTGCTTTGAGTTAGACGGACCAGAAGGGGTTTATTCAGCAAGTCATTCTATCCAAAATGGTACAGTAATTGCTATTACGTCGGATAGATCTGCTGGAGGATATCTGATTGATGTTGATGAAAATACACCTGTATTTCTGAAAAACATCCACTTTACAGCACCGATAAGTAAAAATGGAGAATTCTTAATGATCACAAATGGAGAAGCAGCTAATACTACATTTGAGAATGTTACTTTTTCCACAGAGGCTGAAAACTTATCTTCCATATTGGAGGATGGTGGTTCTGTTCCTGCCGGGATTTCTGCTGGGAGTATTACTAATACAGATGCTTCTGTAATGAATTGGACATGGGCGAGCATCGCTGGTGGATTCAATTTCTAATCGATTAGAACATAATATTTAAGCCAATCATAAAATAATTCAATGGGGGGAAGTT
>JAQXAY010000251.1 GCA_029252685.1 Saprospiraceae bacterium | reverse complement strand
CGGCAACACTAATTTTGATGCGCATAGTCAAGCCTCTCCACGAACCTGTGGAGCAGGATGGTACAATAAATTTAATAGTGACAACCAGAGCGGTTGGCCCATCGTCAATAATGTTTACTTCATTGATAATGTCGCATTATATGGCGCTGCTGTATATGGAGAAATAAAAAATTATTCCGAATTCACACTTTTATTTGAGGATTGTGTTTTTGATAAAAATGAGGCTTATTATTTCGGAGGGGCCTTCTATATGGATGGTGATTTTAATGATTTAGGGGACATTCAATTTATTGATTGCACCTTTTCTAATAATAATGCTTTAAATGGAGGTGGACTTTCTATAATTACAAAAGCAGAAAAGCCTAATATTAAAATTCTAAGTTGTATATTCACTTCAAATTGCGCAATTCTCAATGGTGGAGCCATTTATTGCCCAGTTCGATTAGAATCAAACAATGAAATTGAATATCAGAATTCTGAGTTCAATGACAATTGTCCGAGAAATATAAATTAAGTGTTCATCTCAAATATTACAACTACTACTTTTTAAAAGATGAATTACTTTAGGCGCTTAGGCGCCTTTTTTTATTTACCCGAATGCGTAATTTGATAGTTTAATTCCATAAATTATACCAAACATAATAATTGAAGGCAGCGAAAGACATATTAAAAAAATATTGGGGATTTGATGACTTTCGGGAGCATCAAAAACCTGTAGTAGATGCTGTGCTCAAGGGGGATAACTGCCTCGCCATACTGCCTACAGGAGGTGGGAAGTCCCTGTGTTATCAGGTTCCTGCACTCGTACAAGAAGGACTTTGTCTTGTCATCTCTCCTTTGATCGCTTTGATGAAGGATCAAGTAGATGGATTGCGAAAAAGGGGAATTGTTGCCTACGCTATTTTTTCAGGAATGCCACAGGTAGAGGTCGATCGCATACTTGATAATTGTGTTTATGGTAAGGTTAAGTTGCTTTATGTTTCTCCAGAGCGTTTGTCAAGCCCTATGTTTCAGGATCGCTTTCATAAAATGAATATTAGCTTCGTGGCCGTGGATGAAGCCCACTGTATATCTCAATGGGGCCACGATTTTAGGCCCTCATACAGAAAAATAAAAGAACTTTTGGGTTCTTCTGAGCATAAGATAATCGCACTGACAGCTACTGCAACACCAGAGGTTCAACAGGATATTCTTGAAAATCTGGAGATGAAATCTGCTCAAATACTGAAGGGCGATTTATTAAGATCCAATCTTAGGTATGTTGTTCGCAAGGAAAAAGATAAATTAAAAGCGACGCTTAAGATCTTGGAAAAAGTGCCTGGTCCTGCTTTGATTTATGTTCGAAACAGGAGGCGGACCAAAGATTTTGCACTTCGATTAAGGGATATGAAGATTCCTTCTGTATTCTATCATGCTGGCCTCAAACAGGATGAACGCAAGAAAATGCAAGAACATTGGTTTAGTGGTAAAAGTCGAGTGATGGTCTCCACAAATGCCTTCGGTATGGGCATTGATAAGTCAGATGTTCGTTCTGTAATTCATCTAGATCTTCCTGAAAGTCCGGAGGCTTATTTCCAAGAGGCAGGTAGAGCAGGTAGAGATGGAGCTGCCGCATATGCTGTTTTAATGTACAATGATGAAGATATAGAGCGCCAAAGTGAAGTTCTAAAAAAGAAATTTCCTGAAATCAGGGTGGTCAAAAGAGTATATAGTGCTATTGGGTCTTACTTACAATTGGCAACTGGTTCTGGTCTGAATGACCATTTTAGTTTTGATCTTGGAGATTTTTGTAGAAAGTTTGATCTAGATGTTTTGGAGACAATTGCAGCTTTGAAGTTTTTGGAAATGCAAGGGTACTTAGAGGTGCAAGAACATGCTTTCCGTCAATCCAGTTTTCAAATTATTCAAACGAAGGAAGTTGTCTATACCTACCAAATTCAACATAAGAAAATGGATGGTCTACTCAACGCACTTCTGCGTTTGCACGATGGTGCTTTTCATCAGTTGGTGCGCATCAAGGAAAAGCAATTATCCGAATTTTTAAAAATCTCCGAAGCAGATCTAAAACGAAAGATGGCTATATTAGAGCAGGCTGAGCTAATCGACTACCATCCAAGACAAGATAAGCCTCAACTGTTTTTTCCACTTGCACGCTTGGCTTCCGAACAATTATTGTTTGATACTCAATTGATCAGCAAGATGGAAGATGCCGCTTCTAATCGGTTTAAATCCATGGTCCAGTATGTGTTGACGGAAGATTGTAGGACAAACTTTATGAAATATTATCTAGGAGAGGAGGCAAAAGAAGTTTGCGGGGTTTGTGATAATTGTATTACTCAAAAAAATAAGGCCAATCGCTCAGAGCAGTATAAACTTATAGAAAATCAACTCATAGAATTGGTTCGTAACAATAGAAAGGGCGTATCTATTGATGTTTTGAAGGTGAAATACCCTGGTATTCACAAATACGACTTAGTTAAAAAGGTTACAAGAGATTTATTGGATGAAGATTGGTTCTCCTTTAAAGGTGGTAAATTGTTTTGGAATGGCTGATGTACAAAGAATCATATTGACCGTAACTACTGATCTGAATTATGATCAGCGCATGCAACGTATCAGCGATAGTTTGCAAAGAGCTCATTTTGCTGTAGAATTAGTAGGTAGGCACAAAAGAAATTCCAAGTCACTAAGTAATAGGGCCTACAAGCAGATTAGACTTCGTTCACGCTTTGAAAGCGGTTTTTTATTTTACTGCTTTTTCAATATTAGATTATTTGTATTCCTACTTTTTCGTCCTGTAGATATTATTTGTGCGGTAGATTTAGATACGGTTTTGGCTGTAGGCTTAGTGAAATTTTTAAGACCTTCTGTTAAGATTGTCTTTGATGCACACGAGTATTTTACAGAAGTGCCTGAATTGAAAGATAGGGCAGGAGTACAGAAAGTTTGGAATGCCATTGGAGATAGATTTATACCAACATTTGATGCTGCCTACACCGTAGGACCTGAGCTTGCTAGAATATTTAGCAAAAGGTATGGACTTGAATTTGAAACCATTCGTAATTTGAGTGTTCAAAGGCCAGTACTTGGAGAGCGCCCAGTAAATATACCTTTTAGACTTTACTACCAGGGTGCATTAAATGAAGGAAGAGGCTTGGAGCAAGTCATTGAATCACTCGCTTTATTGGATACTTCAGTTGAATTAGTGATTGCTGGAGAAGGAGACCTGAGCAAATACCTAAGAGATCTCGTTCAAGATCTTGGACTTACTCAGCGTGTTCAATTTTTGGGTTACTTAAGACCAGAAGAACTTCAAGCGCCACTTAGGACAGCTGATCTTGGTCTTAATTTATTGGAAAACAAAGGACTTTCCTATTACTATTCCTTGGCAAATAAGACCTTTGATTATATTCAGGCAGAACTACCAGCATTACACATGGATTTCCCAGAATATAAAGCGCTGCAGGCAGATTGGGATTGTTTTTATTTGCTCGACAAATTAGAACCCCAACATATAGCTGATCAGATCAGTCAAATACGTATTGAATCGAAAGATTATAATAATAAAAAAGAACAATGCAGAGTGGCTAAGAACGTTCTCCATTGGGAGTCGGAAGCTCAAAAAGTAATCGATATATATAAGCAGTTCTAAGAAAAAGCCCCGACCTATATGGCCGGGGCTTTTTTTTAGAAGCGGGCATTGATTCCGCCGATTATATTGAATCCATAATTCTCATATCCGTTCCATCTAATCCGTTTATTGTTTGCCAGATTATTTAGCTGGAGGAATACACCAATATTATCGGAGAAGAAATAATCTGCATTCACACTAAGATCGAAGAGTGTGTTTAGATTGTCTGCTTCACCCAAGTCATTGATATAAGGGACCCCATTCTCCATGAATAGATCTGCTTTTATTTGAAGATCGTTATCCAATCCGGTGTATTTTACAAAACCATTCAAGGCAAAGGTTGGCAAATGCCAAGGCTTTTCTTCCACGCTTAAGGAGTATGTATTTAAATCAACCGTGCCACCAAATGCTATGCCATTGATATCTTTTGTGTTAATGGTTGCGTTTATATTGAAGATGGTTGCAGTATCATAAAGCACTTCAAATTTTCTTCTGAATCCATTTTCAAGTTCGGGATTATCCAAAAATAAAGCTAAATCATTCGCGCGTTTCAAACCTACCTGTGCATCATAATTCAACAGACCAACATTACCTTTAACACCTGCAAAGAAATGGTAGACACTCGTGTTTTGGATATCAAAGGTGGTATTGATATATGGATTGTATATCGACGTATTGTTGAGATTGTTTTTGTATAAGGTACCTTCTGCACCTGCAAATAGAGTTAGGAAATCCAGGAGTTCATAAGATACATTCACGTCTGGGAAAGGAAAGAATACCTCATTCGAGAAACCAAGGTTTGCCCCAATTTTAGCATTGAAAACAGATCCCTGAAATAAAAGTGCTGGTCGGATAAAGAAGTTGTGAAGATTCTGTATTGACGTATCCTCAAATCTTGTCAGATCTGTTTCGATATCTACATTGAAATAACTTTTTTCTTTAAACCACTTTTGAGCATTCATCTCCACATTGAAGCCAATCTCATTGCTTGCAAAGTTGTCAGTCAATCTATAAAAGTCAAAACCTAAAGCATAATTAAAATCCAGCACTGTTCGTTCTGCATTTTTGATAGAGGCCGCAAGGTCAAACTTCGTGTATCGCTGCAGGGCATCTTGAGGATCAATTTCTAAGCCTTGAGTAGAGTCAATAAAATTGTAGGCATAATAATTGAAATCTCTTGAGTTGAGTCCCAAGGATGCATCAGCTAGAAATCCTTGCTTGGCAAAATAGCTACCATTGATATTAGCAGCAGTTTCTCTAAAATTTTGATTCGTAATATTCTTGTTTTTGCTACCGAGATGATCGATTTCTATACCAGCGATTAATTGTTTGTTGATTGCATCTCTGTATTGTAGCTGGCCAAGGATAGTATTGGGATTACCTGCCCCTAACTTTGCCATTCCTTTATACTCTTTTTGTAGTTTATCGAGTTTATAGGCAATTGGGCGTATTTTGGGTGGGTCGTATTGTTGTTCTAGTAGTTTGGATACGATTTCATAATCCAGTGCTTGTTTACTGGTGTCTGATTTTGGAAACTTTGGCTGCATGTTATACTTCTTAGCATCATTCAGCTTAGCTTCAAATTTTGTCTTTACTGTTATATCTTCATCTACCTGTGCTTGTACACTAGCTGTACATAGACCTAAAGCAAGCAGGAACAAACTATATTTTAAATTTTTCATTGTTTTTTCTTTTAGCTTTAACCTATTCATTACCACCGTCATCATTATTATCATTATCAAATTGAAGGTCTTCAGAGTCTTCAATTCGGCTATTCTGTGCAATAAGTTGTTTGACTTTTTTAAGCTTTTCCTCTGCCTCGGCGAGGTGTCCAGGATCGCTTTCATCTTCTGAGTAATTATCGATCAATGCTTCGAGCGCTGCTTCTGCGGTGTAGTAATCTCCATTGTCTATAGAGATATTTGCCAAAAGCAAAAGAGCTTTTTCTGTAAAGTAGTAGTTTGACCCATTGTTGAAGATCTCATCGATCACCTCAGCAGACTTTTCTAATTTGCCCTGCTTGTAATAAATCTCTGCGATGAGGTACATGGCTTCTCCTCGGTCATCTGCATTCGGTGCATCTATAACTTCTTGGAAGGCCTGAAGAGCGGTTCCATAATCTGTATTTTCAAATGCTAGTTTGCCTAAGAAATGCTGTGCCTTTATCTTATAGCGTTCTTCTGCATCTGGATTGTTTTTTAAAAGCTTTGCCATATCAGAAACGCCCTGTGTGTTTCCAATTTTGTATGCAGCAACAAGCCCATAGTTCTGCGCTCTTGTCTTGAGCATACTATTCAAGGTGGTCTCGTTCAGTTTTTCTGCATAATTAAATGCAGCTTCAAAGTCTTTCTTGTAATCGTAGGAGATAAGTAGCGCTAGTTCAAGTGCACGTTCAATATACACCTCTTCATTTTCTGCTAGTATTTCTTCAATGTCTCCATATGCATCATCATACTGCTTGTTTGAGTAATAGGACTCTGCACGCTCATATCTTGCCTTTGGTGCTCTAAACCCTCTTGGATAATTGCTTAGATAGAAGGTGTATTTGTCAATAGCAGATTCCCATTCTCCAATATCATATTTTGCCTTTGCAACTAAGTAATAATTCTCTTCTTCCAAGTTATTGTCGATATCCATACCTGGAATAGACTTGATGAAGTTGTTATATGCTGTAGCGTCGCCCAGGTTGTCAATATAGATCTCTTTTAAGGCATCCTTCGCAATCTGTGTTTCTTCCTGACTTGGGTTCAATCTAAAGACAGCTTTATAATAATCTGCTGAATTATACATATTCCCTTGATTGAATGCGATAAGTCCCATTTTTAGATAGGTCGTCTTTATCCATTCGGACTTAGTGCCATAAGTTTCAACAAGATCTCTGAGTACATCAAGTGCTTTTTGCTTATTGTTGATCTCCAAATAGGTTTCAGACAATACAAACATGGCATCATCTCCATATTGAGAATTTGGATACTTAGTAAATACTTCTTCCAAGAGTAAGATCTTTTCAGTTTTATTATCCAGCAATCCTTCTATTTGTGCTTTTTGATAGATTGCGTAGACGAAATCTCTAGTACGCTTGTTGATTGCTTTGTCATAATATTTGCGTGCACTAGAGTAGTTTCCTGTTTTGAAGAAACAATCTGCGGTGCGGATATAGCTATCACCAAGTATTTCGTTCTTTATGTAGGCAGATTTGATGAATGATCGGTTGTTTTCAATGCCTTTTGCCGCTCGCTCAAAATATTTTTTAGCCATGTCATAATTAGCCTTTTTTAGGTAATTATATCCCATGGAATAGTTCGCATTATAAACTGAAGCGGATTCGTCTAATTGCTTGAGCACATTGCCCATGGCAAAATAGCTATTTAAGCTTCGGATGGATGCATCTGAGTTGCCGAATTGAGATTCTAGTTGTGCAAGCCAAAAAAGTGATTCAGCCTTAGTTTTTTGACTAACTGCATCTTTTTGGGCCTTCGATAGTCGTCTATGTGCTTCTTCGAATTTACCCTCTTTATACAGTTGCAGACCATATAGGTAGTTGATCTTCTGGTATGTTTCCTTCAATTGAGGAGACCGGCCGTCCATATTTTCCATGATTGCTATGGAGTTGCCGTAATTCTTATCCTTCATAAAAATATCACTCATGATATTTTGGGACTCATTGAAGTAGGGAGATCCTTTTTCGATGTTTTGAAGGACAGACAATGCTTCGCGGTTGCGCCCTAACTCATAACTGAGTTTTGCAAAGTTGAAATTTGCTTCGTCTGCAATTTCCTCATCAAAGTTTAGTTCTTTTGCCTTACCAAAGGCAATATGTGCCATGCGCTTATTCTTAAGCTTCAGGTAGGAGATACCTGAATAGAATTGAGCATATTGGCCTAGCTTAGATTTTTCGTTATTCAATTCACCGAATTTATCAGCTGCCTGCTCATAATTGCCCGTCTCGTAATAAACATATCCAAGTCGATAGAAATCTTCTTGGGGTAGTTTTTGACTCTCTTGCTCATAAACCTCTAGCAGGGGTAGGGACTTTTCATAATCACCAAGTTCAAAATAGGCACAACCTACAAGTTGGCATATATTTTTTCTGTTTCGGATTCTTTTTTGATTGAGTTTAGGCTCCCCGTATTCGATGACTTTTCGGTAGTCTCCCTCTGCAAAGTATATCTGTGCAATATTAAAGGGAACATGTGATTTATATTTCACAGACTTCTCTACCTTTTTGAAGTTGATATTTGCCTTCCTGTAATCGCCAAGTTTAAATTGACAGATTGCATAATAGTAGATAATGTCATATTGGTAGTCAGATTCTACGTCTAGGGATCTGCTGAAAACGGAAGCAGCTTGATTCAGGTTTTTCTTAACCAAATAGGAATAACCGACCTTGAAATCAATTTCTGCTTGTTTTTCCTTCCCAAAGTTTATGGACGTAGATGAATTGAAATATTTGAGTGCTTTTTCATATTCCTTTTTGTTGAAATAGAAGTCGGCCAATTCAATTAGAGCATCCTTTGCAATTGGATCAGGGGAGTAGGTTCTAATGAAGTCTTCAATCAGACGCTCTCCATTAGGCAGATCCTGCCGCACGGCACATTTTGCATAACCTAACTCTGCATTTTTCCTGTACGTAGCAAAGGTAGTTGAATTAGCAGGGTTGATCATCTCAATGGTCTTCTCATACTGACTTTGTGCAGCTGTGTAAATACCATTATTGAATAATTGATCAGCATATTTAAGTGATTCGTAAGGATCTGACTGGACGGCTGTTTTTTGGGCTGTTACTTGGACCTGTAACAAAAAACTCAGCAGACAGCTTGATAAAATAACTTTTAATCGAAACATAGCTAATGGCTGGTTTGGTAATTGAATTTTTTGGCTTAAAAAATGCAAGTAATTGCTTAGGGTCATTACGAGCTCTTTTTAATAAGAAGGGGGTGAATAATATTCTACAGTCAATTTAAAAAAATAGTATTATATAAACCTCTATTCTCCGTAAATTATTATTGTAAGAACTGTATTAGTTGAAACTATAATAAAGGTATATCTATAATAAAGATATAAAAGTCTAAAAAAAGCTTCGGGAAACGCCCGAAGCTTTTTTATTTAAGCGCTGATATGTTCAGCTATTGTCTTTTCTATAATGGCTACACAATCCATAAGTTGCTCTTCCGTCATAACAAGGGGAGGAGCAAAGCGGATAATATTTCCATGGGTTGGCTTTGCAAGTAAACCGTTATCAGCAAGTCTAACACAGATATCCCATGCTGTGCTGCTGTCCGGGCTATCATTGATAACTACCGCATTCAGTAGACCTTTACCTCTCACTAGATTCAGTATGTCGAACTTGTCTACCAATTTTTGCATTTCTGCACGGAATTGATTTCCAAGTTTACGCGCATTTTGAGCAAGGTGTTCATCCTTTACAACATCAAGTGCAGTAATAGCAACAGCACATGCAATCGGATTACCTCCATAGGTAGATCCATGTTGGCCAGGTTGGATTACTTCCATGATTGCATCATTAGCAAGTACTGCCGATACAGGATAAGCTCCTCCAGATAGTGCTTTACCTAAAATAAGGATATCTGGTCTTGTATAACTTTCTTGTTGTTCACAATGTCCTTGGCAAGTACAATCTCCACAGATCGCCAATAAGCTACCTGTTCTTGCAATACCAGTTTGAATTTCGTCTGCAATGAAAAGGATGTTATTTGCATTACACAAAGCAGCAGATTCCTTTATGAAGTTTGAATCAGGCACAAATACACCCGCTTCTCCTTGAATAGGTTCTACCATGAATCCTGCAATCTTATCCGCTTTTTCGTCTATGATCGCTTTCAAACTATCAATATCGTTATAAGGTATAGATTCAAAACCAGGTGTGTAAGGTCCAAACTTACCTTTTGCATCAGGGTCTGAAGAGAACGATATAATACTTACCGTCCTTCCGTGGAAGTTTTGACCACAAACCACTATAATCGCTTCATTTAATGGAATTCCTTTCTTCTCGTAACCCCACTTTCTACAGATTTTAATAGCCGTCTCAACACCCTCTGCTCCTGAATTCATCGGCAGGACTTTGTCAAAGCCAAAGTACTCAGTGATATATTGCTCATAAACACCGAGTTTGTCGTTATAGAATGCCCTGGATGTAAGACAAAGCGTTTCCGCTTGATCTTTCATAGTTTGAACAATACGCGGATGACAATGTCCTTGGTTGATAGCTGAATAAGCGGAAAGGAAATCAAAGTATTTTTTTCCTTCAGCATCCCACACATATACGCCTTCTCCTTTTGCCAAGACTACGGGTAATGGATGATAATTGTGGGCACCATATTTATCCTCTAAAGCTATTAGGTCTTTAGAATTAAGTGACATTGTTTCCTTCTGCATATTTATCAGTTTTATTTAGCTTAAATAATCGTCAACATTTTTTAGTTCAAGGTCAAATGCATCTGCAACACCTTCATAAACAACATCACCATGGATGACATTTAATCCCTTCTTTAAAGATCCATCAGCTTTACATGCGACTTTCCAGCCTTTATCTGCTAGACGGAGTGCATATGGTAAAGTTGCATTTGTAAGTGCGATCGTAGATGTGTAAGGTACAGCACCAGGCATATTAGCAACACAATAGTGAACTACATCATCTATGATATATGTAGGATCTTCGTGTGTTGTTGGCTTACAGGTTTCTATACATCCTCCTTGATCAACCGCCACATCAACAAGTACAGTTCCTGCACGCATCTCTTTCAGCATTTCTCTGGTGATCAGATTTGGTGCCTTAGCTCCTGGTATTAGAACTGCTCCAACGATAAGATCGTGATCTTTGATCGCATTTTTAATGTTATATGCATTGGAGTAGATCGTCTTTACATTTGCAGGCATAATGTCTGACAATTGGCGTAGACGATTTAGGTTGATATCCATGATTGTAACCTCAGCACCAAGACCTGCAGCCATTTTCGCTGCTTGTGTACCTACAATACCTCCACCAAGAATAAGAACACGACCTGGAGATACTCCTGGCACACCGCCAAGAAGAACACCACGTCCTTTGACAGGTTTCTCAAGGTATTTAGCACCTTCCTGAATAGCCATTCTTCCAGCTACTTCAGACATAGGCACTAAAAGAGGAAGACTTCTGTCTGTATTTTCTACAGTTTCGTAGGCCAGACAAACAGACTTACTTTCGATCATTGCCTCTGTAAGGGGCTTATAGGATGCAAAATGGAAGTAAGTAAATACTAACTGGTCCTCTTTGATCAATTTATATTCTGATTCAATCGGTTCTTTAACCTTCATGATCATTTCTGCAATATCGTAAACTTCTTCGATGCTCGGAAGAATCTTAGCACCCGCTTCGATATATTCAGTATCAATAAAACCACTACCTACACCCGCTGTGGATTGTATGTAAACAGTGTGATTTCTTTTTGTAAGTTCATAAGCTCCTGCTGGAGTAAGAGCAACTCTGTTTTCGTTGTTCTTTATTTCTTTTGGAACACCAATAATCATGTTTCCGAAATTATACTGTTAAATAATAATAACCTATTGGCTAAATTCAGTTCTTTAAAATCTGTGCAAAATTAATAAATCATTCGGAATATTTATGAAATATTGGAAGATCACTTTCCGACACAATTTTTTGGCTTCGGGCATATTCAAAAAGGTGCTGCACCGCTGCCTGTCCTTCCTTGCCAAGATCAACAGAGAATTCATTCACATATAGGTCTATATGCTTTTGTTGCACTTCTGCTTCCATCTCTTGCGCGTGCTGCTGAATAAATGCTTTTGGCTCTTCTGGATGAGTAAAAGCAAATTCAACGGAACGACGAATAACCCGATTGATTTTCTCTGTAAGATTTGAGTCAAAATTTCTTCTGCAGAATATTCCTCCCAGTGGAATTGGAAGTTTGAACTTTTCTTCCCAAAACGCTCCGAGATCAATAATCTTTACCAAGCCTTTTTCTTGATAGGTAAATCTGTTTTCGTGTATGATTAATCCTGCTTTATAGGTTTCATCTAGCACGCCGGACTCTATTTCAGAAAAAAGAATGGCTTTTTTATTTTGAATATCAGGATAGGCAAGATTTAGTAAAAAGTGAGCAGTGGTTAGTTCTCCTGGGATAGCAACTGGTCCTTTTTTTATAATGTCATGGTCTAATTTTTCTTTTGCAATCAAAAGGGGCCCACAGCCAAAACCTAGTGCTGACCCTGCATTCAGAAGGATATATTGCTCAAATACATGGGCATAAGCATGAAAAGATAACTTGGAAATATCCAGTTTATCCGCTAAAGCCCATTCATTTAATTCTTTTACATCGGCCATTTTGACCTCGAATTCTAGGCCTTCTGTATCTACTTTTTGATGGATCATTGCATCAAAAATAAAAGTGTCATTGGGACAAGGGGAAAACCCTAGCGTCAATTTCATATCTTTGCAGTTGAAATAGAAAAAAATAGGATCGAATGATACAAGTTTTGTACGAAGATAATCATCTCATCGCAGTAAACAAGCCATGGGGTGTGCTGGTTCAGGGAGATCAGACGGGAGATCTGACAATGGCAGATTATGTGAAGCAGTATATAAAGGACAGGTATAATAAACCTGGAGCCGTTTATTTAGGGATTCCGCATCGACTTGATCGAGTAGTGAGTGGATTGGTGATATATGCAAGAAC
The DNA here is from genome assembly GCA_029252685.1 of Saprospiraceae bacterium. GTDB lineage: Bacteria > Bacteroidota > Bacteroidia > Chitinophagales > Saprospiraceae > AM-2324. Next base: position 24,838 of record JAQXAY010000251.1, on the reverse strand, counting down.
CAGTAAGGCTCTTGAGCGGATGAATGCCATGTTCAGAGAGCAAGAGGTAGAGAAGACCTATTACGCAGTAGTAGAAGAGCTGCCAATTGAATGGAAAGATACATTGGTGCATTACATTGAGAAGGACAAGGCGAAGAATGTTTCTAAAGCCTATGACTTTCAAAGTAATAGAGCCAAAAATGCGAAAAGATCAGAGCTCAGTTATGAGGTCTTGAGTAATCTTGGAAACCATACGGTGTTGAAGGTCAATCCAAAAACTGGACGACCACATCAGATCCGTGTACAATTATCAAAGGTAGGTATGCCTATCAAGGATGACGTGAAATATGGGTATTCCAAGCGTAACAAGAGGGAGGGCATTTATTTACACTGTCGCTCTATGGCATTTATGCATCCGGTAAAAAAGGAACGTGTAGAAATATTCGCAAACACTCCTGATGATCAGATATGGGATAACTTCAGTCATCTTTGGGAGGACTAATTAAATAAAATCAAAAACACTAACATGCAACAAGTTACAGTAATTGGAGCAGGTACAATGGGTAATGGTATTGCTCATGTATTTGCAATGAATGATTACAAGGTATGTCTAGTAGATGTATCAGCTGATGCGCTGAATCGCGCAACTGCTACCATCGAAAAGAATCTAGACAGAATGCTAAAGAAAGAACGCATTACTGCAGAGAAGAAAGCAGCAACCTTAAATAATCTTTCCACGTTCACTGCTCTTGAAGATGGGGTTAAAGGATCTTTTCTAGTTGTAGAAGCAGCAACAGAAAACATAGACCTAAAGCTTAAGATATTTAAAAGCATGGATGCACTAGCTGATGCAGATGCTATACTGGCAACGAATACCTCATCCATATCTATCACGAAGATTGCAGCTGTGACTGCAAGACCTGACAAAGTGATCGGTATGCACTTTATGAATCCTGTGCCAGTTATGAAATTGGTAGAAGTTATTCGAGGATATGCTACTTCTGATGCAGTATGTGAACAGGTGATGGATATATCACGAAAGTTAGCAAAGGTACCTGTCGAAGTAAATGACTATCCAGGATTTGTGGCAAATCGTATTCTTATGCCTATGATCAATGAAGCTATTATTACTTTATTCGAAGGAGTGGCAGGTGTAGAAGAAATTGATACAGTTATGAAATTGGGCATGGCTCATCCAATGGGACCGCTGCAATTAGCCGATTTTATAGGGCTTGATGTATGCCTTTCGATTATGAATGTATTGCACGATGGCTTTGGAAATCCAAAGTATGCACCCTGCCCTTTATTAGTAAATATGGTTACTGCGGGCAAGTTAGGTGTAAAGTCTGGTGAAGGATTTTATAAATATGTTGCAGGTTCAAAAGAACTTGTTCTTGCAGACAATTTTAAAAAATAATCAATGTTTATGGGGCTTTCGGGCCCCATTTCTATTTTTATGCACTGCTTTAGTTCTGTCAGTAAGCAAACAAAAAAATGAATTAAGCAGGATAAAATACCTAGAATGTGGCATTTAATATAAAAAAGATGCACATTTGTTATATAAGTCGCTAAGCACCATATGACAGTAACATTATCAAAAATTCCCCCCACGGAATTATCAGCTGTCATTCTCCTTGTGCTTTATCTACAATCGAAATTCATTATCTGAATGTTTCCATTTTCAAATGGTTCAGGGTTTGTTGTATTAATAATCCTGCTTTGAAAATGAAAATAACCTTGGCCTTGCGCCAACCTGAAAACCAAATGTTTGTGATTAATCGGATCACATCCAAAAGAGGGCTTTTTAACCCATTACACACATGACTACTATGAGAAATTAAGTATTCCGATTACTATCACCTTTATGATCAATAGGTTTGTAGATAGCTTTAAGGTGAATTGGTGGCCCTTCGGGAATTTTTCCCGAAAGGGCTTCTTTATTTTTATGAAGGAGCAAGCTGATTTATGTTTTTAGCTTAATTACTTTTGCTCGTCCCACTCTTCCAGGTCTTCATATATGACACCTTTATAGTCATCGATCTCTCGACGATCTTTCTTAGTAGGCCTTCCGATTCCTTTTTCTCTCATTTCTGATTTACCCTTCCCGACAAACCAGTGTCTGAACTTATTGAGTTCATCTGGATGTGTAAAATCTTCATAACATTGAACAGCTAAAGGGGCTCCAACTCTTTTTTCGATCAACTTAATAACCTTAAATTCTAGATCGAAGCCATTTTTTTTGACTTGAACACGTTGGCCTACCTCTACAGTGGAAGATGCTTTTACAGAAACTTCCTCAATTCTTACTCGTCCACCTTTACAAGCATTTGAAGCTAGCGTTCTTGATTTGAATACCCGCACACTCCAAAGCCACTTATCTATTCTTATTTTTTTCATTGTTAAACGCGCATTTTGGATCGCTTCACTAAGAAGGATTGTAAAATAGGTTTGAATCCTTTATTGATATCAGCTTTAACGTAGTCAATTTTGTATTGAAGACACTTCAGATATACTTCTTGTTGGAAGGCATGCATCTTTTCTTTGTAATATGCTTTTACTTGGTTCGATCTAAGTTTAACCTGATCTCCAGTTTCCATATCAATGAATTGATAGGGTCTATTCTCAAAGTCGAAATCTAGTTCTTTTGCCTCGTCCACAACATGGAAGAGAATCACCTCATGTTTGTTGTGCTTGAGGTGTTGCAGTGCGGAGAGCATAGGCTGTAGATTCTCTGGATTCTCCAGCATGTCAGAAAAGATAATAACTAATGATCGTCTTGGAATACTATCTGCTATTTCATGGAGCACCTTTACTGCACTAGTCTCTTTGTTTAACTTATCCGCATTAAGATTTTCTTCCAGCTTGTTTAATAGCATATGAAAATGCGACGATTTAGATTTGCTAGGTCCATGATATCGGACCGCAGAGTCAAATGTCGTCAGTCCAAATGCATCGCGCTGTCTACTCATTAGATTCATGAGCGCTGCAGATGCTAGTGTGGAAAACCTGAGTTTATTATTTTCTTCGTCTTTTGGGAAATACATGGAGGAAGAAACATCCATGACAATCCGACACCTTAGATTAGTCTCTTCCTCAAATTTCTTTGTAAAGAGCTTATCTGTTCTGGCATATACTTTCCAGTCGATATTCTTCGTAGATTCTCCTGGATTGTATATTCTATGTTCAGCGAACTCCACAGAAAAACCATGGAAGGGGCTTTTATGAAGACCAATTAGGAAACCTTCGACTACTTGTCTTGCCAACAATTCGAGACTTCCAAAATCTTTTATTTCCTTATTGTTTACGATCACGATATTAGTTCTTGATTAGAATGCTAAAAAGGTAACGAAATTGAAGGTGATTCCGTTTATATTAAGGTTAAAAAATAAGCTTAAGCCTTATAGATTACTTGCACAGGCATCGATATGGAAGATTCCTTGCGGCCCTTGAGTGAATAGCAATTCAATAGCCGAGATGTTTTTTAGAAATCCAGTCTTAGCTTCAAATACTTGAGGATAAGGGATTTCTCTAAAAGTGGGGTCTGTAGTGTGTTGTGCAGGGTGTATTAGATTGCGCAAATCATCCCAAGCAGAAATTTTAGAATCTTTATTGAGATAATTTGTTGTAGAACTGATCTTACAATCAATTTGAAAAGCTTCTAGCAACCAACTTAAGATTTTAGTGTTCAAGCCAAGTAGGGAAGGAGTCTGGCTTAGGATTATCGATTCCAGCTCTTCAAAATAGTGGATGAAAAAAGCTGTTTTCCCATAGCTGGACTGTATTGCTCTGCACATTTTCTTTTCCCAGTTATCGTGATAAGCAATCATAACTTGATCGATCGGAAGGCCATTGTTTTTACCTTTTAACAATGGGACTGATATATTCAGACTTCCATTCGGACTACTTAGAACGGACCGATTTCGATACGATCTCTTTTCATAGAACTCCTTAGACTCTATTCGAATTTCATCGTAGTTCATGCATTTACTTAGGTAATGCAGGTTAGGAAGGAAATGCGATTCTATTAGAGCTGTTTTTGAATGCACGATCTGGTTTTGATAAAAAATAAAAGCCCCATAGAGCGGAGCTTTTAATATATAGATTATTTATGATAAGGGGGAAAATAATTGTTTTTATCTAAAGTACGTCTAGCGTTTTAGCTAAATAGGTGATAGCAAATGGAAGTGGAATCCAGAACCAGGAGTCTGCTACAAAAACCATTGCTACTGTTAATGCCGTAAATAGTAAGAAAAGCGCTAGGTAGATTAATTTATTAGACTTTATCATTGCTTTATATCTTTTTTGCAAATCTAATGCTTAGGATTTAACTAACAAAGCAATATCAAAAAAAAAGCGCCTTTCTATAAATGAAAGACGCTTTTAGAACTATATTTCTATGGAATTTTTATTTACATCATTCCAGGCATTCCACCTGGCATACCACCTGGCATGTGCCCAGCTCCTGCATTTTCTTCAGGAATATCACTGATAACACACTCTGTAGTTAAGATCATACCTGCTATAGATGCTGCGTTTTCAAGTGCAATTCTTGTAACCTTTGTAGGGTCAATAACACCAGCTTCCAGAAGGTCTTCAAATACATTTGTACGAGCGTTATAGCCGTAGTTACCTTCTTTTAATAGAACATTGTGAAGGATTACTGAACCTTCTACACCTGCATTTTCTGCGATTGTTCTTAAAGGAGACTCTAATGCTTTACGTACGATATCTACACCTGTTGTTTCATCCTCATTAACTCCTTTCAAGTCATTGATTGATTGGATAGCGCGCACAAGTGCAACACCTCCACCAGTAACAACACCTTCTTCAACAGCTGCTCTTGTAGCATGTAAAGCATCGTCAACGCGATCTTTTTTCTCTTTCATCTCTACTTCAGTAGGAGCACCTACATAAAGAACAGCAACACCACCAGCTAATTTAGCTAGACGTTCTTGTAGTTTCTCGCGATCGTAATCAGATGTTGTAGTTTCGATCTGTGCTTTAATCTGATTGATTCTTGCAGCGATCATATCTTCTGTACCACCACCGTTTACGATTGTAGTATTGTCTTTATCTACAACTATCTTCTCTGCTTGTCCAAGATGTGTGATATCAGCATTCTCAAGTTTGAATCCTTTCTCTTCAGAAATTACAGTACCACCTGTAAGGATTGCAATATCTTCAAGCATTGCTTTTCTTCTATCACCAAAGCCAGGAGCTTTAACTGCAACTACCTTAAGCTGAGCTCTAAGACGGTTTACTACTAAAACACCTAAAGCTTGTGACTCTACATCCTCAGCTATCATAAGCAATGGACGAGATTCACCAACACATTTTTCCAATAGTGGAACGATCTCTTGCATATTTGAGATCTTCTTATCGTGTATCAGAATATAAGGGTTCTCATATTCTGTAATCATATCTTCTGTATTTGTAACAAAGTACGGAGAAAGATATCCTCTGTCAAATTGCATACCGATCACCTCGTTAACATAAGTATCACGACCTTTTGCTTCTTCAACAGTGATAACACCATCTTTTGTTACACGCTTCATAGCATCAGCGATTAAAGTACCAATCTCTTCATCATTGTTTGCAGAGATAGAGCCAATTTGCTGAATCTTTTCATAATCATCACCAACTACAAGGCTACGTGATTCAAGGTCTGCAACAACTAGTTTAGTAGCTTTGTCGATCCCTCTTTTAAGATCCATTGGATTTGCTCCAGCTACTACATTTTTTAAACCAGTTGATACCATTGCTTGAGCAAGTACGGTAGCAGTAGTCGTTCCATCACCAGCCAAATCCGCTGTTTTTGAAGCAACTTCTCTTACCATTTTAGCACCCATGTTCTCAACCGGATCCTTAAGATCTATTTCTTTTGCAACAGTTACCCCATCTTTAGTGATGTGTGGTGCTCCGAAACTTTTTTCGATTACTACATTACGTCCTTTAGGTCCAAGTGTAACTTTTACAGCATCAGCTAGTGCATCAATGCCTGCTTTCAATTTATCTCTAGCGTCCGTATTAAACGAAATTTCCTTTGCCATTTTGATTTACTTTTGAATTGTGTTGATTTGAAAATAGACTTAAAGAATTACAAGGATATCATCCTCTCTCATGATCAGATAGTCTACACCTTCATAGTTTAGCTCCTGACCTGCATACTTTCCGTATAGCACGATGTCTCCCGTATTTACGGTCATAGCAATTCCATCCTTACCAGGACCTACGGATACAACCTCACCTCTCTGCGGTTTTTCCTTTGCAGTGTCAGGTATAATAATTCCGCCTTTTGTCATTTCTTCTGCAGCTGCTGGTCTTACAACAACTCTATCGTTAATTGGCTTCATGAATCAAAGTTATTTGAGTACAATTAGATTTCTTAATTAACATTCACTCTACATGTGGCATTGATTGTGCCAAAAGTAAGTTGACTGACTTATTGTCAGTTTTTTGGCTTTACTTAAAAAAAAAGCCCTACTGATTCTGTCAGTAGGGCTTTTTCTAAGTCAGTTTGGCTTAGAAAAACATAGCTGTAAGAATGCACATTGCGAAGAGCGCAATAGCAAATACCCACGTAGCTTTTTCTATAATATTTGCGGAACCTGATGCACCAAACATTTGGTTGGCTCCTGAGCCGAATGTAGAATCAATACCACCACCTTTTGGGTTTTGGATCAATACTGCACAAATAAGAATAACACCTATTAATGCAATCGCTATAGTCATTCCAGTCATCTTCTTTCTTTTAGATTTTTAATTTTCGCTTCAAAGAACGTATTTTTTTCTGGATTTTTCAAACAAAGTTGCTCATACATTTTGATTGCTTTATCAAAATAGCCCTGTTGTTCCAGAATTTTTGCTAAAGTCTCTGACGCTATTTGGGTATTATACATAATGCTTTTTGCCGCTATAGACTTAGCTTTGGTATTTTTTGGCTTTCTTGTCTTGGTTTTTTTAGGTTTATTAACTGAATTCCAGCTATTGAATGAATTTTTGGGTATTGGCTTTTTACTGACCCTTAATGATGCTTTTTTCTTTTTGTAGAGCATGCTTTGAATGCCCTCTCTATTGAAATTGAAGCTGTTACTTATGGTGTTCCCACAGATTATGTTATTCAATACTTCAGCACCTACCTTAAAAGCACTTGGTGTCTCTTCCTCAGTAGGCTTTAAATTAGCTTCATTTTCTATTGTTTCCTTTTCCTGCTCTTCAGAAAATAGTTCTTCAAGCAGGTCTTTTCGACCAGTATTGTCTGGTTGTGCTACCATTTCTGCTTTCTTAACTTCTTGCTCTTCGATAGCCGGGTTGCTCATAGCTCTTTCAATAGCCTTTTCCTTGAGTTTGTCTAAATCAAGTATTTGTCTAGTCTCAATGGCTAAGTCATATTCAAGCTTAAGGTCAATAAGAATAGACATGAAGTCTTTTAACCTTCTTCTATCTTGTATACGAATGGCTAATGCTTCTAAAATTTTTGGAAAGTCACTTTTGTCTTCGAAATATGCTTTGCATAATAACAACTTCCACAGATTTGAAGCATAGGGGTATTCCAGTACCAAGGATTGTAGTTCCTCATAAGATACTTTGTAAAGACCGGATGGATCATTAAGAAATTCTGGAAAATTTTCAGAATTCATGTGGATGCTCTTGTGTGCAAAATTAATAGAGTAATATATTATAAAGCTACCACAAAGACAAATATTTGGCTGGGTGGGGAGGCTAAAGTTGCTCTAAATACTTGATAAGCAATTTTAAAGCCTTTGCTCGGTGACTGATTGTGCTTTTTTCAAGCATAGTCATCTCAGCAAAAGTAGTATCTAATCCCTCAGGAAGGAAAATAGGATCATAACCAAATCCATGAGCACCTCTAGGGTTTTGTATGATTTGACCTTCTGCTCTACCCTCAAATGTGTGGTGCTTGCCATCAATAAAAAGGGCAATCACTGTTTTAAAATAAGCTTTTCTGTTTTCTGCAGTCTTTAGTTTTGTCAGCAGAAGTTCCATATTGTCCTTGTCGCTTTTTTGCGGACCTGCATAGCGTGCAGAATAAACACCTGGCTCTCCATTAAGTGCGGGGACAATGAGGCCTGTATCTTCAGCAAAACAATTTTTGTTTGTTAATTGAAAAAGAGTTTCTGCTTTCTGTATAGCATTTCCTTCAATATTGTCTTGGGTCTCAGGTAATTCCTCCAGGAAGTTTATATCCTTAAGACTAAGTACCTGAACCGTGTCAGGAAGTAGTTTGTTTACTTCTTTTACTTTATTAGGATTGGAAGTAGCAAATATTAGTTCGTTGATCTTCATATCTGTTATTTGAGTGCGCAGGTTTTCAGGGCGTTCCACAAAAGCATCTTGAGTTGCTTGTTCTTTTGTAATTCTTCAATAGAGTCAGAGCTTATAAAGTTGCACTCGGAGAAACGCAATACAGCATATTTTGTTCCTTCAATATTCATCTTAAGTTGCTTCGGATTGCAAGAAAAATTAAGAATCAATTGAATGGGTGCGTTTCGCAGTAGTCGACCTAATGGAAGTTTTTGATCTGCTGCAAGATGAACTAATAAAACATCTTCATTCAGTTGCACATTTATGGCCGATAGGATTTTTTCTAGAAGAGCTAGGGCTGCGTCCGAGAGGGGGGTGGCATGTACCACAATTACGGACTTTTTGTCTAGTTTCTTTTCTAGCTCTTCAAGGTCAAAATGACTATTGTCTACTTGGAATATTTTGCTGCTCGGTATATGGCTACTCAAAATTTAATTTTTTAAAATGAAGTAATTTCAAAACAATGCTTTGTATTTGTCCTCTCAAAGCTTTGTTGTTAAAATTTATGAATAAAATTAGTTAATTTTAAGGAAAATAATAGATGATATGAAATATAATATCCGACTGAATAAGACCGAAAATTCCAAGTTATCAGAAGTTGATTTTGATAATATCCCTTTCGGTAAAGTTTTTTCTGATCACATGTTCGTTGCTGAATATAAAGATGGCGAGTGGAAGGACATGCGAATTGAACCATTCGGATATTTTGAGGTGCATCCCGCTTGTTTGGCTTTACATTATGGACAGGCTATATTTGAGGGGATGAAAGCATCAGCAGATGCAGACGGAAACGCTTATTTTCTTAGACCAGAAAAGCATGTAGAGCGATTGAATAATTCTGCACGAAGATTGTGTATGCCAGAATTTCCGGAGGAGGCATTTCTACAAGCAGTGCATGGATTGGTTGACCTAGATAAAGAATGGATTCCCAAAGCAAAGGGTTCTGCACTATACGTTAGACCATTTATGTTTGCTGATGGTGAGTTCTTAGGTGTACGTCCATCTGATTCATACAAATTCATCATATTTACAGGCCCTGTAGGTCCTTATTATCCAAAACCAGTAAGTCTTCTAGCGGAGACTAAATATATACGTGCCGCTGAAGGAGGTATTGGTGAAGCAAAAGCAGCAGGTAACTATTCTGCATCTTTGCTTCCTGCAAGAGAAGCAATCGAAAAAGGCTATGACCAAATTCTATGGTTGGATGCTAAAGAATTCAAATATATCCAAGAGGTGGGAACAATGAATATTTTCTTCGTTATCGATGGAAAAGTCATTACACCTGCAGCAGGCGGTACGATCCTAAAAGGAATTACTCGAGATACTGTTGTTAAATTATTGAATAGAGAAGGATACGAAGTTGAAGAGCGTCCAATTACTATAGACGAGGTTGCAGAAGCTCATAAGAATGGTACCCTTCAAGAATGTTTTGGAACAGGTACAGCGGCAGTAGTCGCTCATGTACATATGATTTCGTACAATGGGGAGGATATGGATCTGCCAGCTATGGAAACTAGAAAGGTTGGTATCTTTGTAAAAGACACTATTGACGGTCTTAGAAATGGGACAATTGAAGATAAGGAAGGTTGGGTTGTACCCGTGAAGGCCTTAGAAACAGTATAAAAAAAAAGCTGTTGGATTTTCCAACAGCTTTTTTTTTGTTAAAATGGAGGATGTTTAGGCTTGTTCTCAAGAATAGTCTCGATTCTTTCCATTACCTCTTGTGTAAGTTTTTCTTCGAGTTCAAAGGATTGGAGCGTCTCTTTGAGGTGGTGTGGTTTTGAGGCACCTAAGATCACTGTACTTACATTGTCGTTTTTCAAGCACCAAGCAATCGCAAGTTTGGCAAGGGAAGTTCCCAAATCCTTTGCTAGTATATTTAAAGCTCTTACTTTGTTTAGTTTTTCTTCTGTAAGTGCCAGCTCTTTCAACCATTCTAGCTCTTTCATGCTAAGCCTTGTATCCTCTGGAAATTCATTGAGGTATTTGTCCGTCAATAGTCCAGAGGCTAAGGGAGACCAAATGGTGGTTCCTAATCCAACTGTTTTATAGATTTTGTCATATTCAACCTCTACTTTTTCACGATGAAACATATTGTACTGCGGCTGCTCCATTGTCGGGCCTATCAGCCTTAGGTCTTTTGCTACCATATGTGCTTCCATCAATTCTTGTGCTGACCATTCTGACGTTCCCCAGTAAAGGATCTTGCCTTGCTGAATTAAGTGATTCATAGCCCACACGGTTTCTTCCATCGGTGTGTTTTTATCCGGTCGGTGGCAGAAGAATAGGTCAAGGTAGTCGGTTTGGAAGCGATTTAAAGCATCATGGCAAGCTTCAAAGATATGTTTCCTGCTAAGTCCAGTTTGATTGGGTTTTTTACGACCATCTCCAAAGAAAACTTTACTAGAGATGATATAAGATGTTCGGTCCCAGTCTGAATGCTTAAGGATTCGTCCCATCACACGTTCTGACTCACCACGCGCATAAATTTCCGCGTTATCAAAGAAGTTTACACCAGAATCATAGGCAATATGCATAAGACGTTCTGCCGTTGCATCATCAATTTGCTTGCCAAAGGTTAGCCAAGAACCGAAAGACAGGGCACTTACCTGGAGTCCTGATTTTCCTAATCTGTTGTATCTCATTATTTGAATTTTATTTCACCTGAAAGATCTGCCTTAGAAAGCATTACGTCAAGGAAGTTGTTTTCAATGCTTAGTACATTTCCATCAATACTTGCTCCTTCCATAGTTGTTTTCTTAATCTTCTTTGGGAAATAATATTTAGATGTATAAACAGCCTCTGCAAAGAACATACCCATCATGGCCATTGAGTTTTCAACCTCACTATCCGTTGCTTTTGCTGTATCTGATGTTCTTACCAGTGTATTCTTTTTGATACTAATACGTGTGGGTGTAGAAAACTGGCTAAGGGGTAATGCTTGTCCATCCTCAGCTTGAGCTTTTTCAAATAGTGTGAAAAATTGCTCGATTTCTGAGGCATCATTGAAGTTTACCTCCATAGCTATTTTGAATACTTTGGAGCTTCCTGATATTTCCATATGCATAAAACTTCTAGATAAGAGGTCTGCCTCTTGCTCCGAAACATTTAGGGTGCTTCCCATCTCAGTCATTGAAGACGTACTATCTAGCTCCACACTGTTTAAATCGTTGAAATTGATATCACTAGTAGATTCATCTCCCGACATTTCAGATAAGCCTCCCAACATGTTTTGAAATTCAGGCTCTAATACGGCACTCAGATCATAGGTAACCAAGTATTTTCCGGAGCCATCCTTGTTGATGAAAAATTCCTCTAGGATATCTATGCAGCTTGTGCAAAGGAGGCAGGCAAAGAATGGAATAAGGATAAAAACTCTTTTCATGTTAAATGGTTTAGTTATTAGTCAATGGTATTCGGCGGAACGTATAAATTCGACTTAGTACTTTTGCTCTAAATATAAAAACTAATAATCGGTAAAAAAAAATGCTAATGCATCAAATAAATTCATTCAAAGAACTAAAGGAGAGTGGATACAGCCCCAAGTCCATTAAAGAAGAGCTTCGTCAGAATCTTCTGAAGGCATTAAAAGCAGATAAAAAAACGTTTGAAAAGGTTTGGGGATTTGATCATACCGTTCTTCCTGAGATTGAACGTGCAATTCTTTCAAAGCATAATATCCTTTTGTTAGGCCTTAGAGGTCAGGCAAAAACAAGAATAGCAAGACAGATGGTCCAATTGTTGGATGAGTATATTCCTGTCGTAAAGGGCAGTCCAATCAATGATGATCCTTTTAATCCTATATCGCGGTATGCCCAGGATTTAATCAATGAGAAAGGGGATGATTGTCAGATAGAGTGGATGCATAGATCTAATCGATTTGTTGAAAAATTAGCTACACCAGATGTTAGAGTATCTGATCTTATTGGTGATGTTGATCCAATAAAAGCTGCGAATCTAAAGCTAGATTATTCAGATGAACGCGTTTTACACTTTGGTCTTATTCCAAGAGCTCACCGCTCAATCTTTGTATTGAATGAATTGCCAGATCTTCAGGCAAGGATCCAAGTATCTCTGTTTAATATCCTTCAAGAAGGGGACATTCAGATTAGAGGTTTCAAGCTTCGACTTCCTCTTGACGTTCATTTTGTGTTTACTGCGAATCCTGAAGATTATACAAATAGGGGATCTATAATCACCCCGTTAAAAGATCGGGTAGAAAGCCAGATTTTAACGCATTATCCAGAAGAGTTGGAGATCGCTATGAAAATCACAGACCAGGAAGCCTCCATTGCTGAGGGTTTGAAAGATATCGTGTACATACATCCCAAACTTAGGGAAATGGTCGATCAACTAGCTTTTGTTGCTCGAGAAAGTGAATATGTAGACGAAAAAAGTGGTGTCTCTGCTCGTCTTTCTATAGCTGCTCTAGAAAATCTTTACAGTACTGTAGAACGGAGAATGTTCAAAAACAAAGAAGAAAAAGGCTTTGCTCATTTAATTGACCTTTGGGGAGTGGTTCCTGCTATTACAGGTAAGATGGAGCTTGTGTATGAGGGTGAGCAGGAAGGTGCTCTATGGGTAGCCAGACAATTACTGGATGAACTAATAAAGGATACTTTTCTATTGTATTTTCCGCATCCGAATAAATTATCAAAAGGGGAGAAAGAAGATCCTTTTGCGGCTATCAATGACTGGTTCGCTGCAGGAAATGTTCTCAGTATAAGTGCAGACACAGATGAAGATACCTACAGGAAATCACTCGATTCCATAAATGGATTAGAAGCCATGGTCGTTGATAAGATTCGAAAGGTTGAAGAAAAATACTTCTTTATGGAGTTATTATTGAATGGTCTTGCTGCTTTTGGCTTGTTAACGAAAGAGTATGAAGGTGCATCTGTATCGTTCAATGACTCATTGGCAGGCCTTTTGGATGATGATAGCATCTTCAAAATGTAAATATTTAGCATAAACATGGGGCTATTTTACAAAAATAAATAGCCCTTTTTATTATAGCAGAATGTAAACATTATATTTGTCTCCAATAAATAAACAAAACGAATGAATTTATCTAAACTGGGAGGTATTCTATTACTCCTAATTTTTGCTTCTGCTGCATTTGCTCAAAAAGGAGGAATTCTTAGAGGTAATATTTTTGATAGTTCCACTGGTGAACCTATTATATATGGTACAGTGGTCCTAGAGGGGACAGATTTTGGAATGAACACGAATCTAGAAGGTTTTTTTAGTTTCATTGACGTTCCTGCCGGCGACTATAAACTTATTATAACTTACGTAGGTTTTGAGACCTACGAGGAGGAATTAAAAGTTGAAAACAACAAGATTCTTTATAGAAACATTGAAATAGAACCGTCCAGTGTTCAATTGAATACATTCAAAATATCAGGACGTAAGAGTAAAGCAAGAACGGAGGTTACTGTTTCACAGCTTAGTGTCAGTGCATCAGAATTGAAATCACTACCTGCTGCGGGTGACCCGGATATTGCACAGTATCTTCCTGTCTTACCTGGTGTAATATCTACAGGTGACCAAGGAGGACAGATCTATATTCGAGGAGGTGCTCCCATTCAAAACCTTATGTTGTTGGATGGTATTCCAATTATCAACCCGTTTCACTCTATAGGCTTCTTTTCAGTGTTTGAAACAGAAACGATAAAGTCAGTAGATGTTTTGACTGGTGGTTTTGGAGCAAAGTATGGTGGTAGGCTATCCGCAGTGGTTGATATAAAAACACGTGATGGAAACACCAAGAACTTTTCTGGAAAATTGAGTACTAATCCATTTATGACAAAGGCTCTTTTTGAAGGCCCAATAAAAAAGGCAAAAGATTCAAGTGACGGATCAGCCTCTTTTATGCTTTCGGGAAAGACATCTTATATTGACCAGACTTCAAAGACATTGTATCCTTATGCTGTTGCAGTAGGAGGCGGAGCTGATAATCTTCCTTATTCATTTACAGATTTGTATGGAAAGCTTACCCTTAAATCAGGTAATGGATCTAAGCTGAATCTATTCGGATTTGATTATAATGATCGGGTTAATTATGAAATTGCAGATTTGAATTGGAAGTTGAGCGGCTTTGGAGCTAAAGGGCTTATTATTCCTTCCAACTCCAATTTAATAATTTCATCTAATGTAGCGTATTCCAACTACAACATAGATTTAGTAGAGGATGAAGGCTTTGATCGTAACTCTGGTATACAACAAGCTACGGTGAACTTTGATTTTGCATATTATGGTCTGAATACTGATTTTAATTATGGTTTGTTCTTTAACACACTTAGAACAGATTTTAAATTCAGAAACTTCAGAGGAATCACAATCAATCAAGTGTCCAATGCTGCTGAAATGGGGGGTTACTTTAGCCTCAAGAGCACAATCGGTAATTTGATCTTAGAACCATCTGTTCGAGGTCAATTCTATCAAGCACAGTCAAAATTCTCTGTTGAACCAAGACTAGGTGCAAAGTGGAATGTTACAGATGATCTAAGGTTAAAGATGGCTGGTGGTCTTTATACACAGAACTTATTGAGTAGTGTTAATGAACAAGAGGTCGTGAATATCTTTGTAGGATTTTTGTTAGGCCCAGAACAAGAGATTTTAGATGTAGAGACTGGAGCATTTGCCGAAAATAGATTGCAGCGTTCAACGCATTTGATTTTAGGAACAGAATATGATCTATCTAGTAATTTAGAGCTTAATGTAGAGGTTTATACTAAGCAGTTTGGTCAATTGATCTCTTTGAATAGAAATAAAACCGAGGCAACTGATCCTGATTTTGTTGCAGAGAATGGTGATGCAAGAGGTCTAGATATCTCACTGAGGTATGAAAAAGATGATTTTTATGTATGGTCTACTTACTCTCTAGGAAAGGTGACGCGATTTGATGGAGAACAGGTCTTTCCTACAATCTTTGACAGAAGACATAATGTGAATTTGCTATTCAGCTATAAGTTTGGAGCTAATAATAATTGGGAAGCTGGAGTGCGTTGGAATTATGGATCAGAGCTTCCATTTACACAAACCCAAGGATTCTATGGAAATGTGAATTTCCTAGATGAAGGTTTGAATACGAATGTAGGTACTAGCAATCCTGAGCTTTCTACGCTGTATTCTTCAGTTAGGAATGGCGGAAGATTGAGCCCATACCACCGTTTGGACATGTCTGTTAAGCGATTCTTTAAAATAAATCCTAAGAATATTATTGAAGCACAGTTTAGTGTTACAAATGCTTATAATAGGCCTAACGTTTTCTTTATCGATCGTAAAACGTCGGAACGAATTGATCAACTGCCGGTACTTCCAAATGCCACTTTAAGCTGGTCTTTCTAAACTAAGTAAACTATTTGGACAAAAAAGGTCTGTGGCAATAGCCATAGACCTTTTTTTACGCCACCACGAAGTATCGGGTTCTGTATAGAATCTTAATCGAGTGTTTTTTAGATTAGCCAGATTGGATGTGTTGTTGCTGATAGCTGTGAATACAGCCTCTTTTTCATAGGGTTCAAGTCTTTGGTGTAGACTTCCGAAATTTGAATCTAATGTTTGAATAATCCACTGACTTTCTTGAACAGAGGGCGCAAAAAATTTACGAGTAATTTTTTTTCTGAAGCTATGTATAAAGCTGCTAAGTCAATAGGGGAGTCAATAAGAAAAACAGCTTTTGGATCTATGTAAAACTGTTTCATTTCAATAATACAGTTGCTGATAAATACACTTACATTACTACCACTCGAAAAGCCTCCTATGACAATATTATCTGAGGGCAATTGATGCTGTTCGATAATGTTTTGTAGGCGTGAAGCAAGCTCGTATTTGTCGATATCTGTTAGCCACAACTTTTGATTGTAATTTAAAAGCAGCACTGCAACTTCACTGTTTTCAGTGCTATTTAGTATTTGAAATTCTTGTTTGATATCCGATATACTTTCTGGATAATCACCCAAAAGGATTGGTACTGCTTTTATAGATTTCTTTGGGATGCATAATTCACAATCTGCTGTTATAACTTTTGAAGCTTAAGAAGGATTTGAATATTCTCCTTCTGTTTTTTTGGCTTTGTTGTTACAGGATAAGAGTAGAGGGAGCAGGATGAAGGAATAATAGGCCTCATTTGTATTTAAGTATAGTCTATTAACAAAAAAAAGCTGACTCTATTGAGCCAGCTTTTTAAGTTTATTTTTTACTTGAAATTAGCGTATGAGTGTTACCTCACCTCTAACCTCTCGTGATGTGCCATCATTGAATGAAAGTCTTGCATAATATGCATATACATCCATCGGTGCGGGATTACCATTAATCTTCCCATCCCAGATGTTGTTATTTTCGCTATTTCCTTCAAAAACCTGCTCACCCCATCTGTTGAATATCAAGAATTCTTCGATATCTGTTGCTTCATTTGTGATGATGTAGAATTCTTTATTTTCATCAGAAATAGTACTACCTGGTCGGAATGCGTTAGGAATAGCATACTGACTATCATCAACAAGAATCTGAATTTGGAAACTATTGATACATCCGAACTGATCTTCTACCTCGAGGGTATACGTAAATGGGGTATCATTTTCGTCTACAGAAGGTGCAATAAGAGATGCGATACTTGCATTTGTAGGCGTTATTCCTTCTCCACTCCAAATGTATGTATAAAGTAGTGTATCAGGATTAAGTATTGCATCTAATACTAAGTTGTCGCCTTCAAATATGTTTACAGTGTCCGGTATTGATGGTGTTATTGATTCAATAGAAAATCCTTGACCGACAATAATATTTATAGTATCCTCGACTTCAAAGCAGCCATAATCACCAATAACAATATACTCCGTGTCTTCAGTAGGACTCACAGTAATTGTTCCGCCAGATAGATCTCCAGGTTCCCAGCTATAGATTCCTGTTGAGCTCGATTCAACTGTTATTTCTGCAGATTCTCCAATACAGATGATAATGTCCTCTCCAGCAAATAGAGTAGGAGGCTCATTGATTACATCGATATTGATTTCATACGATTCAGAACAATTTCCTTCTTCCATCAGTAAGAAGTAAGTTGTTGCGTCAGTTGGTGAAACCTCTAAGGTGTTATCTGTTCCTAGCACTGTTCCATCTGCAGAAGTCCAGGTATACGTTGAACCTGAATCAAATGGACCATTCTCATTTAAGACAATAGTTTCATCAAGGCAGATTGTAAGATCCTCAACTCCTGGATTTGTGATTTCTGTTATAAAGACAGTTACTTCTGCATTGTCTTCACAACCTTCGACTACGGCTGTTAAGCTGAAAGTCTCAGAACCGCCAGGTGTTGCAACCGTAACTTGACAGGTATCACAAGAAAGGTTTGCAGGATCAGTCCACATGAAGGTTTTCATACTATCTGGACC
Organism: Saprospiraceae bacterium; assembly: GCA_029252685.1. Lineage (GTDB taxonomy): Bacteria > Bacteroidota > Bacteroidia > Chitinophagales > Saprospiraceae > AM-2324. The sequence continues at coordinate 7,142 of JAQXAY010000251.1, read as the reverse complement.
GACTGCTGTAAGCTCAATACTTTCTCCAGGACAGATAATCGGATCTTCTGGTATGATTGATAGGAACGGCTCAATTACTTCAACAAAGGTACTAATAGTATCACTACAAGCTCTGTTGTTTGTTATTCGAGTGAAATCGCCAGATTCTAAGGCAATAACAACCATGTTGTATAGTGTGTCCGAAGTCAATCCTCCAGGAGCACTTTCCCACAGGTGCTCAATATCTGGGAAATTAATCGGTTGATAAATATTCGAAACAATAATGAAACTATCGCCTTGACAGTATGGATCTTTGAATGGCAGGAATTCATCAATTTCCATATTTGGAAGTGAATCTACCCGAACAAAGATTGAATCATACACCAGACAAGGACCTACTGTATATGTACCATAATACATTGTAGTTTCATCTGGGAATAACTGGAAGTTTGCTGCGGAAGGATTAGAAATCGAACCGTCATCTGGAGACCACATTAGGTCTGTTCCACCGAGCGTAAGTTCAGTATTTACAAAAATTGTATCGCCAAGACAGATCTCTAAAGAGTCTGCTTCAGGAGATATAACATCAATATCTGCCTCAATAACTTCAATAGTTACTTGACTCGTGTCTGCACAGAAGCCATTTTCAGAGGTAGAGATGAAGGTATATGTGATTGTATCTTCTGGGTTTGATGTAGGATTCGGCGATGTGTTATCATCTAGATATACATCTGGCAACCATTCGTAAGTTGTTGTTGTAGTGCCTACATCTTCACCTAATTCAATAGGATAAGATTCACAAAGTTGCTGGTCATCTATAATTTGCGGGATTGTAATAACATCAAATCCTAATGAGATCGTATCTGATGCTTCACAGCCTTGAAGTTCAACTCTCGCTATGTATGTCTGATCATTAGCATTGGTTGGAATTACATCTACAGTTGCCTGGTTTGTATTCGATAAGAATGTTCCAGGTGACCAAGATATGCCATTGTTTCCTACATTATTCTCAGCTGTAAGTGTAATAGTATCACCGACACAGATTCCTAATGAATCGTCTGTAGTAATTTGTACTTCTGGCTCGATAACTATAACCTGAATAGAATCAAGATCTCTACATGCATCTATCTGTGGTGCCTCAGCTAAGTAACCAAAAAGAAAAGCTGTAGTAGATTCAGTTGGAGTAATAACAGTAACTGGCTCATCATCTGGATTGAAAGTCAATGCATTTGAATTTGCAGCTGTCCATGAGAAAATCTCTGCTCCCGTTGAAATAATTTGGATAGAATCACCTAAACAAACAAAAGCGGTATCATCTTCAATATTTACAAACTCCAATTCAACTTCTTCTTTGATTACAATGTCAAATGAAGAAACTTCTACTGCACCACAGCCATAGTCTCTAACTAGACTTACAGTAAGATATTCTGTTCCTTCTGGGATCATATCATTAACTGCAGAATATGGGAACGTAAATTCATATTCAGTTGGAGTAAGGATAATACTGTCTGGAAGGTTAATGTTTAAATCAAGGTCTGGGTCGGCTGTACCGGTGAGTTGTATTTGGTATATATCTGGACTCGTAGGGATACTATCTACCGTAATAACAAGATTACCACTTGTCTTACAATCCTCAGATTCCAAGATGTAATTCATGTCAGCAATATTGTTTATACCATCAATGTTTGGTGAAGAACCGCGAATCTTTGAAATGAAAACACCGGAGTCAAGAATTCCATCTCCTCTATCTGCAATTGCAAATTTTAACTTATAGGTATTACATGGATCTACTACTCTTGCTGCTGTTAAGAATTTCTGCTCATTCAGGTATCCACTTGTTAAACCATCATAGGTTATGGATTGACTGGAGATATTTGCATCAACATTACTGGTATAATATTCCCAGTTTGTTTCAAAGTTAACTGAGTTTATTGTAACATCATCGCCATTAGGGAGGATCGCCATATTCTCTTTTCCATTGATCGGGCCATTGATTACAGTCCCATCATCTGAGATCAATAGGGCGAATATATCGTTGAAATTACTTCCTACATAATTAGGGTATTCTTCTGATCCGAATCTGTAATCAAAGGTTAGAAGATCTGTATTGCTGAAAACATCCAATTCAATGATACAAGCATCAAAACTAGGTAATCCGCCACTCAAATTAGACATAAGATCAAGATCTACATCACCAGGTTGACCGAGTCCAGAACTTGCAAAGTTAACTGAAGGATTTGGAATGTCATTAACTGAACCGGAAGAAAGTGAAATTCCATTTTCTATTCCAAGTCCGCTTAAATCATCTGCTACAAATAATCCTAAAGCTTCATCATTACAGATAATCGTATCTACCGTAACTTGTGCATAAGGTGTAGAGAGTAAGGTTTCAATCTCTTCATAAGTTGCTCCTGCATTTATCTCAACTTCTCCAGATCCTGGACATGCCTCTGCTGAACACTCCCAAGTTGCATAGAATCCTTCGAATTCTACATTTGCATCGGAGAAGAAGTTCAGTGTAACGGAGCCGCTTGATGCATAGGTTTCGAAACCGACACCTCCAGCGACATCAAAAAAGCCGGAAACATTGTCACTATTTATCAATTGCGCACCACCATCATTTACAACAAAGCCATCCGCAGGACTCTCCACATTGTAGTACTCCATATTGAAGTAAATACAGCCACCTGGAGGTAAACTACTCGGTTGGATTGTAACAGTATAGTTTTGATTAGGATTATAGTTCCCATCAGGACCTCCTGAGTCATATATATCACCAGAACAAGTAGTGATAGTGATATCCTCGTCTGGAGTCCAAATAGTTACTTCTTCTATACATAATTGGAAAGTACCCTCGGTTGCTGCTGCAGATGAGGACCAGTCTGATATTCTTACAAAATACGGAAGTCCAACATCTAAGCCAGATACAGTTAAACTAACTTCAGTATCTCCATCGTCAGATACCTCACAATTTAATGCCTCTAATCCATCTACCTCACAGTCTCCTCTGTATATCGCAACTTGTGGTTGCAGCATAGCTGTTGATCCTGCGCCATCAGTTATACCTGTAACTGTAATTAGATAGTCTTCGATATCCGCGGATGCTATAAAAGAGAACCATACGTCATTTTGCATGGCTCCAACGGTTGGACATTCATTTATAGCAGGGATGTTGTCATTTCCTATATCCGTTGGTGTTGCGTCTACATTCGTAAAAAATACGGTTTCGTCACAGAAAGGGGCTTCCCCTAAATCAATAATACCTGTACAGTCGTCATTAGCAGGCTGGGCAAAGGCCAGACAGCTGATAAACAAAAAGGATATTGTGAATATTCTTCTCATATTGAATTAGATGTTATAGCTGAGTAATACAGCTGAGTACTTCTTTTGATGAAAGAAAAATTAATATTTTCATTTATTAGATGGGAAAATAAGAATAGTTTGGCTTATTCCACCTTTTAAAAAACGATTAATTAGGAAAAAAGCCTAATAATTTTCATTTATTCGGAATTAGTCACACGCTTCAAGTTGCTCCTTTACGCCATCTGCAGTTATAAAAGGGGCATTTCCCATATTCCATTCGTGATTTAAATAATTAATGAGGTTTGAAATCTCTACCGCTCCCAACTCATCAATAGCAGCCATAGGGTTGTTGAATTCAACGCCATTTACAAGTATAGTGTCCGCTAATCCATATTTGATAATGCAAGAAAGTTGTTCCCAGTTTTCTTGCAAATAGTCTGCATTTTTTAGCGGTGGAATTAAGGCTCCAATACCTGCGCCATCACTCAAATGGCAATTCGCACAATGGTATTCATAAATTACTCGTCCTTGATCATACGGATTGTCGCAGGATATCAAGTAAACCAAAGCGGTGAAAAAGCCTACTGCCCAAAATATACGTTGTTTCTTCATAAAAGGAACGGCTGCCGAAGCAGCCGATATTTTTATTTAATAATAAGTGTTTGCTGATCTGATTTTAATTCCGTCCGGAATTTAATTATATAACTACCCGCTGCAAATTCTGAAGCGTCAATATAATATCGAGATTCTCCAGCAGGGAAATCTCCCTGGTATATTGTTTTTAATTGTTTTCCATTGAGGTCATACAGTTCAAGCATTCCACTTGTTCCATATCTTGTTTCGACAGGTATACAGGTAATTCCCTTTGATGGATTTGGAAATACAGGTTGCATATCATAACTGGCAGCAATATCAGAAGTAGAGGAGGTGTTTTCTACGATAAAACTATAAAATCCTTCCGGAGCAGGTACTGGTCTTGATCTTGTCTTTCCAGAAACAGCTTCTGCTTCAATATAATAATCAACCTTAGTGTATAGTGGTGTAAAGTCTTCTATTATATCGGCTGAATAAATACTATCACCCTGATGTTCCATTGTAATACTTTCCAGAGGGCTACTTTCATCTAACCTATAATGTAGCGTTACAGTTTCAATACCCGATTTATGTGTCACGCGTGCAGAAACAGGAACACTAAGCGTACCAGGCCCCTTATCTGTTACTTTTTGGTGCACAATTCGCAGAGGATTTGGTGTGCCAACCTCTTTTGTAATACAGTGCAAAGCTCCCAGAGAAGGAATGATCTGGTTACAGTTTATACCAACAACCTCGTAGCCAGGCATGTTTTCCTCATAAATACGAATTGCTGTTGTGTCGTATTGGTATTCATAGGTAGGCATAAGGATTTTCTTGTTGACGATTACTGAATTAGTATAGGTTCGGTAATCACCTCCACCCCAAGGGTATTGACCATTTTCTGGAGGCATAGGCATTCTTACTATATTCCATGGTGTTCCAAATTGTGTTGTGGAATTATCTAGCACATACAAGAGATTCGCCTCTATTACAGGGCCATCTGATGTGCCTGTAGGATATTCTCCAACCATAATTGTTTCTTCATCCAATGGTCTGAAGTGCATGTCAATGTGATTAATTACATCATAGGGTAGGGCATCCATTTTTATGTAAGTATCGATACCCATGAAGCTACTCATGATTTCATCAATTTCATCCTCAGTCAGAGGTTCTGTGCCATAAGGGTTGAAAGGTTCATTTTCTTCGATAACCAATGCAGAAGAAAATGCAAGTCCATCTCCGTTTGTATGGTAATTACCTCCAGTATGCACCATTTGATAGGGTGATTCATCTGTGATGTAAATGGGAACATCTAATTCTTCTGCAATTTTTTCTGGCATTGTATTGTCGTTGACTCTTGAAGGTCTATTGTAAACCCAATCGACAATTGCCAATTCATCGTTGTCAAGGTAGACGGTATTCGGCCCATAATCTCTTACCCAAAGGCTATTGTAAGGTGCTTCTAAGAATTTTATATTGTTATTTAGGGTGACTCCATAGGTGTTCTGGAGTTGTGAAATAGTATTTGTTTCGCTGTTACAAACAACAAGTACCTCACATTCTGTGCTAGCTTCAGCAATTATCTGTGCAAGAATTGTTTTAAAAGATGTCCATGTAACAACAAGTGTTCCCGTTTCTTCCCACTCTGCCATACTTCTTATGGATTGACTCGTAGGAGGTTCATGAAAGACAGAAAAATTCTGTGCAGAAAGAGATAATGAAATAGCTAGAAATAGTGTAGAGAAAAAGATTTTCATATGTTTCCTGTTTGTCTGGTTAAGTTAATTAAAAAAGTTAATTAAAGCTGAATTCTAGGGATGCATACTCTAATGAAAATGTATATTTAGAAAAATTTTACAATTAAGTAATTATATAATTCATGAGTTTAAGTCAAATGCCTGATTTTAGCAGCCCCGAAATGTGGGTTAGTCTGCTAACGCTTACTTTTCTAGAAATCGTGCTTGGAATTGATAATATCATTTTCATTTCAATCTCAAGTTCTAAGTTGAATGATGAGGAACAGAAGAAGGCCACTAATGTAGGAATGATATTAGCAATGGTACTGAGGATTGTTTTGTTATTTGGTGTAAGTTGGCTAGTGTCAATGCAAGATAATGCATGGTTTAGTATACATACTGATTATTTATCTTTTGACCTTACTGGGCAGAGTTTTCTGCTGATGCTCGGTGGTTTGTTTTTATTGTATAAGAGTACGACAGAAATTCACCATAAGCTGGAAGGGGATAACCCGCACGTTACTAGTTCAAAAAAGGGAAAGGTTTCTCTTTCAAGTGTTATAGTACAGATCACTATAATCAATATCGTTTTTTCTTTTGATTCAATTCTGACGGCTGTAGGTATGACGAATGGATTGCAGGGTGCTTTGATACTCATGATTATTGCAGTAGTTATATCTGTAGGTATCATGATGGCTTTTGCTGTTCCCGTAGGACGATTTGTAAATAAAAATCCAACGATACAAATGTTAGGCCTTGCCTTTTTGATTTTGATTGGTTTTATGTTGATCGTAGAAGGAGGACATCTAGGTCATTTGGAAGTAATGGGGACACCTGTTTCAGCTGTTCCAAAAGGATACCTCTACTTTGCAATTGCCTTTTCTCTATTTGTAGAGTTTTTAAATATGCGTCTAAGGAAGAAGAGTCCGAAGCATGTTGAATTAAATGATGCAATCGCACAAGCAAAAAGTGAAGGGCTTGTTGACTAATAGAAAAGCAAAAAGGACTTTGAAATTTCAAAGTCCTTTTTTTTTCCACTAATGTGGAGAAACATTATAGATTTAGATTAATATCTGTCTCTGTAATTGTTTCTTCTGTTATTGTTAAATCCACCACCTCTTTCTTCTCTTGGTTGAGCTTCTTTAACAACGATCGTACGACCATCAAATTCAGAGTCGTTTAGGTTATTGATTGCTTCGTTTGCTTCGTCATCATTTGACATTTCAACGAATCCATAACCTTTTGATCTATTTTCGAATTTGTCGAAAATGATTTTTACAGATGAAACTTCACCGAATCCTTCGAATAAGTCTCTTACCTGATCTTCAGTTGAATTATAATTCAACTTTGCTACAAAAATATTCATAAAAAAAAATTGATTTGTTGGCCTAAATATTAAACCAACCAAAATAAGTAATGCCCAAAGGTAACCTTTTTATTAACCAATTGCATTTATCCAACTTGTTTATTTTCAAATCTTTTTTGATGTCAATAGTCCTTTAAGAGATCCAAATCCGTAAGAGATGTGTAAAATGAAGAAAGAGAATATAG